>NC_003552.1:2118970-2421680 GCF_000007345.1 Methanosarcina acetivorans C2A | reverse complement strand
ACGCTCTTGTCCGGTTCTCCGAACGCCTTCGGATCCCGGTTGCAACCACGTTCATGGGCAAGGGTATCTTCCCTGATGACCATCCCAACTCCCTGGGCACCATAGGGTTCATGCAGCATGACTACGTGAACTTCGGATTCGATGAGGCGGATGTGATCGTCTGCGTCGGCTATGATCTCCAGGAGTTCGATCCCGTACGCATAAACCCCAATGCCGACAAGAAGATCCTGCACCTGCATCGATACCCGGCCGAGATCGATGCTCACTATCCCGTCACCGTCAGTGTTGAGGGGAACCTCTCGGCTGCGCTTGACGGGCTAGCCGCAATAATAACTCCGAAAGAGGGATTGGATGCCGAGGACAGAAAAATCCGTAACCTGCTCAGGGAAGAGCTCGAGTATGGGGCACGTGCCGATGCATATCCAGTCAAACCGCAGCGGCTGGTCTCCGACATCCGCGCGGCCATGGGGGATTCGGATATCGCGCTGGTTGATACCGGTGCCCTGAAAATGTGGATGGCCCGCCTCTACCCGACGTATCAGCCGAATACCTGTGTGATCTCGAACGGTTTAGCGACGATGGCGTTTGCTGTGCCCGGGGCGATCGGCGCGAAACTCGCTTATCCTGACCGGAAGGTGCTCGCCGTAACGGGAGATGGCAGCTTCCTGATGAATTCCCAGGAACTGGAGACTGCGATACGGGAACGTATCCCGTTCGTTGTACTCGTCTGGGTCGATGACGCCTACGGCCTGATCAAGTGGAAGATGGACTTGGAACTGGGGCGCCATTCCTTTGTCGATTTCGGCAACCCGGACCTTGTCAAGTACGCCGAAAGCTTCGGGGCCAGGGGCTACCGCATTGAGGTGGCTGCCGACCTCTTGCCAACGCTCAAGAAGGCTCTTGCCGAAGATGTGGTCTCAGTGGTCGTCTGTCCGGTCGACTATTCAGAGAATATCAGGCTCACCGATAAGCTGGGACAGCTGACGCAGCCTATCTGATTTCAAGCCCTGTATTGACAAAAAAGTGACTGCTATGGGAATGAAAAAAAACTAGGCTATTTGTCGGAAGAGCTGCTACTGTCTATTCTGCGCTGTGGGAGCTGCGAAATCGATTTAGGCTCTCAATTTTTATGCCTTATATGCAGATGGACTCGATCATAGAACCTTTTCCGGCTTCATGGATTCCTGTGAGTATCATTCTCGGCTGTCTCATTATTTAGGGAAAAGAACAGGTTTTGCCCATTAATTTTTGCCCATTAATAATTGTTTCTTTATCGGGGAAGGGGGTACTATTACTCCCAGAATTACTTCTAAGTCTTGCCCTTACCTTTTCCCGAAACAGGGAATTACTTTTTGAAATTTGTTTTTTTGATGTGATAGAAATATTTATATATTATTTATAAAGAAAAAGGAAGCTTTTTTCCGGTATCTTTATAAACTATTATCAGGTATCATGGGTATCATGTATTTGCAGCATGTGTGAATATTTCTGAAAAAAGCCATTGAATCAGTATTTTTGGGTGATCTGCCATGGATGATGTGAGTCTGGAAGTTATGAGTTCCTTTACCTTGCTAATAATCATATTCTATTTTTGGAGTATTGGTCGAAAAAGTGCAAATATTTCCCGGAAAGGCTGGTTCCTTATTATCGCCGGATTTTTCCTTTTATTTGCAGGGCATCTTGCGGATCTGTATGAAAGTTTACGGCTGGTTGGAGAAAACCCTGTGAGCCCTTTGCATAATATTTTCTTAAAAGCCTTTCTTGGAGGCCCGGTCAGTTACGTGTTGATTGCTGCAGGGCTACTGAAATGGGTAAGCACAGTGGCAAGCGTTGAAAAATTAAAGGCTGAAGTGGAAAAGAGGAAAGAGATGCAGGAGAAACTCAGTAGGGAGAGGTCAATGCTCTCCGGACTATTGAACTCAATTCCTGATGCCGTCTTTTTTAAAGATCCCGAAGGGACTTACCTGGGGTGTAATCCTGTCTTCTGTGAATTTGTGAAAAGGCCGACAGAGGGCGTTGTGGGGAAGAAGAACCCGGATTTTTATTCTAAAGAAGTAGCCAGCTTTCTCAATGCCGAGGATAAGGAGATATTTGAAACCGGGAAAGCGATTATCCGGGAGAGGTGGGCAACTCGCCCTGACGGGAGGAAAGTCCTGCTGCAGACTGTAAAAGCTCCCCTTTACGACGAAACGGGGAACTTTATAGGGCTTGTGGGAGTGAGCCGGGACATCACTGAAAGGCAGAGAGCCGAAGACGCCCTTCTGAAAGTCCGGATTGCCGAAGATGCCAGCCAGGCTAAAAGCGAGTTTATTGCCACCGTAAGTCATGAGTTGAAGACACCCCTTAATTCAATTATCGGGTTTTCGGATCTGCTTCTTGAAGATAGCTCCGGAAAACTTAGCGAGCGCCAGGCCAGATACATTAATAATATTTCAATCAGCGGCAAACACCTGCTCCAGTTCATAGATGACATCCTTGACCTTTCAAAAATAGAAGCTGGAAAGACTTTTCTGGAACCTGAGAATTTCGAGTTTACAAAGATCTTTAAAGATATCGAAAAAGTATTCCGTCCGCGGGTATCCGGGAAAAAATTGTCCCTTAATTTTGAGGTCGACTCCGGGATAAAAAGCTTCTATGCTGACAAAATGATGTTCAAGCAAATCCTTTACAACCTTATAAGCAATGCTGTAAAGTTCACTCCGGAAGAGGGGTCCATAACAGTCTCGGCAGCAAAAATTGGAAATATGGTTCGAATTTGCGTAAAAGATACCGGAATAGGAATTTCCCGGGAAGACATGGACTCTTTTTTCCAGCCTTTCAAACAACCTGACTCTTTCTTCAAGCGCAGGTACGAAAGGACAGGACTCGGACTCTTCCTTGTTAAAAGGTTTGTTGAAATGCACGGCGGAAACATCCAGGCGGAGAGTGTGCCTGGGGAAGGTTCTTCTTTCATTATTGAACTTCCCCTTAAAACCGGCAACGAAGGAATAATGGGTGTGATAAGTGGAAATGAAGATAAAGGGCAGTTTATCTCGGCCGTGAGCTCTCTCTAAGTAAAATAGAACCTTTTGATGAGGCTTCTGATGCGGCTTCTGTTGAGGCTTTTGGGAAAAGCAATTTAGCCGGAAAGGGCTGAAGTAATGAAGCAAAAGTTCGGAACTGAAAAATTGCTGTTTTCCTAATGTCCGGAAACAAAAGCATTAAATCTAAAGTTGATTATTTTTGGGGTTAAGTTAGCTAGTAAGAGATGAGATGAAATCCCCATGCCAGTAATCACCTTGCATTATGAAGACCTTGAGAAACTCACGGGAACAGATAAGGAAACCATCATAAAAAGGGTGCCCATGATTGGGGCCGATATCGAAAGAGTTGAAGACGAGTATGTCGATATCGAGTTCTTCCCTGACAGGCCTGACCTTTACAGTGTGGAAGGGGCAGCCAGGGCAATGAGGGGTTTTCTGGACCTTGAGACGGGGCTTCCCGAATATGCGATAAAGCCTTACGAGGTATCCATATCTGTCAGTGAGAATATCCTGAAGATCAGGCCCTTCCTCGGGTGTGCGGTTGTAAGGGGAGTAAAGTTTACGTCCTCTTCCATCAAGTCCCTCATGGACCTGCAGGAAGACCTGCACTGGGGCCTTGGGAGAAACAGGAAAAAAGTTTCTATCGGCGTCCATGACCTTAAAAATGTGCAGCCTCCCTTCAGGTACATGGCAGTTGACCCCAGCTTTGAATTCGTGCCCCTTGACTACACTGAAAAAATGAGTATGACCGATATTCTGGAAAAGCACCCCAAAGGCACAAGGTTTGCCCATCTCGTAAAGGACTTTGAAAAATACCCGATCATCCTGGATGCAAATGACAACGTGCTGTCCTTCCCACCCATCATCAACGGGACACTTACCACTGTTACCGAACAGACAACCGACCTCTTCATTGATGTCACAGGTCTCGGGGAAGCTGTGTACATTGCCCTGAACATCGTGGTCACAGCCCTTGCCGAAAGAGGTGGTCAGATTGAGTTTGTAAGGGTAATCCGTCCGGGAGGCGAAGAACTTGTCCTGCCTGACCTTGAGCCCAAAGAAAGGCTGCTTACAACAGGCGAGGTAAAAGCCCTGATGGGCATGGACCTCACGGTTGAAGAGATCGTAAAACAGCTTGAAAGGATGCGCTTTGGAGCAGCTGCCCTTGATAAGGAAGCCGTTGAAGTAAAGGTGCCCGCTTACAGGGCAGACATCCTTCATAACTATGACCTTGTAGAGGACATTGCCAAAGGTTACGGCTATGAGAATATCAAGGTAAAGGTTCCTGAGACCTATACCCCGGGCAAATCTCATCCGATTTCTCTCATGAGGGCCTCGGTAAACGAAATTATGGTCGGGCTCGGCTACTATGAGGTTATGCCTTTTACGCTTACCAGCGAAAAGATCAACTTTGAAAACATGTGCAGGCCAAAGACTGATGATGTTACCTACGTGCTTCATCCGATCAGCGAAGACCAGACAATGATCCGGACAACCGTGCTCCCGAATCTGCTTGAAATTCTTTCCTTAAACCAGCACAGGGAACTTCCGCAGAAGATCTTCGAGTTCGGAGAAGTCGTAAGCAACGAGACAACCGGTCAGCACGTAGCTGCGGTCTCAATCCACCCGCAGGCAAACTTCACCGAGGTATACGAGGTAGTGGACGCCCTGATGAGGGAGATGATGCTTCCCTATGAGGTAAAAGAGTCCGAAGACCCGGCTTTCCTTGAAGGCAGGCGGGCAGATGTTTATGTCAATGGCAAAAAGCTCGGAGTTTTTGGAGAATTCCACCCCGAAGTAATAAGCAACTTCGCACTCGGATATGCCGTTGTAGGGTTTGAACTTGACCTTAACGACCTTATAGGCAAAAAGATTTAATTAAAAGATTTAATAAAACTAAAAAGATTTAATAAGATTAAAATAATTTTCAGATCGAGGGAACTTCCCTCTCCTCTTCTTTTTCTCATTTTTCTTTCAGTATCTTTTCCATTTCTGCCGCTATTTTTCGCACTTCAGGTATTTCTTCGGTTTCAGCCAGCCTGTTCACAAGTTCGAGCATCTTCTCCTTCATCAAGTCCAGGTCTTCAAGGGCAAAGGAAAGTTCTCTGGTGAGGGTTTCCAGGCTTTTTGTTTCGACTAAGCCAGAAAGCTTTTCAGGTTCGGTGCTTATTAAGGAGATAGCCTCGGGGGCGTTGAGGTCAACGTCGTATTCTTCTTCAAAGTCCCCTTTTGGAATGGTTTTAAGCCACCTGACCAGCCGGGTGTGGCTTATAAAGTCGCTGAGCTGCCTGTACTCATAGTTTCCGGTAACCTTTCCGATCATCACCTCATTTCTGGTCTTGAAAGGGACTGCCACAAGATCTCCTTTCTTTATTTTTGCGATAAAGGAATAGATTTCCCCTGCCCAGGTTTCGGAAAGTTCTCCCTTCATGCCGGGATATTTCTCAAGTATGAGCTTCTTTATCTGCTTTTCGTCTTCAATAACGGATAAATCCGGAAATTCCGCCCCTCCTATGGTAATCACGCTGTTCTCAAGGATTATCTCTTCATCTTCCAGAGTGCCTGCGGCTTTGAGCAACCAGAACTTCATAACCTGCCTCCGATTTTATCAGATTTTTTAAGGATTCTTAGCATTTCTACGGATTGGTTTAATTAGTAGATCATGTTCGTATACCCTGTTGCTAATTAACGTTTTCCAGCAATCCCTTATCTTCACGGGAAAAACTCTTTTAAGTTTGCACTCCCAGGTACAGGTATGGGAAAAAAGGTCTTTGTCGGGGTTGACGGTTGTAGAGCAGGCTGGTTTGTAGTGTTCTTTGGAGGAGGAAATGAGTCCGACTGTAGCTGGAAGGTTGAAATTTTCCCTGAGTTCTCATGCCTTGTTGATTTTTTGAAAAATAACTATGAGCAGGTTGACCCCCTCATTCTTATCGATATTCCTATAGGCCTGAAAACAGGAGGGAGTGGAGAGCGGCTTTCGGACCTTGGAGCCCGGAGTATTCTGAAAGCTCGGAAGTCCAGCATTTTTCCGGTGCCGTGCAGGGAAGCAATTTATGCGAAAACCTATAAGGAAGCCTGTGAGGTTAACGAAAGGCTCACGGGAAAACGCATCTCAAAACAGGCCTGGAACATAGTGCCCAAAATCCGGGATGTGGACGGTTTTCTGGTCGAAAACGAAAATTTCAGGGAAAAGGTCAGGGAAGTCGGACCTGAAATCTGTTTTCAGGCTTTTGCAGGCTTTCCCATGAAATACCCGAAAAAGAAAGATGAAGGTTTTCTTGAAAGAAAGGAAGTTCTGGATAATGTCTGCCCTTTTGCCGAAGAAATCGTCGAATATGCCCTTTCGAAGTACAGGCGAAAGGACCTTTCAAAAGACGATATTCTGGATGCTCTTGCAGCCGCGCTCACCGCACAAATGGGGGGCATCTGTGGGTTTACTTATGTGCCCAATGAGCCTGAAATCGATAGCAAAGGACTGAAAATCCAGATGGTTTACTGCGAGTGCGAAAAAGTTCGAAGTCGTGAAAAGCAGAGTGAACTTTGAGAAGGTTTGGAATAAAAAATTCAAATTTCCGGCTTTTCTTCCGTTGGTTCAGCCACCCGCATGCAGTACCAGAAAAGCTCCTTTCCCCAGCCTAAAGCCTTTTCTTCGGTGGATATGAGTAGCTGGTCTCTCAACTTCCCGTCATTTTCGAAGAGTTTTAGTGAAAGGAACTTGTCCGTTACAACGATTATTGGAATGGGTGAGGGTTTCTGGCAGGTGAATATTTTTGAATTTTCGCTTTTGAAAAGTCTCTCCGCTTCTTCAGGATAACTGGAAACCAGACGCTCTATAACATTTTTCGTCATGCAAAGTGTGAGTTTGGCCCCATTTTCCACAAGGTCTGCGTAGAGGAAAGGTGATTCCGGATGGAAATAAGATACAAGGGTAAAGATCTCTTTTGAACTCTGGATATTATCCACGAAAACCTTTGGAGTTTCAAGCATGTGTTCTACGTCGGGCTCAAGCAGTTCGCATTTCCCGAGTTCGTCAATTCTCTCCAGAAGGTACTCGGGAATAGGAGTTAAATCCCGGTTTTTCCAGTATTCGCCATTAACTTCAAAGACCTCTATCGAATTCAGGAAAGGCTCCATATTTTCAACTATTACTTTTCCGATTTCGGATAACATGTAAACTTTCTTTTCTTCAATTATCAGGTAGGCATCTTTCATTTTCTTAATATGTGGCTGGATAGAGCTGGCATCTACGTTAAGCAATTTCTTGATTGTATCAATATCTCTTGGCTCTTCTTTCAGAAGAAGTAAAAGATCTTTTCTCCTGTCAGAATAGAAGATGAGATTGACCAGTGACTGTTTCATCTGTACACCTGAAGTTTATCCGCTGTTCGTATAATTCATTAAAGACTTTTTTGTTTAAGCCGCAAAAAAATTTCATTCTTGAGCCTAATTTCTCTCCTTATATTTTAATATTTTTCGAATTTTAAGGCTCTCCGGAGAATTATTTATTGCAATATTATTTGAAAAATTCAAATAAGACTATGAAAAACTAAATCAAATTATAATGTGAAAACTAAATTATGCGGTAACTAAATTATGCGGTAACTAAATTATGTGGAAACTAAATTATGTGGAAACTAAATTATGTGGAAACTAAATTATGTGGAAACTAAAAATTGGGTCGTCCACCTTTACATGGTTGATATTTTGGAAAAAGCAACGTCTGACTCAAACGCTCGGATTCTGATCCATACAACCTTATTTTCCATATCATGTCGTTCCTGTCTTAGCAGAGTTGAGCCGCCCGAATTGCGCCTCGGGAGTACGCGGTCTGTTTCGCTTCGCTCAAGCAGACTAATTGATGGTTTTTACAGGTAGTTTTGCTCAAGCAGACTATTTATGGGTTAAAAAGTGAGCTGGACTCAAGCGGACTAAATTAAGATTTTCTTCACCATGCAACCTTACTCGCTATATTGAGTCGTTCTTTTCCGCTCAACGCGAAAGAGCGGCCTTTCCCTAAAAGACTGAAATGAAGAAAAAGAAGAAAAAGAAGAAGAAAAAAGCCAGCAAGTGAAAGTGAAATAGGAAACCGTGGGGATTCCATGTCTATACTTAGTGTTTTTTATTGCTTTTTCAAGTCTGGATTTCTTTTTTCTCAGGGCCGTTAGACAAGCTGGCAGAGGCGCTTTATACTTATCTGTGAATTTTAATGAGGGCTCCAGGGAAAGATATGAATTGTCTGATGAATTGTCTGTTCCTTTTTGAGTTGCAGACTTGACAGGTTCACCTGAAAGGGGTAGTATCAATAAAACAAAAGGTCCCGGTTTCGGATATCCGGATAATATCAACCGATTAATACGGGACCGCCGAAAATTGAAGTTCAGTATAACTAATCTAAGCAGAATGAAAAATCAAAAAATTAATAAAAGTTAAACGGGAAGAAATAAAAAACAAAAGAAGAAAATAGCAAAAAGCTGAAGAGTGTTTACTTATTCATACTGGAGTTGTGAGCCTCTGGATCCAAACATACACCTTTGTAAAGAATGTACATGCTCAAAAGCATCTGCGCCTTCTTTTGATAGCCTGGATGAAGATTTGGCTGAGAATTTAACTAAAAACTCAGCCAGTACCGGAACTAATAGTTCAGCCGGAGATTCGATTTCAGACGTCATTAACCGTCAAAGCGGAAGCGATACCCTGATCCGAAACTCAATCGGAATGGAGTTTGTCCTGATCCCTGCAGGAGAATTTGAGATGGGTTCTCCTTCCCGGGAGAAGCGCAGAAAGCTCTGGGAAAGCCCTGTACACAGGGTATCTATAAAAAAGCCTTTTTATCTTGGCAGGTATCCGGTTACCCAGGAACAGTGGAGTAAAGTTACGGGAAGTAACCCCTCGTTTTTCAGAGGGGAAAAGCATCCGGTTGAAACTGTTTCCTGGGAAGAGGCACAGGCTTTTATCCGAAAACTTAACACTCTTGAAAATAATGGTGGAAGGAGCGCAATTTACCGCCTCCCTACAGAAGCCGAGTGGGAATATGCAGCAAGGGCAGGAAGCACAGGCAGCTACTTTTTCGGTAATGATGAAACGAAACTTAAAGAACATGCCTGGTTTCTTGAAAACTCAGGACTTGAAACTCATCCAGTCGGTTTGAAGAAGCCCAATCCCTGGGGCCTTTACGACATCTACGGAAATGTAGGTGAGTGGGTGCAGGACGAGTACCATATCAGCTACAAAGGAGCACCTTCAGATGGGAGGGCCTGGGAGAGCTCCTTCCAGGGAATATCTACTCAGGTGAGGATAAGAAGAGGTGGAGGCTGGAACGGAAACGCAGGCTGCTGCCGGTCGGCTGAAAGACTTTTTGCGCCACAGGATAAGAGGCTCAACAGCCTGGGATTCAGGGTTGTTAAGGAGGTTTGATTCTCTGGAAAAACCCCCTAAGAAACCTTTTTATATCTGTTTATCCATTTCGCCTTTCCATTCTACCTATTTATCCGTTTCGCCTTTCCATTCTACCTGTTAATCCGTTTCACCGTTTCATTCTACCGATTTATCCGCGTCGCTGTTCTCTGATTCTTCCTTTCAGTATTGAATGAATTTTTTCCTCTGATCTCCGTACAGAATCCCGGGAGAATCTCTTTCGTTCTTCCTGCTTACGGTCCTCTTCTCAGGAATACTCTTTGCTTTACCTTTTCTGATTCAATAATTTGGGCCTCGGGTTCGAGCATAAGTCCGGAGAGAAAGTGCATAAATCTATAGACGTCTGAGAAGTTTGTCACAAGGCCAAGCGATACGCGTATGCTTTCCATTTTAGTTTTTACGGCAAGGCAGGCTTCACAGTTCTTGCAATCCGAGCCATAAGGATACCGGCTGGAAGAATCCAGCTTCTCAAAGCATTCAGCCATCTCATTTCTGCTAATTTCATGGCTGATCTCTCCGTCTCCAGGATTGCAGAAGCAGCCTGTTCTTAAAGAGATACCTGCCTCATTTGCCGCATCCAGTATTGTATGGCAATCAAAAGTTCTTCCATCCTCATGGTAAAGGTTAAAAGCAATTGTTGCTCCCCGTTTCTCAGGCACGGATGGGCCGTGAATCTTTACCAGAGCCTGGCTATTGGGATACTTCAGAGCCTGCATCTTATCCAGCAGCCAGCCTGTAAGACCCATTACTCTTTTGTGAATGGTGTCCACACCAATCCCTTCTATGTGATTCAATCCTATTTCCAGGGCAGGTATGCTGAGATAATTAATGGTGCCGTCTTCAAAAGCCTCAAAGGCTTCGTTTCCCTGGTGCAGCCGATACCAGTTTTCTTTCCGGACGGAAACCATACTGACGGTTCCTCCGGAAAACCAGGGTCTCTTTAGTTTATTCAAAGCATCTTTTCGGGCAAGGAGGCAGCCTAGGCCTGTAGGGTAACCAAAAATTTTGTAAAATGAGATTGAGACAAAATCAGGATTCCACTGGTCAAGGTCAAGGCGATTGGTAGGAACGAAGGCAGCAGAGTCCAACAATACATCCCAACCTTTTTTCCGAGCTTTTTCTATCCATTCCATGGGGTGCTGCACTCCCGAAAAGTTAGATTGGGAAGGATAGGCAAAGAGGTTGTTCCCTCCGGGTATGGCCTGATCAAGATAAATATCGAGCTTTTCTTCATCCACTCTTAGTTCAGAGGATGATACTGGAATGTAGTTTACTAAAGCTCCTTTACTCCCTGCAAAAATCCTGATGCCATTGATTGAGTTATGATTATCCGTGGTCAGCAAAAACTGCCCTCCTCTTTCGAACGGATAGGCTTCTCCTATCAGTCTGAGGGCACCTGTTGCATTGGGTGTAAAGATAACCACATATTCGTCAGGAGACGCATTAAAAAAGCTTAATATTTTTTCTCTGGTCTGATCCACAAGCTTTGTCATAGCCATTGATGTGGGATTTTCCGAATGAGGGTTCCCAAAAACATTGTGTTGAAGTAATTCCATATGTTTGAGGAGCTGACTGCTGGCATACAGCCCTCCACCTGTATAATCCATATAGATTTGATCATGCCGGTCCAGGCGTGCATACTCAAGCTCCCTCAGTCTATCGAGAATGAGCGTTGTTTCAAATTCCGGATAATTTTGCCTGAATTCCTCAAAAGCGTCATTCATTTTTTCCGGACTGTAATCAGGAATCACTCCAGAATATTTGACTGTTGCCTGCATACGTTTATCCTCCATAGAAAATTCTATAATTTCGCAGCTTTCGGCCCTGCACGGCTTTCATTGCCTGGTCGGAAATTGATTCATTTGCGTATTTTTCACCGGCAACTATCAAAGCAGGAAGTTTGTGTGGAATATTGATCCCACCTCACTGCGTCTACGTCAATCTTTTATTGGTTTGAGAGCCGATTTTTCAAAAAACAAGCTGCTTGAAATGCAAGTTTTCAGCAAATATGAGCCATGTCTTTTCCTGACGGGCATGGTTTTTCTGCCCCGGCTTCGGTTCCATTTTCAAGGAATTGACAGGCTTTTTCGAGGTCTTCGACTATAATTGATGCCATGTCAGGAGTTAAGTTTTCTCTTACGACAATGCGCATTATCTCGATATCCGCCGCATTTTCCGGAAGACAGTAGGCGGGGACTATCCAGCCCTTTTCCCTCAATTTGTGCGAGAGCTGGAGCAGGGAATAGCCAGTCTTCTCTTTTTGTCGGAAAGCAATTATAGGGAGCCTTTCTCCTTTGTTCAGCATTTCGAAACGTCCCAACCTGTCAACCTTTTCGGCGAGATCCTGGGAAACGGCAAGGATTTTTTTCATTATTCCGGTATAGCCAGCTCTTCCGAACCTTAAAAAATTGTAATATTGGGCTGCGACCATTGCACTGCCTCCTGAAAAGTTCAGGGTGTACGAATCTTCCATTTCCCCAAGGTAGTTTACATGGAAAATCAGGTCTTCGGGGAGGGCATTTTTATTACGGAAGATCAGCCAGCCAAGGCCCGGATAAGTCAATCCGTACTTATGCCCTGAAACGTTTATGGATTTTACTCTTTCCAGCCTGAAATCCCACTCAAAATCCGGTTCGGTAAAAGGTAATATGAAGCCTCCACTTGCAGCATCGATATGGATGGGTATATCCCAGCCCTTTTCTTCCTTATATTCCAGAAGTAAATCGTTGATGTCTTTTACAGGATCTATTTCTCCCGTAAAAGTCGTTCCCAGTACGCAACCGACACAGATGGTGTTCTCATCAATCCTTTCTGCGACAGCTTCGGCTGTAATTGTACGCCTATCTTTATCTATTGGAACTTTTCTGGTATCGACATCAAAGTACCTGGCAAACTTATCCCAGCAAACGTGAGCATCGTTTCCGAAAATTATGTTTGGTTTATCCGTACCTCTCCCCGATTTTTTCCAGCTCCATTTATGAGCCAGCAAACCCAGCATTATAGCTTCTGAAGAGCCAGCTGTTGAAGTGCCCACAAAATCGGTGTGATGGCCATTAAAAAGGCGTCCAAGCATATTCACCATATTATGGTGAATAACTCTGGAAGTTTGAGGATATTCGAAAATATCTATGATATTTTTGCTGATGTTTTCCATGACAAGCTTATCTGCTTCCGGTTCCATCCATGTGTTGACAAAACTTGCCAGATTCAGGAAAGGATTGCCGTCGAGGCTCTGCTCATCATGTACCAGTTGATAAGCTGCTCTCGGGCTCATACCCTCCTCAGGAAATTCATACTTTGGAATTCCTTTTTCTTTTGTTTTTGGGACATACCTGGCACTATATGCGCCAACACGGTATTTTTTCGACTCATCCAAACTTTCCAGATTCATTTTCCTTGAAATCATATTTTAACCCCCCTAAGATACAGTAATAAAATCCTCTGTCTTCTCCGGCTTACTTTGAAAAAAAAGAAAATACAAAGCTGCTGGAAGGAGAGCCTAGGCTTCTAATTAATTATCTCTCTTCATTTTAATAATAATCGTCTAATTTTTTTTATTTTCGAGAAAATTTCCATAACGTTGTTTTCATTTCGATAGCAGTTTTGTAATTTTTAAATAAAAACTTCCTGAACAGGTTGTCTCAAAACTATACTCTATCATACATTTGGGTCAGAAACCCGTAATCTTTATCTTTTTTACAAAACAAATTCCAGTGTTTCCCATGTTTCGAAAGTACGATCAAAAGCAGCAGTTTTTACTTCCGTTAGACCTGGAAGATTTTGTTCCTGAAAACCATATCGCCAGAGTACTAAACGACATCGTAGATGTCGTTGATATCACTGCTATTGAATCCACTTACTCTAAGGAAGGCTGCCCAGCCTATCATCCAAGACCTCTTTTAAAAATATTACTTTATGGTTACCTTATAGGCATTAGAAGTTCACGTAAACTGCAACAAATGACTCAAACTGATACTGCATTTATGTATCTGGCAGCCATGCAAAAACCTGATTTTCATACGATTTGTCGATTCCGTTCAACTCATCTTGGCCCTATAAAAGAAATCTTTTCCCAGGTTGTCACATTTTGTAAAGAAATGGATATGATTGGTTCCAGTATCTCAATTGACGGAACAAAGGTTAAGGCAAATGCTTCATCAAGACAGAGCAAGAGTTCGGATGCTCTCGAAAAAGAAATAGATAAGATACTCAAAGAGAGTATTGAGACAGATAAACATGAAGATGAAATTTATGGTGACTCGACACCATATCAGATTCCAGAAGAGCTTGTTGACAAGAAGAAAAGACTGGAAAAAATAAAAGCTGCTAAGAAGAAGCTTGATGAAGAAAAGCTGAAA
Organism: Methanosarcina acetivorans C2A; assembly: GCF_000007345.1. Classification (NCBI taxonomy): domain Archaea; kingdom Methanobacteriati; phylum Methanobacteriota; class Methanomicrobia; order Methanosarcinales; family Methanosarcinaceae; genus Methanosarcina; species Methanosarcina acetivorans. The sequence continues at coordinate 2,407,885 of NC_003552.1, read as the reverse complement.
AAAATAAACATCACAGATAACGATGCTCGAATTATGAAGCATAAAGATGGAAGCAAGAAACCTTCCTACAATTGTCAGGTTGCTGTTGATGAAAAAGAGCAAATAATCGTTGCAGCAGACGTTGTCAACGAAGAAAACGACCTTCATCAAATAGAACCAATGATACAGAATGTAAAAAACACACTGGGATATAAACCAACAATAGTACTTGCAGATGCAGGTTATTTCTCATATGAGAATCTGGAATTTTTACAGGAAGAAGGCATTGATGCTTATATTCCTGACAATTTCTATAAAGCTGAAAAAGAAGGAAAAACCAGGAAGTTCAGGAAGTCTCTTTTTACATACGATGAAGAAAAAGACTGCTATTATTGTCCTGCTGCATTTGAAATCCCCTTTACAAGAATACAAAAGAGGAAAGGTGAACCTGATTTAAGGTATTATGTATGTAGCTACTGTTCTCAGTGTGTGCTGAAAAATGCATGTACTAAGAGCCTATCCGAAAAGTGTTGTGACCTATGGTAACTTACCATTAGCAATATGCAAAACCGAAGAGGATGCCCTGCTATTATAGACCTGCTGTAACTTTTCGATCGCATTACCGACTTTTCGGATAGGCACTAAGAGCGGAAAAAGGACAATAACAAGAGATCCTAGGGAACATTTGATGGAGGATATGAGGGATAAACTGAACACAGAGAAGGGGACAGAAAAGTATCAGAAAAGAATGTCTACCGTAGAACCTGTGTTTGGTCAGATGAAACAGGATAGAGGGTTCAGAGAATTCCTATTGAGAGGAAAAAGGAAGACAGGAATTGAATTTGTTATGATGTGTACTGTACATAATATAAAGAAAATAGCAGACTTTATAAAAAGAGAAGGGAAAAACCTGAAAAGTATGCTGAAAATGATAGTTGGAGGAGGAAGTAAAGGGTGGAATAAAGGGGGAATTCGAGCAAGAATAACAAATACTCTATGTTGACCCATGAAAATTATCTCTCATTGTTGAAATGAAATAAAAATTGAAATGGGTATTACCCAATTGTACAATTTAAAATGGTTATGAGACAGTCTGTGAAGAGATTTTATGGAAATCACAGAAATGGTTTGGCACCCTTGACCTCTGCCTGTAAAAACCAGGCAGAGGTAAAAAAGGAGTTACAGGTGCTTTCGACGATTTAGGAGGCGATTTTAGATTTGTGTCTGTCGGGTAGAGACACTTCTCTATACTACTAACTGCTATTTAATACTTTTGTTTTCTTTTTTGTTACTCATTGTTAATTATATATCTTTTTATATTACTTGCCCAGGAGTACTATTTTCCCTGAAAGTTTGCCGTTAAAGAGTGGTAAAATATTAAAAGTCAATCCTGAAATCAAGAAACACAGATATTTTTCTCTCCCTGCGCCGCGCAGCAATGGGGTCGGCCTGGCAGTCAGATAAATACTTACATTGAGACCTGAAGCTGCTTTTCAATTCCGGTAAATGTAAGCGCCTCCGTCAACCTGTCTGAAGACTCTGCAAAAAAGAAAGAAATACAGATTTGAAAGAAAAAGGGAACCGAAATTTATGCCAGTTTGATCTTTTTTTGCTTTTATCAAAGGGTTGTGGTTAGCTTTTAATTGTCATCAGCTTTTAATTTACCTTTTTCTCTTCATTTTCCTTTTTTACGGGAAAGCCCGCTCTCCTGTTTCTCTTCACTTTATCATTGTTTTTAAGTTTGTCTTTTTGAGCGAGTGTTTAAGAGTTAATGATCTATTGCCCGCATCAAACATTGCCTGAGCCAAATGCATTTGAATAAAGTTAAGTAGTATCCGGTCTTCGGGTAAAATAGCGAAGAGATAAATGACTTATGTGCCGTTTTTGAGTGAAAAATAGGTTTGAGAAGGGAAGATTATGCCGTTTCAAGATGTAACCCCCGAAGAACTTGAGTTCCTTGTGAAAAAAGCCCTTGAGCTGGAAGCTGTTGACGCAAAGATAATTCCCACCTATCAGGTCTTTGTGGAAAAAAGGGTTGTCTTAAAGTGCAGAGGCTGTATGGGGTACGGGAAAAAATTGACATGCCCGCCGCACGTCCCTACTGTTGATGAGTTTCGGGAAATACTTAAAGAGTACAGGTATGCCCTGCTTGTCAAGTTCCGTTCGCCTGCGGTTGCTGATGAGGAGATTGCAAAAGCCCCTTACAAGACCTGGCTTGACCCGGAAGCCCCTGCAGAAACAAGGGAAAAAGCAGGAAAGTTCTGGGGCGATTATTTCGACTACAGCAAAAAAACGCTGCTCTCAATGCTTGAGCTTGAAAAGGCAGCTTTTAACGAAGGTTTTACCTTTGCGGTTGCATTTGTTAACGGTTCATGCAGGCTCTGTGAAAAGTGCAACGTTGAAAAGGGACTCTGCATCCATTCAAACATGGCAAGGATTCCGGAACACGCTGTCGGGATCAATATGAAAAAGACGGCAGAAGAAGCTGAAATGCCTCTGACATTCCCTATCAAGGGACGGCCTGAACCCATGTCCATCCTTTTGATCGACTGAAGCCGGAGACTGAGACAATTATAAACTCAAGTTCCTATAATAAATTAAGGTGTTTTCCCGGTTACCTGGTCTTTTATTAACCCACCTATCCCGGATTCCGGGAAGGAATATGTTATTTTTCTCTTCCTGGGCCGCAACGGGCCTTGATCAGCTGACATCCAATAAAAGTAACTCAAAAAACCAGTAGCGTAATTGAGAGCGACAAAATTGAATGAAATGTCTCCCGGACTAAGAGAACAATTTCCTTAAATCCGGCAGCAGCTTTTCAATTACAGGTAAATATAAGTGCCTCCGCCAGCTTGCCTGGCGGCCCTTCACCAATAAGCAGAAAAATGAATGAGAAATATACTGAATTTACTCCGGCCGGAGCTGTTTTTTCTCATTTACACTAATAAGCATCCTTAGAAGCTTTTAATTCTTCTTTGTCTCTGTCCTTCTTCTTTTCAGTTTTTTGGAAAAGGCCTCTCTCCTGCGTCGAGCGGGACAAGAACGGTACAGCGTAGTGAATTAGGTTGTATGGATCAGAATACCATTTTTCCTTCTCGGCTATCTCGACTCAGGGATTTCCGCCAAATACATAGGTTGTGCCGACCGAATTGAGTATGAATTGTTCCGGCATCTCTTCGGCAAAGCGGTTTATTGCTTTCCAGCCTGTGCAGTGCATGGGCACAATATGATCGGGGGAGATCCTTTTCATTTCATCTATAGTAGGCTGGATAATAGGGTCAAAGAGCCGTCCGGTCAGGTGGAAACCTCCCAGGACTGCATGGACCTTATCTGTGCCAGCCATTTTTTTTGCATATTCTACGGTATTGATAATCCCTGCATGGGCGCAACCGCTGATAACAACAAGCCCTTTACCCTTCAATTTTATCACAAGTCCCTGATCATCCAGGAAGGGATCAGTTAACCATTTTCCGTCAACCTTTGCCTCAGCCCAGGGGAAACCTTTTTCGAAGGGGATTTTGCGCTCGACCTCTCCGGTTGTGTGGATAAGGCCGTTTGCAATAGGGGACGCTTTTTCGGACTTTATGATGTCAGCTCCTGCTCCTTTCAGATCTCCTTCATCGAGTGAGGGCAGTATTACAGGGTGCCCGATTACAGGAATATTAAAGCGGCGTTCAAGAAAGGCATCGGGGTGAAGAACAAGTGGAACTTCTTTACCCTGCTCTTTACTTACGAATTTCAAAAGGTCAACAAGCCCGAGAAAATGGTCCGGATGCCCATGGCTGAGGGCAACAGCTTCTATTCTGCCAAGATCAGCTTTCAACAGCTCTGCGTTATTAAATAGGTTGGCTGGAGTGACTGCTGCATCCATCAACACGGTGTGCTCCTCATTCCCTGCCCATACTTTGATCAGGCACGAAAAGCCGTGTTCGGCAAAAAGCATCTGCGGAAAAAAAGGTATCTGTGGTCGTCTGCATACGTCGGTGCTTTCTATTAGAAATATATCCGTGTAATTATCCATAAGGACTGTTATTTCCAGTCGGTCTGCTTCCCGAATATTCAGCTCATTCATATATACACCCAGCAGTTTTGTCTTTTAGCCGTTTTTAGACGATTGGACCGTTTAGTCAATCAGACAGTTTGGTCAATCAGACAGTTTAGTCAATTATATACAGGTTTATACAAGGTTGAAGGACATTGATCTTTATAAGTTTTTCAAAATTCTCTGAACCACCATCTTGAGACCTTTAGACGAACCGATATTTTCAATTTACCGGCAGGTAATTCGGCTACACTTTCCTCGCAGCTATGGCTATCCAGTCTCCACCTTTTCTGTACGGTTCTCCTAAAAGACTGTTCCATACCTGCTCAACTTCAAATCCGCTCTGCTCAAGCGCCAGGCTTATTGTTTCAAGGGAATAATCATGCAACCAGAGCCTGTATGTCCTTACCGTTCCATCTTCGTCGGTGACGATATACTGGTTCAGCCAGGTCTCATTTTCCGGGTAATCGAATCCTTCTTCCAGCACAAGGTGCCTTCCTGGCCTCCAGAATCCACCTTCTGAGACGTACCACCTGTTCTTGAGCCCCTCTCGCATTCGAAGCACTCGTGTTGACACTTCAAAGATGAAAATCCCCTCGTCATTCAAGGACCTGTGAATGAGGTTCAGGAGCAGGTCACTTTTTTCCTCGGAAAAAGTGCAGATTTCCCCGTAGACCTGAAGCACGACATCAAAGGTTTCCTCATACTCAATATTGAAAAAATCGGTGCAAACATAATCAATATCATGCTGCTCCTTTTCAGCCTGAGTGCGGGCATAGTCTATAGACCTCCGGGATATATCGATTCCCGTGACCTGCATGCCTTCCATGAATAACCTGCTGCTGTAAAGACCCGGGCCGCAGCCAAGGTCGAGTACCCTGTCTCCTGTTTTCAGGAAACCTGAACCTGTCAGGTGGCTAACCGTTTTTTCGATTTCTGCAGTTTTCCGGCTTGCCCCTTCATGGGTCTGGTCAAGGTGGGCTTTGAGCATGCTCTTTGAGATATGCGGGTCATCCCAGAATTGGGGTTCCCCGGGTTCGAAAAGAGGGGGTTTTGAAGTGTGGGAGAAGATGCTGGGGAAGTAGCTCCGGGTCATGACAAATCATCATTAGAAATAGATAGATGTTATAAGAACAGGATGGACAAACATCCTGTGCAGTTAATAGGGTCCAAAAGTTAAAAAGCAATTTGATTTTTATGGGTTTCAATCGTTTTTATACCTGCGCTCACACAGGAAAAGAGGAAATTTCCGGGAGGAGGGTGTCCCGGAGCTTAATATGATGTCTGCTGGGCCACGACGAATCCTACAGTGACTTCAACCTCTTTACCGGTAGCTTCTTTCAGCCGCTCGTCAGCTATTCTGGCAATATCCGGAGGAATTTCTTCCCCGGCTTGATACCCCACGATAAAACCCACAATGACCGGCTTTTTCTGCAGGGGTACTGTGGGTATGTGGTCGACGATTATTTCCAGCAGGATGTCTCCGGGTTTATAGTCGACATTTATGATCCCGCTCAGTATAAATCCTGCTTCTGCATATTCGGGTTCTTCAAACATTATCTCCAGTTCCTGGTTAACCTGCTGTTCAACAAGGGCGGTCTGGAAGGAGGCGTAAGTGACAAGGGCGAGAACTATGGAGAGGATGGCGATTAAGACGACGAGGACTGCGGTGCGTGAGATCACTGCGGCGCGGGCATGTCCAACAGCCTTTTCCTCAGCAGGGCGAAAGCCTGAAAGCCAGAACAGGATAAGGGCAGATACGTTGATGGCAAGCAGGTTCACGAGCACCAGTACACCCGCTGTCAGCGCAACACCATAGAGTCCCCAGGCAATCCCGAGCCCCGATGTTGCAGCCGGAGGAACGAGGGCAACGGCAATTGCCACCCCCACGAGGGTAGACCCGGAGCCCCGCATAATGCTTATGGCGCCGGCAAGCCCTGAGCCCAGTGCAAGGAAGAGGGACAGGAAGTTAGGGCTGGTACGCTCGGCAATCTGGCCTATGCTACGGATATCGAGGTCAGGAGGCAAAAGCAGCGTTCCTTTCATGAGTAAACCTATCAAAGCAGCGACCAGGATTGCAAGCAGGAGCCCTCCTACCTGTAGTTTTATCCCACGGGAGGCAAGTTCTCTCTCATTGATGACAGTCCCGACGCTGGCGGAGATTGCCGGGCCCATGAGCGGAGCAACGACCATTGCCCCTATGATTGTTGCGGCAGAGTTAAGCAGCAGCCCCCCTGTAGCGATAATAGTGCTTAAAACAAGGAAAGCATAAAAAGTGGAAGTTGCGGGTGCGAGGTCTTCCGCACGTGCGATGAGTTCTTCCCGGGAAATGCGAAGTCCGGAATAACGTTTCTTCAACGCCTCCAGACGTGAGGAAACGACCGTCTCGGGTGACAGGACGATTGTGTACGCATTCTCGCTGATTCCCGCTTCACGCAGCCTAGCCATCACCGGTTCGACACCGATCGGAGGTATGGGGAACTGGACCAGGGCTTCGAATTCCCCTCTCCCTGTTTCGTCCCAGACTGCATAGTCGATTTTCTCGTCGTCAAGCACAGCCAGAACCGAATCCCGCTTCCCTTCCGGAATAAGCACCTGAACAATACGCATAATATTATTATGGCATTTTAATATATAACATATATTATCAATTTAGGGATATAATAGAAAGTTATATAATATTTTTAGCCAAACTTATCTAAATATCTCGATAACTGAAGAAGAAATACGCTATCTATCGGCTTTTTTAACCGGGAAACGGCTATTTACATTTCTATTCTATCAGCAGGTTTTTTTCCATGTGAAAAGATTATCCATTCGTATCAGTTATTTCATAACAGTCATTCTGGCTTTTCCGAAACATCGAGAAGGTTATTTCTCGTCTCCGGAGCTATAATAAGTTAACAGGATCAGTTTGAAATAAGAGAACGGACTTTGAGATAAGATTTCTCGGTGAATTTGCCGCCCGCAGGGGAGAGGTTGGGTGTGTACCTAATTCTCATGCAAAAAAAGAATTACCCTATCAAAATCACTCTAAACCGAATTACACGGGAACGATACTATGGCAAATGATTTTAAAAAAAATCCAGACAGGACAGGTAAGGAAGACAGGCCGGACAGAGCAGGTAAAACAGGAAAAAAAGGCGCAGGCAAGAAAGGCAGAACCCCTAAGACCGGTGCGGGCAGGGCAGACAAATCCAGTGAAACAGCATATGACCGCCTGAAAAAAGCCCTTGAGCCTTATCAAAAAACCCTGGAGACAAACCCTGGGGATGCAGCCGCCTGGGCAGGTAAAGGCTCGGTTTATCTGAGGCACAGGATGTATAAGGACTCCTTGAAAGCCTATGAAAAAGCTCTTGGTATCGAACCTGAAAATCCTGCCTACCTCTACGAAAAGGGTTTCGTGCTCCTTCAACTTAATAGGGAAGAAGATGCCCTGCAGGTGTTTGACAGGTTGCTTGAATTAAAGCCGGATAATGACAAGGCCTGGAACCTGAAAACCTCCGTCCTCTGCAGGCTCGGACAGCACGAAAAAGCTCTTGAAGCCTCTGAAAAAGCTCTTACTTCCAATCCCAAACTGGCAGGCGCCTGGCATGCAAAAGGCACTGTCCTGGCTGACCTCGGCAGATATGAGGAATCCATAAGAGCCTACGATTCCGCCCTCAAAATAAACCCCAAACTTGCCCGCGCCTGGGAAGGAAAAGCCTTTGCCCTTTGCAGCCTGGACCGGCCGGTTGAAGCTATAATAGCTTACGATTCCGCCCTCCAGATAAACCCTGACAATGCAAAAACCTGGGTCGGAAAGGCACTGGTCCACCTCAAGCTCGGTAAATATAAAAAAGCGCTTGAGCCCTGCAACAAGGCTATCTCAATAAAACCCGATTTAGCCGAAGCCTGGTACTGCAAGGGCATGATTCTTGCCGGTCTTGAAAAAGACGACGAAGCCCTCGGAGCCTTTGAAAGAGCCCTCCGGATCCGGCCGGACTATCCCGATGCCCGACAGGCAAGAAACTCCATAAGTTCCAAACTCGGAATCGACTTCGATGAAGAGGAAGACGAAGAGGAAACGGAAGAAGAAAAGCCGGAAGTAGGGAGGAGCGTCTGGACGAGAAAAGAGCCGACAGGTGAGATCGTGAAAAGAAGTCGGGGTCAGGAAAGAGAGCGGCGAGGAAAAGGAGTTAAAAGGGAAGAACGGGTAAGGAAAGGCCCTGGAGGAGAAGCTAAGAAGAGTGAATGGGCGAGGAAAAAGCTGGAAGGAGGGGGAACTGATAAAGGCCGAGGGCAGGAAAAAAAGCAAGGAAGAAAAGTGGTCAGGAAAAATCTTGGGAAAGGGGGAGAGAAAAAGAAGTGATTTTTCTTTTTTCCCGGGATGGTCAGTTGTTTAACCACTTACTTATAAACAGATGGTCAGTTGTTTAACCACTTACTTATAAAAGGCTGGTCAGGTGTTACCTCCCTGCTCAAATTATGATCAATCTGCTTTCCAGAGCCATAAAATAAATATCCAAAAAAAGTAAATGTCCCTCCTCGGGAATAAATTCTGATTTCTGATGCTGGCACAGGGATTTACGTTCTTTTCTGTGCTGCAAGTTTTCTATCTTCTTAATTTTTCCTTTTCTACCTTCTTAATTTTTCCTTTCCTATCTTCTTAATTTTTCCTTTTCCTATCTTCTTAATTTTTCCTTTTTCTATCTTCTTAATTTTTCCTTTTTCTATCTTCTTAATTTTTCCTTTTTCTATCTTCTTAATTTTTCCTTTTTCTATCTTCTTAATTTGTCCATTTTCGATCTTCTTAATTTGTCCTTATCCTTTCTGGCTCACAAATTTATATTCTCTTTCATATTTTCTTCAATTTCTCTGGATGGATTTTTATATTTTGAGTGGCTTCGTAGCAGAAATTTGTTCAATACTATAAACCTGCAAGAAATTATCTGTGACCAGAAAGGTGATCTTACGCTTCAATATATGACTCAATTGTATGCTGTGTACCGCTCAACGGGAAATCATTCAAGGTATTGCCGGAATGTTTTGTCGAACGTTTTCAACGAGATGGAGTTTAATAAGCCGCTTTATTGCTTTACCCTGCCAGGCTTCCTTCTTGTTGCAGGTGGGCTGCATATGACCCTTAATTTTTTACAGGCCCCTTACCACGGAGAAAGCCCGGGTTCAGGGCTGGTTATTTTGCTTCTGTTGCTGCTGAGTTTCTTCGGGATTTTTATGGCTTTTACCGGAGTTCTGCTACATTCGGTAGCCGGTCTTATCCGATATAAAATGAGCAACTCCTGAAAGCTTGCAATATCGTTTTTTATGGTGAGTATTTTATTGTGAGCTTCGTCCGCTCAGGCGGAAGCTGCTCTGTTAATGTTTTTGTTCTCAGGAAGCTGGGAAAAAGAAGTTACAGCAGAAGCAGGAAGATGGAAGCGGGTAATGTAGCATATTTTCCGCTGAGGTCAAATCTGTCTTTTGAAATAAGGATTCCTCTTTCAAATACAGTCAGGCCCCGATAATCACTGCTATTGATCCGGTTCTGGTATTTCAGTTCAATTCCGAGAAGAACGCTTCCCTTTTCTTTCAGGACAAAATCCACTTCTTTTTTGCCGCCTCCTGTTTTCAAATAGAAGACGCGGTCATGAGGGGAGAAGACGTCGCTTGGGTATTTTTCGTATATGAAACGCAGCAAATGGGAATGAAAAACGGATTCTACCAGTTTGCTTCTGGTTTCGGGGCTGCTGAGGTAGAGATTTGCAGATTCAAAGTAGTCAGTAAGGCCTGAAGCCCAGGCGTGCAGGGCATGGAAGATGAAAGGGTCCTGAAAGTAGATTTTTTTCTCTTTTTTGAAGTTTGCAGTCTTTTTTGGAAGGTCAAGGGGATAGAGCACGTTCAGGACAAAAGAGTCTTCAAGGGCAGTGACATATTTCCGGACTGTTACATGAGCTCCGATATCGGTTTCATCTGTGATGCTCCTCCAGCTAACGGGTGTTGTAAGCTTTCCGGCTATGCTTCTGAGAGTCTGTTTTACCGGCATTTCCGGAATGTTCCAGCGGGCCAGATCGCCTATGAGGGACTGGATATATATTTCGTAGATACTGCTGTCGATTTTGTTTTTTGAGAAAAACTCGTTAACAGCTCTCGGGATCCCTCCGGTGAGCAGATACTGGTCAAAGAGCCTGTCAAGTTCGGGCTGGTAGAGGAGGAGCATGTTCAGGAGAGGGTCAGCTCTGCCTTCAGAGAGGTTTGAAAGGATTTCCTGCCTTTTTTCGGCTTCAAAGAGCCCGTTTGCTTCCATGAACTGTTTCAGGTCGGAGTTAAGGGTTTCTGCATATTCGGAAAACTTCATCGGAAAAAAGATCTTATCCAGAGTTCCTTCCCCTTCCCCCCTCCTCCCCGGAAGCCTTTCGATACTGCTCTTTATATCGATTGAGTGAGACCCTGTCAGGACTACAGTTGCATTATTCAAAGCCCCGGTATCAACAAGGTACTTCAGTCCCTTTTCCCAATCCCGGACCGAAGAAATTTCATCCAGGAAAATATATTTTCTCTCCAGCCGGAAAGCTGCTGCCCACTTAAGGTAGAGATCCAGAACCTCAAAAAGCTCTTTTTCATCAGCCACAAGGTCACAGGTAAAGTAAAAAATGCTCTGGGAATGCTCAATTGTTTCAAGCAGCTCCCGGATTATGAGCTTGACCAGCGTGGTCTTTCCAACCTGCCTCGGTCCTCTCAAAGTGTAAATCCTGTCCCTGTCAAACTTCAGCTCCGAAAGAAGCCTCGGACTCCACTTCATGAGCGATTCATCCAGTTTTTTCAGTTTGGCATCATCCCGGATAGCAGCAGGATTTCTCCACCAGGGGTTCTGAGCCGAGAGCTGCATCAAATCCATATGGTTTACTCTATGTCCTTTGTGGTTTATATAGTTTGGTTATATGCTTAACCACTTATTTATATATAGCTGGTTAGACATTTAACCACTTACTTATAAACAACTGGTTAGGTACTTTCCCCAGGTTTATATCTAACTGGTTAGATGCTGATCTCTCTATATTCTAGAAGAAAATTCCAAAAGAGAATAAACCAGCTTTCCAGAGCTGGAAATTAAATCTTCCCTTCTCAGGAAAAAATTCTGTTTGCCGGCATTCCAATTCTTTTTTAATATATTTTTTCTGCCACCGGCCAGAAGAAGAAAGATCCCGGATCAAAATTCCCGCTCAAGTAACTATAAACTCTATAAACTCAAACTATCAGCCTGTATACTCAAACCGCCGCTATTCTAACTCGATTTATTGGACTTCTGCAAGAATAACAACATAATTCTTCCCGTATTTTTCGGCACAGGTCGGACATGTGGTATACCACATATACCATTTCTTAATTTCAAGCCCCCGGCCTTTTGCATAACCTTCAAAGTCCGCACACCATTCCCCTGTTTTTTCAAAAGCTCCCTCGTAGACTTTACTCAGGAACTTCCCGCTCAGGGTCAGGTTTTCAGCCCCATCGACTTCTCTATCAACAGCCAGATAAATGTCCATATTGCTTTCGGATGTGTGATCTGACAGGCCGAGCCAGTCAGGAATTTCCGCCCCTGCCCTGGCAACTTTTTCGTTCATTCTCATAACTACTTCCCCGAAGTTCAGGGGCATGTAATTCTGAGTGGTCACAGAATCTTTGATGAACTTTTTATTCTTCCATTCAAAGAGTTTGCCGTCCCAGGGGGCGGGGTCAAACGGAGGACAACATTCCGGAGTTTCGGTTTCGCTGGTCATGACTATTCTCCCATTTAGAGAATTACTCCGGGAGTTATTTTAGGCTTTGGGTTCCGGTGAGTTTGGGGGTAAAATTAGTTTTAGAACCTGTCCGAAAAGTCAGTAATGCATGTTGAAAAGTTACAATGCGTCTATAAAATCAAATTATCTGCTACGGGTTTGCATATCAGAGGTTGTAAAAGTTACAGCAGGTAACTACTTTTCTGATGGGCTCTTAACCCACCCTAAAAAATGAAGAGCCATCTTCTTTGTTTATGTCCCCAACGTACTCACGATATATTACGTACTTGCCACTTGCTTTTTTCATGCATCTTACCCCAAGTCCACTCTTCTTCAACATCGCTTTCCTCTTCTCGGCATCGGATTTATCCAGTCCGAAATAACTGAGCTCATCGAGCATGTAGGTTTTACCATTAAATTTCCTAAAAGTTTTATGCATAGCGACCCCCGAAGCTATTTAGTTTTGAATAAAGAGTAAAGGCTGTCACTGACTTTCCTTAACCTGATATACAATCTCGTTTCCATCTTCCCCTGTTTTCCGAATACCCTCACTACTTATGATATAATCATCAGTTTCAGAAATGTCAGAAGCGTGATCCTGTATCGCTTTAATTGCCTCACCAATTGTAATAGGTTCATCTGCATTATCCGGAATATGAATCGGTTCATCTATTCCTTTTTTTGTGATTAATGCAAGTTTTTCCAGTGCTTCGATTAGAGTCATTTCTGTCATGGTTTTTATTCCTCCTTCCAGAAGTTCTTTTCTTATTCTGCTCTAATATAGTTTGGGTTTCTTGTGTTAACAGGAGTTTTAAGCTTCCTGACATGCGAAGAAGGCTCTTCTTTGATTCCATCAAGCGCGTGAAAAATTCTTTTTCTAACTTCAGGCAAGAATTTGATGATGTCCTTGATCGCACGTGAAGTGTATTGAACAGAGTACATCATTCCTCTTCAATGCCCAACAATTTTTTTGCTTCCTTTTCGCTATAAACTCTCCCTGCTTTGATATCTTTCAGGCTTTCTTCAATTCCTTCAATTTCCTCCTCACTCAGCGGTTCCTTATCATGTGCCATCCTGATGAGCCGTTCAACTACAGAATTATAAGATTCAGTCGGATAAATTTTCAAATTGCTGAGCATATCCTTAACTTTAGGGTCAAGACAGATCGTAGTCGTAGCTGCCATATAGCATCCTATAGGGTCCGATAGGAGGTAATTATATCGAGTAAAGAGCATCTGCCATGTCTTCGCTGAGCTGCTTTTAAAGGGATCGGAAGTGTTTTTAAAAATGCTTTTGATTACCCGTATCTTTGTAACCTTCAATCCCTTTGTTTTGATGAGCTGCTATCTTATACCTACATTCGCAGTTTTTTTTGAAAATCAATATTTTTTCCGATATCGTTTTTCAGAATTCTTGATTAATGTAGCCAAATTGAAATTTGGATATAAATTGAATACTACATTTTTTGGTCTCTGAACATTCCGTATAGCCATTTTTAACTCCTGCATAGAAATCCAATAAATTAGTGTAAGGGCAAAAATCGATAGCAAGAAAAATAATGAATATACGAAAAATACTGCGGAAAGTGGGTTCTCAATTAAGGAATTGCCTGGATATAGTGAAGGAAAAACTCAGGTATTTTCGGTTGCCTGAAAGAAGTTTTGATCCTTGTTTTAGTGGAAGTTAGTATAATAGAAAAAAGAGAAGGAAGAAAATTATATTCTTATAATCTTTATTTCTTCTACAGGATTTGGTTTTTCAGATGGATCTATTGGTGAGATTTTTGGGAAGTATTTATGGGAAAGATTGAATTTTGCTATAATTATTCCTTCTTCATTCTTCCTTAATTCACACAATTTCAAAGATTGGTCATTCTCTTGTTTGTACCCCTTTTTTACAAGTTTATGGAAATGCTTAGAATCCATTTGTCCAAAAATAGAGGTACCTCCTTCACTTGCTACATTTGCAATTACTACATATCCTAAACTATTTTTTACATGTGAATCAGCTTCTTGGTGGAATCTACTGGTAGCAGAATTATAGGAGGGAACAAACAAAATGTCGGCTTTTTTTCTAAAACTGTCATGAAAATTACCAAAATCTCTGCAAATCAACACGGAGAATTTACCAAATGGTGTTTCATCATAGGTGTTAATTTTTTCACCTGGTACCATTCCCAACCCGCATATTCTGCAGTCCTCAAAATCCGATGGTGTCATTTTGAATTGAGCCGGTAAAAGATCTCTGTCAGAATCCATAATAACTCTGCAGACATTGTGACCTTGTTCATCATAATAACTACCAGCTATCACAATCATATCTGGGTAACGTTTTTCGATTTCAGAAAGCCAATCTTCACAAATGCATAACTCGGGTAAACATATGATGTTAACGTTTTCTTTGTTGGCTATATCAAGAGCCTTAAAAATCTTCTCTTTGGTAGCTTCTTTATTTTTAATTTCCAGAGGAAAGGATTCGGAAAGTTCAAAGGCGATCTGAACAGTCCCTACCTTAACGGTATCCTTCTTTTCTTTAAAATCAAAATCGTATATAACTGCTTCTTTTCCAGAGCGGGGTTTATATACCATTCTCATCCGTTCTCCAAACTTGTTACCCATATGAAGTATCAACACCAAATTACTTTGAGGCGTACCACCTGTAGTTGATACAAAAATTTGGTCTACTGTATCTCGAACTTTTCCGGCTTTCTGTTTATAGAACTTCAGTAGTTTTTCGTAATCAGTGGGATCTTTGAAGATAGTAGAGACTTTAACTTTCTCTTCATCAAAATTATAGCGTTCACAAATTATTTTTTTGGCGATTAAAGCAACGTAGATAGTATCTTGCTTATTGTAGGTGGTTTGCTCTGTACCGAAAAGGAAAATCTCCTGAAGATCAAATGATTCTTTTATTTTCCTGATGGTAGGTTCGAGTATAGGTAGATCCAGATCCTTATAATCCCCTAACTCCCACCTCTTTTTACTTTCCTCGTATACGTTCACTGTAAATGAAGAATTTTTGGGGCTAAAAATTGAATCTTCTCCGATACCAAGATCACTATTACCTATATTTGCAAGCAGAATAGCTGTTTTCATGTTTGATCTTCCTTAAATTGTATTTTCACCCAATCAAGGTTTTTCCTTCGAGACTTTTTCCTTCAAGGTTTACTACTTTTATGTGTTTAACAGGGAGCGGCGTCACATCTAGATTCATAGGTGTGGGAGTTGAGAAAAACTTATAAACAAGATTGAAATCTGCGATAATTACTCCTTCCACTCCTTCATTTAATTCACATAGCTTAAAAGTTCT
The DNA here is from genome assembly GCF_000007345.1 of Methanosarcina acetivorans C2A. Classification (NCBI taxonomy): domain Archaea; kingdom Methanobacteriati; phylum Methanobacteriota; class Methanomicrobia; order Methanosarcinales; family Methanosarcinaceae; genus Methanosarcina; species Methanosarcina acetivorans. The sequence continues at coordinate 2,392,798 of NC_003552.1, read as the reverse complement.
ATCATCTTTTTTCTTGAATCCTTTGCTTACTAGTCCTGGGAAATAGCTGTCTTTCATTCTCCCGAAAATGGCTGTTCCACCATATTTTGCTGTGTTTGAAATTATAACATATGAAAGACTGTTTTCGACATGGTCGTGAGCAAGTTGATGGAACCTTCCGTTGGCAGAATTAAATGAAGGAACAAATAGAATATCAATATCCGATCTTTTCTTAAAATCCGAGCAGAAATTGCCAAAATCCCTGCAAATTAGCACTGCAAATTTTCCAAAAGGAGTTTCATGGTAGATGTTGATATTCTTTCCCGGCACCATACCAAGGCCACATACACTGGAATCTTCAAATTCCGAAGGCGTTATTTTGAATTGTGGAGGTAGCAGGTTCTGATCAACCTGCCCTTTGTTTGATGAATCCATAACTTCGTTTGATGAATCCATAACAACCATGCAGACATTATGTCCCTTTTGATCGTAATAACTACCAGCGATGATTATCAATTCTGGATAGCGTTTTTTGATTTCAGAAAGCCAATCCTCGCAAATGCACAACTCAGATAAACATACGATATCAACTTTTTCTTTGGTAGCTATATCAAGGACCTTAAAGACCTTATCTCGGGTCGCCTCTTTATCTATTATTTCCGGCGGAAATGATTCCGACAGTTCAAAATTGATTTGAGCCGTTCCTATTCTTACAATTTCCTTCTTCTCTATATGGAGATATCTATATAATTCCTGATATATATGTTTACATAGAAGTCTCACTTCATTGTCGACAACATATTCAATCGACATGTTTAATTTTTCCACCGGATCTCGCATGGTCTTATTGCTAGAGTTTATCAATATTGAAACGTTTTTGTAAACAGATATTATTTCATCGTCTATTTTGTTTTGGAGTTCATCAATAAATCTCAAAAAATCTTCCTTATTTTCATCAATATGGTTACAGCTAAGATATCTTTTATTAGAAATAAAATTTTCAACCTTAATATACCCTTTATACATAAGATAATATTTCTCTGCATCCTGATTTGTATCTTTTATCTTTTCAAATATCTTAACTGCCCTTTCAATCAAGTGAATATCTGGAGGCTCTGAGTTAATTGCTTCACTTATCAGTTTTTGCCCCTGAAATATCAATTTTTTTCTCTGAAAACTATCTATTTCAAATGACAATAATTTCTCAAGATCTTCGTATTTTACTTCGTCTCTAAATTGTTCTAACTCTTTTATAGCTTCATCGCATTTTTCAATTCTTAACTCATGTTTCTTTTGCATTTCAATATGAAGAGACGAAAAGCTAATCTGAGAGCGTATTTTGGCATTTAACACGAATTTTATTTCATCTTCAAAATCATTCTTAATGAAATGGTTTTGATATTGTTGGCAAGTATGAATTATTTTCTTGAAATGATTCATTTTTGTAAAAGTATCTGGTTCGGTCTCTGTATAATCAAAATATAACTGAATTACATTTAAAACATCTTTTAATACAAATGAACGATAATGTTTATTTTGTAGGTCTTTTTTATGAATAATAAATTTTTTACCTTGAAAAATCAACTTTTTTATCTGAAAACAATATATTGCAGATGACGACAGTTTTTCAAGCTCTACATCTTTTATTTCGTCTTTAATTTTTTTTATTTTTTTAATAGCTTCATCACACTTTTCAGCACTTAACTCGTGTTTTTTTTGCATTTCAATATCAAGAAAAGAAAATTTTATTTGAGAGCGTATTTTGAATTCTAACATTTTTTTTCTTTCATCTTCAGAATCACTTTTAATAAAAAGATCCTGATATTGTTCGCACATATGAATGACTTCCCCGAAAAACATCATTTTCGTCTGATTATTTATTTCATTCTCTGCACAATAAAAATACGATTCAATTAGTTTAAATTCGTTTTTTAATACGGACGAATGATATTGTTTAATTTCAGGATACCTTTCAATAAATTGAATGTGGACTTTAAGCGCACGTTCATACCTATTCGTTGCTTCATCAATTGAACCCAATTCGGACAACAAATTTCCAAGATTATAATAAGCAGAACCAGTAAGTGCTTGATACTCTTCGTTTTCGGGATGTATTTCAAGCAGATTTTCATGAATTTGAAGTGATTCTTCATATCTTTGCTTTGCTTCTTCAATTAAGCCCAATTCAGACAACACATATCCAAGATTATAGTAGGCAGAACCAATGAGAGAGAGATACTCTTCGTTTTCAGGATACTTGTTAAGTAAATCTTGAAGAATTTGAATTTCTCTTTCATATATTTTCTTTGCTTTTTCTATTAATTTCACGTTTATAAGGAAAATCCCAAAATCTTCAAGAGTTACACTTATTTGTGCTTTTAGAAAAGAATTTTCTGGGTTTTCTTCAAATTGATTTTCACAAAGTTTCAATTTGAGATTCATTATATCATAATGAATCTTTTGTAAATCTACACACTTGTCACTCTTCTTGGTATCTTCGAGTAAATTAAGTGCCTTCTTGTAATTTTCGTTATCAATCTCAATTTTAGCGGAACTAAGTTGATTCTGGATTTTGTATTCTATGATTTCTTCTGTATCTTGAGATTTGTATAAAAGCATTACCTTCTCATTAAACTTGAAAATTGATTCAAAAAGTGAGTGAGGAGTGCCACCAGTGGTAGATACAAAAACTTGATTTATGTCGGAAGGAATTTTCTTAATTTCACTGTGATAAGTAATTAACATTTCAATATAATCGGAAGGATTCTGAGATACTTCATTTATGCTTATGCATTGTTCATCAATGCCATATCTGCTACTCAGGATTTTTTTTACAATAGATGCAGTACAAATAGAATCCTTTGGATAAGGTGTGATTTGCTTTGTGACAAAGAGTAGAATTTTTTCCAGATTGAATGATTCCTTAATTTTTTCAATAAAAGGATCCAGATTCTCACATATTTTTCTTATTTCCTCGAATACGTGTTCACCGGAGGTATTAAATAATTGAGTATCCTTTTGCCCAAGATCTCTAACTCCAATGTTTGTAATCAGGATTGCCGTTTGCATGATTCAACCCTCGAATCACTCAACATCAACTGCTTTCGAATTCTAACTTAACCCAGCCGAGAGGTTTGCCTTCAAGAGTTACACGCTTTGTTTTTGGGAAATTTATTGAAAACTTATTTGTACCAGGTTTCTTTCCGAGACCAAAACTATTTCTAATGGTAGTATTTTCAAGTTTCCAGTTTTTCGGATTTCCTACTAAACAAGTGGAAAATCCCGGAAGAGTTTCTATGATTAAACCAATTGTTGTGCTGTACCAGCCGCCCCCCCAGCCAATATGTAGGATAGCTTCATTTCCATTACAGCTTAGAACTTTATTCCATAAACTGTCGAATTCTTCGGCCGCCTCATCACAATTGTAATTCTCCCACAGATATTCCAGATGCTTTTCGATTACTTTTTTTGAAAACTCATTGCAGGCCTTGCAAATCGCCTGAACATTCATGTATCTGACACATGGGTGGTTTTTAAATTTAGGTTCATTCTGGTCCTGTGTAATCAAATAATTGTCAAAAGCAACGTCAAAAGAGAGTTCTGTGCCGGTCTTCAAATTTTCAACATAGACAGGAATTTCTTGAGAGTTGCCGACAATTTTGATTTCAGAAACCTCTAAACGACTCTTACTAACCAGATTCGTATCTGAAGGTTTCAACACGCGAAGTATATCCGATCGAGGATCTTTACCAAAGATTACTTCTGAAATGTTCTCATCAAGCATTTTTAAGTCACGAGCAGCAATTCTAGATTTATCCAGCCATTTTTGTAGACCATTCTGGACAATTTCCATTCCATCAGGTCTTTCATTCAGACAGTTCCACATGAGAGCCGTCCTGATAGATCCTTTGATTGAAGATCCGGGTAAATAAGGCCCCCCGCATTTTACGAATTCCTTGATCGCAAACTCTGATTCACGGTTTCGCTTACCAATAATTGCAGAAACAGCATAGGAGGTAAAAGTATTGGGATCGATCTGTTTTGCATCCATAAACTTGCTGATAGAGAAATCGCTACCAGTGTAATATCTGGGATTTTTCATCTCTTGGTTAAGGTTAATTCTTTTCTCTATGCAATAGTCAATGAATTTTTCGAAATCAATGAACCTGATTTCATCTTTCTTTTCGTTCAGATAAAAATCAACCATTTTCAACTCGTTTCCATTACCGATGTGCAGGGGGGACAAGAGTTCTATCTTGCATTTCATGTGTTTTCACCGCCACTGATGCTAATCGGGATCGAGTAGGCTAACCCATAGTGGTACAGTTTTTCGAGTCCGTCCAAGTTCGTAGCATCCTTGATCAGTTTGCCCTTGGGCGCTTTTTCGAATATAGATCCTTCTTTTATGAAGAGTCTCTGAGGTTTATGAAAGGAACTTTTGGAACCGTATGGATAGGCATAGCCCCCCCTTAAAGAAAAACCCCATCTTGCTCTTTCAGATGAAAATAGACCGCTTTCATTCTCGTTTTCATCGTCTTTTGGATAGAAAAGAGATAATAGGAGGTAAGTTTTTGAATCTGGCACCTTCAGTTCAATGTTTTTTACTTCCATGGAAAAGTTTCCATATCCCCAGGTGCGTTTACCTCCGATTCCATCATGTTGTAACAAGCGTAATGCTGAAATAACCTTTTTTTCACAATCTTCGTCATCACAGTCAAGTATAAACCAAATCCCCGAATCTTCATTGAAACGAATTGAGCCAAGAAAGTAGATGCTGGATTCAGCATTTTCCCTACTAACAGAAACTTTGGGGAGAAGGAGATCTTTCTTGAATTCAGAAAATATATCCCCACGTACGGCTGTGTTCTTATTATCCTTAATTTCATTGATATCTGTTTTAGACAATTCTTCCGAATCTTCTGATTTTGTAGTCTTACTCTCTGTGATCGCATTGAGATCTTTTTTAAACAAGCGCTCTTCAGCAATCCATTTTTCAAAAAATTTCTGCGTCAGATATGTTGTTTTTTTCAGTTTTTTGGAGTAATCTTGAAGAAGGTTTTCCTCAATATTGGCCTGATTCATGGGTTTCGGGAAATAGAGAGTTTCTTTGATAAAAGGAAAACCTGAAGATATCCTGAAAGGCACATTTTCGGAGAAATTTTGGAGAAACTTTGTCACCCATTCTCTTCCATAGAGCTTTGCAAGGGAATTACAGATCGCGTTGAATATGGTATCCGAATGCAATACAAGACTGTTTTCTTCAAGTCCTATTCCAACTTCTCCAATATGCAAAGGAGAAGTGAAATCAAGCTTGACAATCTTGACAGTTTTAATCATTTTTTCCCCCTTTGAAGGCCGTTACGATATCTTCCACTGAGTCTCTATCTTTCAGAATGTAACTTTCATCTCCAGAAACGTAATATTCTCTTGGATATCCAGTATAAGTAACCCTTTCAAACTTTACCTTTCCATAACCTCTTGAGCCGTGCCCTCCAAGAGCATCCTGTTCGAGTAACTTCAAAGCCATCTGTATTCTTGTGATGTCTTCCTCAAGTTCAGTCTCTTCCTCAGCGTCGTAAACGAGTTCAAATTTGAATTTCGCTCCGGCTGGAATCCTTTCGATCTGTCTGGGATTTGCCGCCGAACTGATCCGATCGATGCTGTTTTCAAACTTCCATTCGGTGTAAGGGAGGCCGGTATCAATATCAAACAATTCTTTATCATTTGACAGGTGCATGTCCCGAACAATTAAACGACTGGGGATATGCTTTTGCTCTTCATTCTTGTCTTTTTTGCTGCTCCCGAAGAGCCTACAGATTTCACAGTGTTCATCAGTGCATACATGTATATTGATATCGGGATTATGACTTATTGCAAATAGCTCTTTTTCCAGAGATTTTTCTGATAGGCTTCTAAGTTTTCCTTTCAATGAACTACCAGGGATGTAGGGAAAATCTGTCATGGGATCCCTAATTACGGGACTGTCGATGCCTCCGATCTTTACAGTCTCTTTAGAGGCTCCGATATGCATACCTGTAACTACTTTCATCTCACCTGTGATCAGTATTTTCCCAATAAATTTGAGTTTCATAGTCTCTTCACTCATTTAATCGCGACCCCCTGCAAGTTTATGATATACTATTACACCTTCAAGCAGTGTTACCACAGAATCAAAATGTTCTGTCAAATCCGTATTTTCTGGAAATCTTTCCCTATCGAGAAGAGAATCAAGGAGGTCAGTCAACCTTTTAATATTATAATTGCGAGCTGTTACGTATGCAAGGTTCAGTTTTAACTTTGAAATATGTGTAGTTTTGAGACCTGATTTTTTTGTTTTCTCTTTTACTATCTGGAAACCATTTAGCAATCTGCGTAACTGAGTGGAAGTAACTTTATCTTTAACGAGTTTAATGCCCATTATACAGGAAGCATTCAAGATTTTGGATTTGTCGATATCCGAGCCTGATTTTAACGGTAATATATACTCCTTCTCTTCCATTTCGTACCACTTATTTAATTTCCATTGGTCGAAATTATTTATCTCATTACATAACTCAATCAGTTTGCCCTCATGCAATAAGTTTGAAAGATCCTGTTCTTTTATCATGAGTTCACCTTTCTTCCCAGTAGATCTAAAATATTCAGAGCTAAATCAATATCATAAATAGGGCTCACTTTGTCAGAATAAACAGAATAGAAATATTTCCTTAGTTCTTCATGTCGATTATTATCAAGGAGATTCTTCATGTCTTTATTTTGAGATACAAAATAGTGCAACTGGATCACCCAGTTGGCTTTTTCAGGATATTTGCAGTATTCTTCTCTCGCTGCAAGTAATTTCCTTACCATGGATTTTGAGGCATTTCCTTTATCATTCATGATGTACCAGAAAATGGGCTTGAAATCAGCAAACAGTTTTCTTGCATCTCTCCAGCTTATGGAGTCTTCCAACCCTGCATCTTTTATCCCTTCAAACTTTCTGGAAATTTGCTCTTTCCCAGCACCCCTGTCAAGAAGATAGATCCTGTCCTTTCCATCCTCTTTGGAACATTCTTCTTTATTTCCGCAAACTCTGGCAATCTGGTACAGCGGATGTTTACTGCCGAATATCGAAAATCCAGCTGATATCGTAACATGTGGATTCTCAGCCACATATTTGCGGAACAATTCTTCGATATCAAAGCATAGTTCAAAAACGTCATCCCATGCACCGAGGATAAAAAGGTCATCTCCACCTGCATAGACAATACTAAAATTTCGAGAATGTCTTCTCTCCTTCACTAGCTTTGGAGAATTACTTTGCCAGTTACAGACGTTCAGCACTTTTTCTTCTTTAAACTCTCCAAGCAGGTTCAGATAACCTTTGAAAAAATAATTCATCATTCTCGAAAGACTGGATATTCTTGTGACGTTTCGCTGATCTTCGGGGAGCCCATATGTGAAAATTTTCCCGAGATTGTCAACGTCCATTCGGACAGCACCGAGTTTCTTGGATCCGTTTGATTTCTCTGCAAGTTCCTCTAAGCTGAAGATTTCCCTTTCACTTTTCCTATAATCAGGCTTAGCGCAGTAAATGGCAATTGGAATGGAGGATATGCGAATATCGAAAATCAATTTTTTGCTTTTTATGAGACCTATTACTTCGTCTGTATCAAAGCTATTTATGGCATATATTGCGGAAGGACTTCTATCCATTCCCAATTTTCCTTTTTCCACAAGTTTCAGTTTGCTGAAAGGTACCGAAAACCCGTAACCTTGGTCTTCTTTTATGATATAGAATGAGTTCCCGAATCTGGCCAGCTCCCTACCAACTTCCATCTGTTCGTGGCAAAGGGGACAGAACATAACTCCCTCTTCATCATCAACTGGCTCCAGATCTTCTGATGGTACTATTTTCCTGCACGCGTCACAAGGATCACCGTAATCTCCAAGTTCCAGAATTTTTGAAGGGTTCTTTTCGAGTACTGACTTATATTTTTGGGCCTTTTTCAGCGAGTTTTCTTGGTTGACATCCATCCATATATGGCTAAAATTAACAAACTTGTCCCCTGAAAACGAAAGCCAAGAAAGGGCAAGGTAAAGGCTGCTGCTTAACCGTTTCTTGATCAACCAACATTCAAGGTCTGCTTTTAGTTCTTTCATTATATCGTCAGTTTCTTTGGTGCAGGGTGCGAGGATGAAAAAGTTCCCACCTCCGGAATAAACTATGTTTGCCTTCGGAAGCCCGAGCCTTTCAACGATCTCATGCACGATGTCCTCGCAGAACATCTCCAGGTAGAAGGACCGCCCCCTAAGAAGCTTCAGTGCCCCTTTTGAGGAAATGTGGTATATGAAATCCTGGATTCCCGAAACATCCCCACCGATGAGCAGGTATTTTTTAGAATCTCGATCCTTAATTTTCTCTTCTATGTTTTCATCCAGTTCCCTTTCATGTTTTATCCCGAAATTATTTCGCGCTAAATATGTCGGTTGTAATCCCTTATCTTTTGTGAAACTTAATGGAAAAAAGATACGTTGGATCATTGCTCAAAAATCGAAGGGTGAATCTACCTCGACGATAGCTGAGATCCAGGGGATCTCAGCCCGTCGAGTTCAGCAGATCTACAAAGAATACGTTGAAACTGGTCAGCTTCCTCAAGTTGGCATTAATCTTGGAAGACCAAAGAACCCCTTATCCTCCTCTGATAAGGAATTGATTGACCAAACTTACTCTGATTATAAGTTTGGAGCCTGTTACCTTGAGATTCTCATCGAAGGCAAATATAATCGTAAGATATCTCATAACAGAATCCATAACTATCTACTTAGCATGGACCTTGCCAAGGAAAACCGAAAAAAGAAACAGAGAAGAAAATGGTGTAGATACGAACGCGAACACAGCATGTCTGCTGCACACATCGATTGGCATGAGAATCCCCTGTTAGGACTGCAAGTCTGTGCCATTCTTGATGATTCATCAAGAATGATAATTGCAGGTGGAGAGTACGTTCATTGCAACACGGAGAACACCATTAAAGTGATTGATGAACTTGTTAAAGAGTACTGGGACATATACCCTTTAAGAGAGCTCATTATGGATCATGGAAGTGAATTCGGAGCTCACAGGATTAATAAGGATGGTTCATGGGATAGTGACTTTAAAAGATGCATTGAAGAACTTGGAATCAAACCAATACTTGCAAGGGTAAGACATCCTCAGACAAACGGAAAAATAGAGAAATGGTTCGATACATATCAAAGGTTTAGAGGAGAGTTTGAATCATTTGAAGAATTCGTACAGTGGTATAACAAGAGGCCTCATGGAGCTTTGAAACTTGAACAGTTAGAATCGCCACAGGAAGCATTCTGGAATAGATTACCAGTTGAGGCAAAGTTCAGAATAGGAGTGAGATTGTTTGGGTGGTGAAAACATGGACAAGAGGAAAAAAGTTTCAAAGCGAAATTATTTCAGGACAAAACATCCAGTTCCCTTTCATGAAACTTATAAATACAGGAAGCGATCGCACAGGCGGTCTTGAGATGGTCAAAAAGAGAAATATCTTCATTAGCCCCCCTTCCTGCGGGAATAAATGCTGTATTTTCCTCAAGGAACATTAGCAGAAGATCCTCATTGATCTGGTTAATTCCAGGGCCAGAGAGTTTTCCAAAAAAATCGTTAAAAGATTCATATATCCTGCTGCAACCCTCTTTTGCAAGATCTGGGTTATCTGCTCCTAAACAAGGATACATAAAAACGCCGGGGTTTAGCTTTTTTGGCTCATAGAATTTCGGTTTAAAATCCTCAACATTATCCCTTATTTTTGAAATCCCTGAAAAAACAGACTTCAATAGATGTTTTCTACTATCATTTTCTTCGGCATTGGCCTCATCCCCAAGAGATAAACGCGAAGCTTCACTAACCATAAACAACAAGTTTTTTTCTTTCTGACTCAGCCCATCCTCCTTAATTTCATCAATTGATAGAGCATGGTGATATTTGGCAAACAGTGAAAATAATTCAGTACTTGCAAATGAGCTGAGAAACTCAAATCCCCTCTCAGAATGCCCTTTCTCCTCACCATCGAGACCTGGGACAACATGGCCTACGTCGTGTAATAAAGCCCCTACTTTTAAAAAATGATAATCGTTATCGGCATCACTTTCAGACATTAACAAGTTATTTATTTGTGAAATATATAAACATTACTAAATATTTCTAGAAATCTGTTTGTATATTTCCTAAAAAATATTAAATGAAATGTCAACTTTCCGGATAATTAGGTTAAGATTTTCAATCCTTATATTTCAGGATTCTGTTTTGCAACCATAATAGACGACAAATGTGTATGGTTGGGACTGAAAATTTTCAATCCTTGTTTTGGTGGAACCTGTTTTGCAATAGGGTCACAAAAAGCCCTATTATGCTTTTGTTTTCAAAATAGAGCAATTTTTTGATACATATTTTTTAGCGTTTTCCGCTGATCTCCCTGTTACAATAGGGTATATAAAGATCAGCAGCATATTAATTTTTCGAAAATGAACTAACTGATGTTGATATTATATTTTTAGAACGTACATGGTGGTACATTGGGGTAAATTTCTTTAAGAACTTGGGGTAGATCAGCGGGAAAAAACTATTTCTTTTTATTTGCATTCAAGCCGACTGATCATTAGGGTAGAATTGTAGCCTAAACACCACCTAAGCTTGGTTTTCTTTTAACTTATTCTAAGTTTAATCCAAGTAATATTTGATATATGTAACGTAATTTGAAAAAGAGAACGAATGATTTTAGTTATCTCGGTATACACGGATCTCTTGGACGGTACCTTTACCCATAGCAGCTGATTTTCCAATTCCCATGTATTTGGGGATGCAAAAATTTGCCATGAAGCCCCCATAAAAGGAGAGAAAGTTTACGTCTTTATATTCGCTTCTAGTTATTTTTACGTCAAGGTCGCATTTGATCAGATCAGGAACGGTGTAGTTGAGACCTTTTGACATGGAAAGAAGGTTGCCTGTGAGGATCCTACGGAGCATTTCTTTTTGCTCTTCCATGGTTTTGAGCTGCAGGAACTTTTCATGGTTTTCCTGTTTAATCGGCAACCATGGAGTGAGGAATTCATAGAAATGAATCTTGTCCGAAAGCCCGAATTCCTGTTTTTTGATTGTCATGGATCTCTGGATAATCTCGTATTCAGTATCTCCAAGCTTTACAATGTCAAAGTCATCAAAAATCTCCTTCAGGACATCAATTCCTTCGTTGATACCCAGAATTAGAGGCCTGTTTCTGATAACCTTGTACTGGATTGTAGGGTATCTGTACACAAGCTTGTCTGTTATGTGGTTGTGGAGCTGGACGTATTCATTGAATTTTGTTGCAAAAAAACCGCGGGTGCAGAGGATATTTTCTTTAAACTCTTTTGTGGACCTGAAGGTCATCTCGAGGGTCTTTAGTTTCATATTAACCAGCAAAAAATCAGCTTAAAAGTTATTATATAAATTAAAAAAGAAATTACCGGTTAAAAAGCTTTTGAAATTGATCCTTATTTCCATGAATGATTTTCAAGCCTTTTAGTTTCAATCCTTATTTTGCTGGAAGCTGTTTTGCAACAGGAAAAATGTCGTAAGGAAAGGGAGGATTGTTTCAATCCTCGTTTTAGTGGATCTTGCTCGCGAATTGGATACAGAATGAACGTGAAAAACTTGCTGTAAAGAGTTTCAATCCTTGTTTTAGTGGATCTTGCTCGCGAATTGTAGAGGTCAGGATTCATGATTTCCCTCAATTACAGTTTCAATCCTTGTTTTAGTGGATCTTGCTCGCGAATTCGGTGAGGCTTGACAACTGTCAAAATATTAATGTCCATCAGTTTCAATCCTTGTTTTAGTGGATCTTGCTCGCGAATTTATCATTCTCTGCTAATATCCCTACCATGTAAGGTTTCAATCCTTGTTTTAGTGGATCTTGCTCGCGAATGGGAAGAAGTTCATTCTGAATACCCATTCAATCTTTGTTTCAATCCTTGTTTTAGTGGATCTTGCTCGCGAATTATGAAGCGTGCAGAGTTGTTACAGGATCCTAAAAGTTTCAATCCTTGTTTTAGTGGATCTTGCTCGCGAATGCAGATTTGTGCCTTACCATCCTCTCAAAATCTAAATGTTTCAATCCTTGTTTTAGTGGATCTTGCTCGCGAATTAATAATGAGGATTGCGGAACATTACAGCAATTTTGTTTCAATCCTTGTTTTAGTGGATCTTGCTCGCGAATCTTATCATATTTCGTGATTTGCGTCGAAATATAAGTTTCAATCCTTGTTTTAGTGGATCTTGCTCGCGAATGGTGTCCGTAGTAATTCCTGTAGCCTCCAAAAAGAGTTTCAATCCTTGTTTTAGTGGATCTTGCTCGCGAATTTACTGGTGAGACCGTGATAAAATACAAAAACATTGGTTTCAATCCTTGTTTTAGTGGATCTTGCTCGCGAATACTTCGACACATTCAATGGTGCCGTCTGGAATCTTTGTTTCAATCCTTGTTTTAGTGGATCTTGCTCGCGAATTTTTTTCACATCAATTATAGCCCCTGTAACACCAGATAGTTTCAATCCTTGTTTTAGTGGATCTTGCTCGCGAATCCTGACTGATGAGGTTATAGAAGCCAGGAACGCATATGTTTCAATCCTTGTTTTAGTGGATCTTGCTCGCGAATTCACGTAGTGGCTTTGAAATTTGAACAGTTGGGTAGTTTCAATCCTTGTTTTAGTGGATCTTGCTCGCGAATTTCTATACGTAGTTCATTAAGCTCTTCTTTTAGAGTGTTTCAATCCTTGTTTTAGTGGATCTTGCTCGCGAATAGTTCCAGAAGACCAGCTAAAAAAGCAGTTGGAGGAATGTTTCAATCCTTGTTTTAGTGGATCTTGCTCGCGAATCTGATACTGGTAACATTGTACTAATTACCAACAAGGGTTTCAATCCTTGTTTTAGTGGATCTTGCTCGCGAATAAAGTGGATCACATACACAGGAAAAGACGCTTATATGTTTCAATCCTTGTTTTAGTGGATCTTGCTCGCGAATACGCTGAATTCGGGATTACCGGGAAAGCCTTCAGGTTTCAATCCTTGTTTTAGTGGATCTTGCTCGCGAATACTTTCTGTACAAAGTGTTTTTCATAGCCCTGTTGTAAGTTTCAATCCTTGTTTTAGTGGATCTTGCTCGCGAATACCGTATTTCGGCGATATCATCCCAACCTGAGAGATGTTTCAATCCTTGTTTTAGTGGATCTTGCTCGCGAATATTCGAACCCGGGAACCAGGCTCAAAAAGAGCTTGATTAGTTTCAATCCTTGTTTTAGTGGATCTTGCTCGCGAATGTATCACGTTAAGAAATGCTGTGATCAAATCGAGGAGTTTCAATCCTTGTTTTAGTGGATCTTGCTCGCGAATTAGTCATCGGTTACCATTACACGGTTTCCAGTTCCGGAGTTTCAATCCTTGTTTTAGTGGATCTTGCTCGCGAATATATACGCTTCGTGGTTTGGATCTACTTCAAGCTTGGTTTCAATCCTTGTTTTAGTGCCTATCCGAAAAGTCGGTAATGCGATCGAAAAGTTACAGCAGGTCTATAATAGTAGGGCATCTTCTTCGGTTTTGTATATTGCTAATGGTAAGTTACAGTAGGTCACAACACTTTTCGGATAGGCTCTTAGTGGATCTTGCTCGCGAATAAAAATATGGTTTGAAAACAGAAGACAAACGGCTGGGTTTCAATCCTTGTTTTAGTGGATCTTGCTCGCGAATAAAACATATCAATTTTATTTATATTGCTCAATTTTGTTTCAATCCTTGTTTTAGTGGATCTTGCTCGCGAATAAGGATTTCAAGTCGTACGCAACAGGCCCCGAAGGAGGTTTCAATCCTTGTTTTAGTGGATCTTGCTCGCGAATACTCAAAAATCTACAACAACTGGATATGTTGCCGGGGTTTCAATCCTTGTTTTAGTGGATCTTGCTCGCGAATTTGATAGTACATTCCTTTAGGCAAAATAAGATCTTTGTTTCAATCCTTGTTTTAGTGGATCTTGCTCGCGAATCCTGATACACATAATAAGGAGAGAAGCAATGGTTTGGTTTCAATCCTTGTTTTAGTGGATCTTGCTCGCGAATAGGGCAAAAATTTCCGTTATTACGCCAGAAAAGGCCTAAAATCACCTCTTTTTTGGGACCTGAATTCTTGCTGGAAAATTATCAAACCCTTTATAAATACAAGAAAAACTTCTTAAACGCAGATATTCGGGGAAAGCAATCAATGTATTTACTAGGAGTTAAGATGTTTTCATATATATTTCTTGACTTTTTCCGCTGATCTCCCTGTTACATTAGAGTACATAAAGATCAGCGGCAGATAATTCATTGAAAATGAATTGACAGCTGGTTTATTCTGTTTTTACGACCTGCTGGTGTGAACACTTTTCAGTTTCTTTTTTATTCTCGTGGATTTTGTTTTTACTTTGGTGTATATCATATCCGACACTATATGTGCTTCAATAGAGACAACAATTCCGGCTAATAATGAAATCAAATATCTTGTCGGGATTTGAGTTATGTCGAGGTCGAAAAACTTGACAACAGGCGCTATGATGAATAAACTTACAGTTGAAATGATTATGATGGGGCCTGATAACGGATGGTGAAGTTTTCCACGGTGCTTGAATATTTTTTGATAAGGCCACCAGATGTATTTGAGGATTCCCCACCTTTTGAAGGGTTCGCTTTTGGTATCAAGGTCGGGACTGAGATAATATGTTCCGAATAGGAGTGCAAACGAAAATATTGCAATAGTGTCAAATTCAAGATATTCCAGCGGAATATGCGATTTTATATAGTGCGTATGTAAACCTAGCAATATACCAAACAGCAATATGATGTTTATTTTTGTGTGAGTTTTTCCATTGGGCATTCTGAACACCGTTTTTAAACCGGAGAGTATCTATCTGACTCGAAACCTCTTCTCATCTATCCGATACGCATACTTTCTTAATTTTTATACAAACATTTATATAATTTCTTTAATTAGACGGTAATAGTTAATAATTCATTTGGCCGGTTATCGATAGACTTTGAATAAAATGTATTCAAGTTTCAGTCCGTGTCCAGTAAATCTTGCTACGAATTTGCAAACTCTGTCTCTGGTATAGCCAGAGTGCGTACTATGGAATCCCTATGCTGTGAAATGAAAGGATATCTTATATCCGATACCTGGACTTTGAAAAAAAGAATAAGGAAGCTAAAATTGGTAAAAGGTTAGAAAAAGGAAAAGGAAAAGGAAAACAGAAAAGAAAAAGGAAAAAGGAATTATGGGCGATTACGGGGCTGGATTGAAAACTCTGGCCCAGTCAAAAATGCATTTTAAGACCTTTTCCATGAAAACAATGCATCTCTGTATGAAAACAATGCATCTCTGTATGAAAACAATGCATCTCTGTAAGTGTATTTTTACATCTAAAGCCTTTTGAAAGTTTAAACTTGAAATTTTTCATTTTCGGAACGAAACGTCTTTCGGGTCAAAGTCTTCGGGGTCAAAGTCTTCTCCCAGCCATGTTACAGTATCTTCGTATTCCTCATGTTCCGGGTTCTTCAGGATCTCCAGCATATCTTCATAGCCCCATATCCCTCCTATGTCTTCCGGGACAGCGGCTCTTTTTCCCGCAGTACAGATGGGATAATCTACCCCTTCTTCTCGCGGGAGGATTTTTTCAAGCCGGACTTTTACCTGCCAGTTGTCCCCGAAATCGTAGGTGTACAGAGCATCCTTATTTTCCGGCGTGAAATAATTGGAGATTTTTGCTTTCTTTTCCGGGACAAGAGGCTCCACGAAGGCTTCAAAATCGTCGCCTTCAGTTCCGATTTTATCCAGCACTCCTGTCTTCGGGTTTGGCATTTCGAATTCGTGCAGGTGGTAATCTTCCCAGTCCATTACGTCCTGGATAGCATCGTGAAGGTCAAGGAAGGTATAATTTTCCGGTACCTGGATACGTCGCCAGATCTGAGGGGTAATGCCTTTCATGGAAAGTTTTAACTGGTAAACTTTCTCGAAGGTCTTTTTCATAGAATATTCACCAGAAACGATTATCTGATTCTCTCTATTTTAGTTTTTGGGGTCTTTTTGTCCGAAATATAGGTAATATGCGGGTAAAAAGGCTCTTTGCCGATAAAAAGGTGATTTTGTTTCCTTTATGGCATGAAGTGAGGAAAATCCCTGATCGTCTCTAAACATTCATCTACGGATAGGCCTTTAAAAATTTCAAACCACTTCTTCGTGTGCCTCATGTATGAAAGATTGAAAAAGCCATCTCCAGCATATTCCATGCGGGCAAACTTTGTTTCAAAAAATGGGGATATGGCATTTGGGCCTGGGCAAGCGTACTTCGCACAGAAGTAGAAGGAACTCCGGTACCACTTCGTATAAATGTCCACTACATAGTTGAAACGCGTGTCCTCAGGCGGAGGCTCGATGTATTCTGGCTTTAGAAACGATTCGACAAGTTCATTCGCCTTTGTTTCCACTTCTACCTTTACATTTTCCGGCACCTTGGGTTTTGGAGATTTTTGTGGACGAAAAGTCCACGCTTTTTGTCCTCTTTTCATGGAATCTCATATGTATAATATCCGGAAATTACTTTTCATAATAAAGATTTTTTTAGCGGATCTCAGAAAACTTCAAATTCATGGTATTGTATCGTACTTATCATGCAGGAGAGTAAAGTCAAAGATACGGACTTCATAGGGACATGGCACATTTATAAGATGGAACTATGGGATGAGGACTATTTCAATATGGACGTTCAGGCTTATATTGAGATTAAACCGGACAACCTCGGGTTTTTTCAATTTGGTCTGGTTTGCGGTGAAATAGATGGAAGGATCGTTAATTACGTTGAAGGCACAAGATTTGAATTCACCTGGGAAGGAAATGACGAGTGCGACCCTTTCTCTGGTTTTGGCTGGGTCAGGATAAGAAAAAACGATGAACTCGAAGGCGAGTTCAGGCTTCATCGTGGAGATAGTTCTACCTTTTCAGCAAAGAAAGTGGAGTAATAACCGCAGAAATAACCGCAGAAATTGTTCGGAAACCACTTAATTTATCCCTGTAATAGTTTTTTTGCTGTTTCCATATCCCCAAGCTCTGCATATGATTCAGCTTCTGCTCTGATCATATTTCTTATTATTGACTCGTCTGAATGAGGTAAAATCCGGCAGAAATCCTGGCAGTATTTTATCCTCTTCAAATAAAAGGAGTTATCTTCCACCGCTGCGTTAGCTAACTCCATTTCAAAATCCTGACACCAATTAAAAATACTTTGTGTTAGACCGGAAATGAATTTATCAGCATCCTTAACAGATTTTATATGAGGGGGAACAATACTCATTATCATGTTCCACGCTTTTTCCCACTTTTCCATCCCATCCCCGTAATTCCGTTTTTCAATGTCTTCATAGCCTTCTTGAATTAAATCATCAATCATTTCCATATTCCATTTTTCTGGGATTATCCGGTTCCATAATTCTATTATTGCCAACCAGATGAAATCTTCTTCCTGGTCTGGCGCCTGGAAATTCTGTGTGAAATAATGATCTTCTGCTAACTGAATTGCGGAGATATAATTTCGAGCCTGTTTTTTGAAACGTTCTATTTCGAAATCGATATTCATTGACTCCAATTTTTCAATTATTTCCGAAGTGCTCATATCTCTTACTTTATTCAGGTTCCAGCTTCTTAGAATGAAATCTTTGAAGTTTATATCCTTATCATCAGAGTATTTTTCAATTTCCTTGCCAATTTTTTCCAATTCTTCGGGCTTATCCTGTAATTTCTGTTCAAATCTCATAATGGCTAACCGACTAACAACTGGTTTTTCGGATTTTGAAGTGGTTCGATTTATAGTGGCTCCCTTGTTACCTAAACAACAATGTTTATATTTCTTGCCTGAGCCACATGGACACGGATCATTTCTACCAATTTTCTTTGACATTTTGGTTAGTTCCCTTGTTTTTTGAGGATTAATTCAGAATCGACATTTTTTCTATTTTAGAGACATATATTTTTATTGGAGGCTTCGAAGTTCTCGGCTTCAGAATAAAATGTCCTTTGGGTCAAAGTACTCGGGGTCAAAATCTTCCCCCAGCCATTCCACAGCATCTTCATATTTTTCATGTTCCGGATCCTTCAGGATCTCCAGCATATCTGCATAGCCCCAGATCCCCCCAATGTCTTCAGGAACAGCTGCTCTTTTTCCGGCAGTGCAGACAGGATATTTCATTCCTTCTTTTCCTGGAAGGATTTTTTCAAGCCGGATCTTTACCTGCAAGTCGTCCCCAAAATCGTATGTATACAGAGCATTCTTGTTTTCCAGTGTGAATAATTTAGAGAGTTTAACTTTCTCCTCGGGCACAAGCAGCAACGTGTCGCTGAAATGTTCGTAACCTTCATCTTCAGCCCCAATTTTTACAGGCACTCCTGTCTTGGGATTTTTCATTTCGAATTCGTGCAAATGGTAGTCGTCCCAATTCATTACAGCCTGGATAGCATTATGAAGGTCAAAGAAGGTATAGTTTTCCGGCACCTGGATTCGCCGCCAGATCTGAGGGACAATGCCTTTCATGGAAAGTTTTAGCTGATAAACCTTCTCGGAAGTATCTTTCATTAATTATTCACCAATGAGTATACTTGAATCTCCCTATTTCAGGTTTTGGGGTTTTTTTGTCCCGAAATCAACTGGTAACATAGAGGCAAGAAGACCTCTTAACCGATGAGCAATGGAATCCAGTAATGTATTACCCAAATCCGGAGAAATATTCTCTAAACTTTAACTGCATAGGTGCATGGAAGCTCTACGTGTGGAGAGACATTCCGCCGAGTCACTGAATAAAGGTGATTTTGAGGTTACATGATATTTAGATCAGGCATTAAAGTGCATTAGTCTGAGTCTGAAAATAAGAAAAAGATTCTGGAAAATCTTTTATCTGATGGTTGGGAGGTTTTTAGTGGATTAAGCATTTCAGATGTCTCAATCTGAAGTCTCAATCTGGATAATATTTATGCTCAAGATCTTCTCAGGAAATATGCTGCAATAAATACATCAGAAAATGGGAATTCAAAGAAATTGGCAGGAAAATCCAGAGCCACTCCGTAGAAAAAAAATAATATGATGAAGTGTTTATGGAGATTTTAAAAAGTGACACACTAGATTATTCTATAGATAAGATCATTCTATAGATATTAGAGGATTGAGTCGAATGTATAGTAATATTTTTGGAAGCTTTATTTATAGGCTTATAAATCCGGGGAATTGTAATAGTTTTCTAGATCTTGGATGCGGTCGTGGACAGGATTTGAAATACTTCAAAGATGAAATGAATTGTATTAATGGGTCAAGGTTTGTTGGAATTGATAAGCTGGAAAAATCAATATTAATTGCTAAGAACGCATATCAAAACGAAGGCATAGAATTCTACCATATGGATGTAGCACAGGGTCTGGGGTTTGATGATGAAAGCTTTGACATTGTTTATTCAATGAACGCAGTTGAGTGTATAGCAGATAAGCCAAGATTGGCTTCTGAAATATACAGGGTACTCAAAGAAAAAGGTCAGGTTATTTGCTGTCACTGTGATTGGGATTCAGTAGTATATAACGGACATGATAAAAATCTAATAAGTGATATTCTCAAGAAGTATAGTGGATGGCAACAACCCTGGATGGATGAAGCTGATTCCTGGATGGGAAGAAGGCTTTGGGGAATGTTCAATTCCACAGGATTATTTAATGGCGAGATTCATATTTTTAACCATATCGAGACTGATTTTAAAGAAAATAGTCTGGGATGGAATATGATCAGGGAATTTAGTTACATGGTAGAGGCCGGGATAATAAGCAAAGATGATTACGACAGGTTTTGCAATGACATTGCAGAAACGGCAGAAAAGGGTGAGTATCTATATGTCCGCCCAATTTATATATACAAAGGCCTCAAGGACTGAGGCTTTGCACTTAAATTCTCATTTCCTCCAGCCTTCAGGTGCAGGTGCAGGACTTTAGTGCAATTTGAGAATTTGGATAGCTTGTTGTATTTTGGAGAGTTCTGAATTAAGTTCTGAATTAAGTTCTGAATTAAATAATTGGTGAGAAAATCTATAATGTAGCCTGTATGCATACAAGCACGAAGGTTACTCAAGATGGAAGTAATCCTCCTCCTCTTTTCTGCAGTGTGTTGTTTCTTCTGCAGTGTTCCTAACGTTGCCCAGATATTCTTTACCACTTTTACGTAAAGGGTTTACTGCTCCTTTAGGAATAAATATAATGATGAGTTACCTGCTTGAAGTTGAGGTAGGCATGTTTCAGCAATTCAGGATACTTTCAAATCTGATACATGAACTAAATTAGGTAAAGGAATTATTGGTTAAGGAACCTTTAAGGAATGAAGAAATCTATCAAGGAATCTATTAACGTAAAAATGCCTACTGTAATCGCCCGTTAATTTTTGAACGGTAATTCCAGATTTGCAGAAGCAACAATAAAAATAACACATTTCTTTCGATAGCATCGTACTTAATAACGAATGAAATGGATTTGTGATATTATCAATAATAAATCCTTTTTTGGCAGACGGGTGGAAAATCAGAATAACTTATTAAATGCAAGCCAAAGGACTACATAAAATCAGGAACTATTATTCCAAAAACGCAACTGTTATAAATTATCAAAAGTTAATGTCGTTGCCGAATGTTGAAGGAATCTTAATGGAGAAAATTTATGAGTGTAACAGTTATCGTTGGCGCACAGTGTGGTGACGAAGGCAAAGGAAAAATGGTGGATTTGATAGCACAGGACTATGATTTGGTTATCCGTTTTCAGGGTGGAGACAATGCAGGGCATACAGTGGTTAATCAATATGGTACGTTTAAAATGCATTTAATCCCATGTGGAATTTTTAATCAAAACGCAATCAGTCTTGTTGGAACCGGTATGGTTGTAAATCCGGATGAGCTGCAAAAAGAAATGAAACAAATTACCTCTGCCGGTATGTCGGTTGATAACCTGAAAATATCAACACGAGCCAACATATTAATGCCTTATCACAGGGATTTGGACGAGCTAAACGAACAGTCTGGTGGAATGTCCATTGGCACAACAAAGCGGGGAATTGGTCCGGCCTATGCTGGCAGGGCGACAAGAACAAATATCCGTTTTGGGGATTTGGCCCATCAAGACTATTTAAAAAGTCATTTTGAAAAGGTACTGCCTGCGATCAATCATCAGCTGTCTTTTTTCGGCGCTGCCCAATATACAGTAGATCAGCTTTGTGAATACTGCAGCAATTGGTACAAACTGTATAATGAACATATCGTTGATGCCTTTACATTGATCCACAATATGATGAAAGAGAATAAAAGAATTCTTTTTGAAGGCCAGCTCGGCGTTATGAAAGATATTGATTTGGGTATATATCCTTTTGTGACATCCTCCAACCCAATTGCTGCCTATGCGGCTGTTAGTTCGGGGATTCCTGCTCGTTCAATCACCTCTGTTATTGGGGTTGCAAAAGCCTTTTCAAGCCAGGTGGGAGACGGTCCTTTTCCGACGGAGGTGCTTGACAACTGTATCGTTTCACTCAGGGGAACTGGAAAGAATATCGATGATGAGTTTGGGGCAAGGACAGGAAGACCCAGGCGCCTGGGTTGGCTGGACATTCCCGTATTGCGCTATGCCCATACGATCAATGGTTTTGATACACTTGCCATATGCAAACTTGACAAAATGGACAGCCTGCCTGAAATAAAAATATGTACGAGTTACCGTTACCAGGATCAAATACTGTCGGTCTTTCCGGATACGGAAATATTGGGTCAGGTCAAAGCAGAATATGAAACGCTGCCCGGATGGGAATGCACAACGAGAGGGGTAAATAGTTTTGACGATTTGCCAGAGAATGCAAAAAGTTACATAAAAAGGATTGAAGAATTGGTTGGGGTTCCGGTCAAATACATTGGAGTAGGTCCGGCAAGGAGTGACGTTATTATCAGATAATTTGATAAGTTATGCTTTATCGTAGATTTTAGTGGATCTTGCTCACGAATTTCTTCAAAAAATATAATGAATGTGAACCAGCTGCCATTCTTACAATGCATACACTGAACTGCTTTCTATATAGTCAACTGCATTTAATATCTCGAAAGCATTTTCAATAATAACATCTGACATTTCACTTTGTGATTTTGGCTCTAAAATCCCGTAAATTCCATTTTTGAACCATATTGTTCTTATCCCAAGAACCTTTGCTGGAATAATATCGTTATCAAGTCTGTCTCCGATAAAAATTGTTTCTATCGGTTCAGTTGACAATTTATCCAGATAATATTGAAAAAATTTACAGTCGGGTTTGCTGATTTTTATATCATCTGATATATCTGTACAAGAAAAATACTGTAAAACACCTAAATCCTTTAAAACATTCTTAATGTCAGCATTAGCATTATCGGCAAGTGAAAGTGTATACTTATTATATAGATTTCTTATAACTTCCTTTATGCCAGGTATTAATTTACGAGGATATACTTTACTAATTCATCGGTATATCCTC
Organism: Methanosarcina acetivorans C2A; assembly: GCF_000007345.1. NCBI lineage: Archaea > Methanobacteriati > Methanobacteriota > Methanomicrobia > Methanosarcinales > Methanosarcinaceae > Methanosarcina > Methanosarcina acetivorans. The sequence continues at coordinate 2,370,209 of NC_003552.1, read as the reverse complement.
TGGTTAATCTAATAATCTGTTCACAAGCAGCTTTATCGGGTGCTGTACATTTCCACGCAATACTTCTAATAGGATTTGATTCTCTACATAGAATACTCGAGTTTAAAACAGTACTAAATTCATCTTCGGAAATATTATAACCTTTTTGATTAAGAATGATTCGTTCTTTTTCCAGTAAAGCGTTATAAATGTCTTCTTCGTACAAAATAGTAGAACCGATATCAAATAGAATTGTTTTAATCACATTCAATACATCCCCAAATCGTTATTTCATATTATATTTTTAGTTATATTTAGAAATAATTCAGACAGAAGATATTCTTTCCAGTGTGTGGCACAGCAAATCGCCGACAGGACGTCGGCATCTTTGTATGCAGAATATTTCAGCTAACGTCCTGCGTCTTCCCGACGTCTTCGAACCTTACAGGCGAAGTCAGAGGCTTACGTTTCGCTTGCAAATCTTCGTTCCTAGGAGCCGACTCCTTCTTATGTATTTTGAATATGGCATGTTTGACCTGGTTTCAATCCTTGTTTTAGTGGATCTTGCTCTCGAATAATGTTAAGAGGAAATTTCAAAAGTGATGGTTACCGGTTTCAATCCTTGTTTTAGTGGATCTTGCTCTCGAATTAATGGAAATTAAAAGTACAGCTATTACAGCATTCAGTTTCAATCCTTGTTTTAGTGGATCTTGCTCTCGAATTGTTTCTTAATTGTATAGTCATGATTACCCCTGCAAGTTTCAATCCTTGTTTTAGTGGATCTTGCTCTCGAATGTGTTTGCAGCATCGTTATTGGTGGCTACAGCATAGTTTCAATCCTTGTTTTAGTGGATCTTGCTCTCGAATAATAATTCTGTTTCCCAATCTCATAATTCATGTGTGGTTTCAATCCTTGTTTTAGTGGATCTTGCTCTCGAATGTGACCCACGGGACGCAGACAACTCAACACATATTGGTTTCAATCCTTGTTTTAGTGGATCTTGCTCTCGAATAGGGCAAAATTTTCCGTTATTTGGCCGGAAAAGGCCTGAAATCGCCCCTTTTTTGGGGCTAAAATTCTTGCTGGAAAATTATCAAACCCTTTATAAATACAAGAAAAACAGGGTTATAGTGGTATGGAGACATCTCAAAATATGCTTTTCTTTCTATTAAACTTTTGTTTTTGATTGCTACTGTTGTGCGTGTAACCTTTTTCATCAGCATATAGTTTCAATTCTTTTTACTGAATCTTTTTTGTGAATTTGTGCAGGTATCATTCTTTTGGTATGAAAGTCCATGCGTACTTTCATCTTTTTGTGCCTGTTATTCGAAGAATTTCATGTGCGTTTTATTGCAAGTTCTCAAAAAATTTCTTAACTGGCCAAAATTATAATTTAATCGTACTTTACTACTTCTTAAGTTGATATTAGTAACACAAAAATTTCAGAACTTATTTATAGAAATTTGGTTCTAAACAGGGAGTAATAATTTTCTTTAGAAAAGTAGTGCTTAAATGTTATTTTTAGACTCAAACATGTTATCTGGAGGTTTCTGGACTTGTTTATGGCTGGAAAATACTCACGAAATAACGGGTTTTTTGTAAAAAGGAGGAGGGATTCTTATTAAGAGGAATCAGCAGTACCTGATCATGGGAATAATATTTGTGGTTTTAGCAATTGCTACTCTGGCATACACTTCAGTGCCAAGCAATTCTGCCCGGAGCCCGGATGAATTGATTTCGGCGGCTTCGGCTCATGGAGGGGAACCGGAGGCGGGCTTTGATCCGATGTATGGCTGGGGGACTTATCATGAGCCTTTGATTCAGAGTACGCTTTTCAAGTGGGATAGTAACATGTCCCTTGTTAATGATTTAGCTACGGGGTATTCTGTTAGTGAGGACAGTTTGGTCTGGACTGTTACCATAAGGGATGATGTCAAATTTACTGATGGAGTGGCATTGACTGCGGAAGATGTGGCTTTCTCGTTTAATACGGCGGCGGTATCGGCGGGATATCTGGACCTGACGGCACTTGAGAGGGCTGAAGCGTTAAATGATACTGCTGTGCAGTTCACCCTGAAAAATCCTCGCGCAACTTTTATCAACACGCTTGGGAGGCTGGGGATTGTTCCGGAGCACGCTTATAATGATTCTTATGGACAGAATCCGATAGGGTCCGGGCCTTATAAATTTGTTCAGTGGGATAAGGGGCAGCAGACGATATTTGAGAGAAATGAGGACTATTATGGGCAGAAACCTTATTTTAAGAAATTTACCATTCTCTATCTGGAAAATGACGCTGCTTTTGCTGCTGCAAAGAAAGGGGACGTTGACTTTGCAAAGATTACTGCAACAAGCGCAAGAGAAGAAGTAGAGGGCATGAAAGTGGTGCCTGTAGCTTCATACGACTCTACTTACATCTCACTGCCACTGACTCCGGATACAGGTAATAAAACTAAAGACGGCTATCCGATTGGAAACAATATCACATCGGATCTTGCTGTCCGAAAAGCCCTGCATGTGGGAATAGATCGGCAGTCGCTTATTGACGACGTGCTGAACGGTTTTGGGGACAAGGAGCTTACCGGGGTAGATCACCTTCCCTGGGTAAATCCGGAAGCTATGGTTGAAGATGCAGACCCGGAGGAAGCTGTAAGAATTTTGGAAGAAGGCGGGTGGACCGATACTGATGGAGACGGGATAGTCGAGAAAAATGGGCTGAAGGCATCCCTTATGCTTTATTATCCTTCAAATAACCCTGACCGTCAGGCTCTCGCCCTTGCCCTTGCAGATCAGGTTGTAAAATTCGGAATTGAGCTAATCCCTGAAGGGAAGAGTTCGAATGAACTAATCACTGTAAAGTATGCAAACCCTTCAATCTCGGGCTATGGGACCAATGACCTGGACCCCGTATACACCTCCTACCTCAGCTCACTTGCCGGAGGCGAATATAGTAATACAGGGTATTACAATAACCCGAAAGTTGATGCTTACCTGATAGCGTCCCAAAACAGTTCAACTTTAGAAGAGGCGTACAACTACGTTAAATTAGCTGCATGGGACGGTAGCACCGGTTTTTCGGCAAGAGGAGATGCAGCTAAATTATACATTATAGATCCGAACTATATTTTCCTTGTTGATGACACTCTGGACATAGGTACTCCCAAAACCCAGCCTCATGGAGGAGACCCATATGGAAATATCTACGATTGGAAACGCATAAACTGAGATCGAATCAAGCTCGGGAGAGAATGGAGAGGAGAGAATCAGGAGCAAATGATCGAAAAGAGAATAATAAAGATCTCATAAATAGAGAAATCATGAAATTTTCAGGTTAAAATGAGCTTATGGAGAGCTTTTACCTCCATAAAGTTTTATTTTCATATTTAACTGCTTTTTATTTGCACTTGAGGCTATTCCGGTTACTGAGTGCAGACTGGCAATTTTTTATTCGTTCTTTATGTTTTACTTGCTGTTTTACTTGCTGTTTTACTTGCTGTTTTAATTCCTATTTTAATTCCTGTTTTTCAGCATATGATGGTTACAGCTAACTAAAGATCTATGTAAAAGATGATTTTCATATCAAGTAATACAAAATGCTGGAAAAGGAATATCTTAGTAATACATTTTTTTCGGAAAGAATATATACTTAAAATGAATTTATTAAATTCAGTATAATTATTAGTTGAGAAAGTAATACTTTAGTGTTATTTTTATTTTTTAAAGTATTATTCAAAAAAAAGGTCTTTCAGTTATTACAATATGGATTCGTGAATTTCCGTAAGAATAATTGTGGACTTTAATATTAAATTGAGGAAAAGGTTGAGGAGGAGTTTCGATTAAGAAAAACCAGCAATATTTGCTCATAGGCTCAGTAATCATAATTATAGCGGCTTTTGTTGTTGTCAGTTCGATTTCCGGTTCGGATGCAGATTCGAAGTCCGTTGACCAGGCTTCCCAGCTTGCCGGAGAAATGGTCTCCGAAGAAGTTGACGAATTGAATTCTCCGGGGTCGGATGAACTTATAGCAGCCGTAGGAACCCATGGGGGAGAGCCCGAAGCAGGCTTCAACCCTATTAGCGGCTGGGGCAAAAGCAGTGAACCCCTTGTCCAGAGTACACTTTTCAAACTGGACAGCCAGGCGAGTCTGATCAATGACCTGGCAACGAATTATACGGTAAGCAGTGACGGGTTAAAATGGACGGTTACAATAAGGGACGATGTTAAATTCCATGACGGAGTGCCTTTAACTGCTGAGGACGTAGCCTTCACCTTTAATACGGCAGCAGAAGGCAGCGGGAGTCTGGACTTGTCCATGCTGGAAAGCGCTTCTGCAATCGATAATTATACGGTCGAATTTTACCTGAATGACCCTCAATCTACTTTCATCAATAAGCTCGTAGCCCTGGGGATTGTCCCCGAACACGCCTACAGCGAATCTTACGGGCAGAATCCTATAGGATCGGGCCCGTACATGTTCGTGCAGTGGGATAAGGGGCAGCAGGTCATCTTTGAAGCAAACCCGGATTATTACGGGCAGGAACCGTACTTTAAAAAGATAACCATGCTTTTTATGGCTTCTGATGCTGCTTTTGCGGCTGCGAGGGCAGGGCAGGTCGACCTTGCCGAAATTCCGGCTTCGTACGCCTATCAGGAGGTAGATGGGATGAAAATAGTGTCCCTTGACTCTATTGATGCCCGGGGAATAAGCTTCCCCCTGCAGGCAAATACGGGCAAGAAAAATGAAAACGGCTATGCAATCGGAAACAATGTAACCTCGGATGCTGCAATAAGAAAAGCCCTGAATATCGGGATAGACAGGCAGGTCCTGATCAATGGAGCTTTGAACGGGCAGGGGAAAGAGGAGTTCACGGGTGTTGACAAATTACCCTGGGGTAATAAGGAAGCTATTTTTGAAGACGGAGACCTCGAAGGTGCAAAAGAAATTTTAACCGAAGCCGGCTGGGAAGATACTGATGGGGATGGCATTCTTGAGAAGAACGGAGAAAAAGCCGAGTTTACCCTGCTATACCCTTCAAGTGCAATGGAAAGGCAGGCACTGGCAGTTTCAGTTTCCGAAGAAGCCAGAAAACTTGGGATAAACATTAAGGTCGAGGGTAAAAGCTGGAATGAAATTGATACCCTTGTCCATTCGACTCCTGTAGTCTTCGGTTACGGTTCTCTGGACCCGACTGACATCTATTTGAGGTATTACAGCAAGAGCTACGACCCGTCAAACTACAACAACGTAATAATGTACAGCAATCCTGCTGTGGACGGCTACCTGAGAGCTGCCATAACCAGTTTTGACCAGGACGCTGCAAATGAAAACTGGCAGCTTGCTGCCTGGGACGGGACAACGGGCTTTTCCGAAAAAGGAGATGCTACCTGGCTCTGGATGGCAACCATCAATTACGTCTACATTATGGACGAGGACCTGGATATAGGGACCCCCAGAATACAGCCTCACGGTGCAAACATCTTCGGGAACATCCTGGAATGGAAACGCACGGAAAACTAAACCGGGAGTTAAGTTTCGACATTACTTGAACTCCCTTTTTTCCTTTTTGATTTCCTGCCGGAGAGCTTGAGGATCTGATCATGAGTAATAAGGGGCCAGGAAGTTATCATGAGTAATACCCGGGCTAATGAGTAAGATTGGGCTAGAAAATGATCCTGAGAAATATCTGGCTAATTGAGAAATATCTGGCTAATGAGTAAGGCTGGGCTATGTCCTGATTATGCATTAAGGAAGGAGGAGGGATTTAAATTAAAAAAAACCAGCAATATTTGCTGCTAGGGGTAGTAGTTGTAGTTCTGGCGCTTATTTTAGTTTTTATGTCATCCGGGGCGCCGGTCAATTCGGTTTCCGGAGCTTCCGATGAACTTGTTGTGAATGTTTATTCACATACTGGAGAACCGGATACAGGTTTTGATCCGCTGCAGGGCTGGGGGTGCGGGCATGTGAATTTTGAGCCGCTGGTACAGAGTACCCTTTTTAAATCGGCTGATGACGGGAGTATAATTAACGATCTTGCTACAGGTTATTCTGTCAGCCCCGACGGGAAGACCTGGACCGTAAATGTAAGGGATGATATCAAATTCACAGACGGGGAAAAATTAACTGCAAACGACGTGGCGTTTACCTTCAATACTGCAGTTGGCAGTAATTCCGAACTGGACATGAGTAATCTTGAAAGTGCCAGGGCAATAAATGATACCGCAGTCGAATTCAAATTACAGGAACCTCAGTCCAGTTTCATATGGAGGCTCAGGTACGTCGGAATCGTGCCGGAACATGCATATGAAAAAGAGACCTACGGGCGCAATCCTGTTGGGTCAGGCCCGTACAAGCTGGTCCAGTGGGATAGGAGCCAGCAGGCAATATTTGAATACAATCCCGATTACTACGGACAGAAGCCGTACTTCAAAAAAATAACCATGTTATTCCTAGATAAAGATACTGCATTTGCAGCTGCAAAGTCCAGGAAAGTGGACATAGCTGAAATCGAAATCAACAATGTAAATCAAACCATAGACGGGTACGACTTTATCTCCCTTCCCTCCTCAAGAGCCTTTGGGGTTTCTTTTCCGACGCAGTATGATACCGGCAGTAAAAGCCTTCAGGGAGACCCTATAGGCAATAATGTAACAGCCGATATAACAATTCGAAAAGCCTTGAACACGGGGATCGACAGGAAAGCCATACTTGACGGAGTCCTGTACGGAAAAGGAGATGTGGAATATACCGGAGTGGACCAGCGGGAATTCGGAAACCCTGAAGCTAAAATTAAGGACTCGAATCTTGAGGAAGCCATAAAAGTCCTCGAAGCTGCAGGGTGGGAAGACTCTGATGGCGACGGGATCCGGGAAAAGAACGGGACTGAGGCGGAATTTGACCTGTACTATTCTTCCTCGGACCAGACAAGGCAGGCTCTTTCAGTGGCTGTAAGCGAGCAGGCCCGGAAAATGGGTATAAAAATTAACCTTATGGGCACAAACTGGGACGAGATCTACGCAAACCAGTACAGTTCAGCTGTCCTGTACGCTTACAGCAGCATAGATACCTTCAATCTGTATCACCAGTACCACAGTAAAGAAGCCGACGCTACTTACATGAATCCGGGCCTTTACAGTAATCCTGTGGTAGATGGGTATCTGGAATCGGCGCTGAGGTCGTCAGACCAGGCCCAGGCCACAAAATTCTGGCAGTTAGCTGCATACGACGGGAGCACCGGTTACGGGCCTGCAGGCGATGCAACCTGGTTATGGCTGGTTACAATGGATTATCTGTACGCTATGGACGAAACCCTGGATCTCGGGACTCCGCAACAGAATGCCGGGTCGGATATTTTAGGAAATATCTATGAGTGGACAAGGATAGATGAATCCAGCTCGACTTCAGGTAAGTGATAACTTCAGGTGAGTGATATTTGCAGTAAAAATGATGTAAATATCAATCATGCTACGTTTTTACCCTAAGCCGGGATCGGCAGGAGATAATTGAAGAACGCTTATGGAAGTTGATGCTTGTAGAAGCCCGTTTTTCAATTCCTGGGTGTGAAAATTTGGTCAATTATTAATAATGTGTGTCACTGGTGTGAAATATAGTTGTATTATAATCGCTGTGATTGAGGGAATAACGTGTCAGAAAATGCAAAAATATCAGGCTTTATAGGGAAAAAAATTCTCCGGTTAATAAGCCTTTTGCTTATAGTTTCTTTTGTAAGTTTCATGCTCATTCAATACTCGCCTATAGACCCCGTTCGAGCTTATCTTGGAGAGATGGCGGTGAGTGCGGAGCATAAAGCCAAACTTGAAGAATACTGGGGAGTTAACACGCCGCCAGAGGAGAAATTCCTGAACTGGGCCGGAGATATTCTCAAAGGGGATTTCGGAGTCTCACTGATTTACAGGATGCCTGTTACTGACGTGATTAAAGAAAGGTTTGCAGCGTCTCTGGCTCTGATGGCTTCTTCCTGGATGATTTCAGGAGTTCTGGGCTTCATTTTGGGAATCGCTTCCGGAATGCATAAAGGGACCCTGTTTGACCGGGCAATAAAAACCTACTGTTACATTTTAACCGCCACCCCGACATTCTGGCTGGCCCTGGTTTTTTTGATGATATTTTCCGTGCAGTTAGGCTGGTTCCCTATAGGTTTAAGCGTACCCATAGGGGTTACGGCTGAGAACGTGACTTTTTTTGACCGGATAGAGCACTTAATCCTCCCTGCACTGACTTTGAGTTTACTCGGTGTTGCTCAGATTGCAATGTTTACCCGAGAAAAATTAACCGAAGTTATGTCCAGCGATTATGTGTTATTTGCAAAGGCAAGAGGTGAAAAAGGGCTGGACCTTGTCTTAAGGCACGGGGTTAGGAACGTTGCCCTCCCCGCCATTACCCTGCAGTTTTTAAGTTTCAGTGAACTGTTTGGCGGTGCGGTTCTGGTTGAACAGGTCTTTTCCTATCCCGGTATTGGGCGGGCTACAGTAGCAGCAGGCTTAATGTCTGATGTACCTCTACTTCTGGGAATAGTTCTTGTAAGTGCGGTGTTTGTCTTTACTGGAAACCTCATTGCTGACATTATCTATGAATTCATAGATCCGAGGATAAAACAGCAGGAGACAACAATATGAGCACTGCTGTCGTAACCGTTAACAGAAGCTTATTCCCCGGACTGAATTTAAGGCAGAAGACGTTTCTTATAATCGGTTTCACGTCCCTTTTACTGCTTGCAATTGTGGTTTCAAGCCTCCTTGTAGAAGGCGAGTCCTTACCAACGGACTTTGGTTCCAAAAACCTTGCTCCATCCCTTGAACACCCCTTCGGGACCGACTGGATGGGAAGGGACATGTTTATAAGAACCCTGGAAGGCCTGGGCCTGAGCATAGTTATCGGAGCTTTTGCTTCCGTAATCAGTACTTTTCTGACCGTAATTTTAGGTCTGCTTTCAAGTGCAGGAAAGACCGCAGATTCTTTTGTATCCTGGCTTGTGGACCTCTTTCTTTCAATCCCTCACCTGCTGTTAATAATCCTTATTTCCATAGGCCTGGGAGGAGGAGCTACAGGGGTTATTGTCGGGGTTGCATTAACGCACTGGACAAGCCTGACCAGGGTTGTAAGGGCCGAAATCAAGCAGTTAAAAACCCAGGAATACATCCATATCTCCAGAAACCTTGGCAAATCAAAGTGGTGGATAGCTACAAAACATATCCTGCCTCATCTAATCCCCCAGATCTTGCTGGGTACGATTTTGCTGTTTCCCCATGCCATTTTGCACGAAGCGTCCGTCACATTCCTGGGGTTCGGACTTTCCCCCCACGAACCGGCAATCGGCATAATTCTGTCAGAATCTATGAGGTATCTCTCGGCAGGATACTGGTGGCTTGCCTTCTTCCCGGGCTTATCCCTGCTGATTGTGGTCCTTGCATTTGATATGATAGGAGAAAATTTGGGGAAATTGATGGATCCAAAAAGTGCTCACGAATAAGTGCTCATGAATAGGTGCTCACGAATAAGTGCTCACGAATAAGTGCTCACGAATAAGTGCTCACGAATAAGTGCTCACGAAAATGAAATAAGATCTGAATGGTGTCAATATGGGAAACAAAACTGAAATAAACAATGAAGAAAGGAAGGAGATCGAACCTCTATTAAAAGTAGAAGACCTTTCCCTTTCTTTTATTCAATACGCTGCCGGGCTCCGGCAAACCGAGTTAAAAGTGATCTGTAATTTGAGTATAGAAGCTTACAGAGGCGAGGTTTTGGCTGTTGTCGGTTCGAGCGGATCCGGTAAAAGTCTTCTGGCTCATGCGATTTTAGGGATTTTGCCTTCAAACGCGAAACTTGCCGGGAATATGGAATACGATGGCAAAAAACTCACTCAGCAGATTAAAGAAAAAATAAGGGGAAAAGAAATAGCGCTTGTCCCTCAGTCCACAACCTATCTGGACCCTTTAATGCGAATTTCGAATCAGGTAATAGGCTCAGTTGATGAGGAAAACGAAGGCATGATGAAGCAACTTCAGCGGGATATTTTTCGGAAATACGATTTGAAACCGGATGTTGAGAAAATGTTTCCCCATGAGCTTTCGGGAGGGATGACCCGGAGGGTTCTGGTTTCTACTGCCGTTATGGGTTCTGCAAAGCTTGTAATTGCAGATGAACCGACTCCGGGCCTGGACGAAAAAACCCTGAATGAAACCCTGAGTTACTTCAAGGACATGGCAAACAGGGGCTGTGCGGTGATCCTTATCACTCACGATATCGAAGCTGCGTTAAAAATCTCGGATAAAATTGCAGTATTCTATGCAGGGACGGTTCTGGAAGTAGCGAATGTTGAAGATTTCAAAAATGACGGAGAGAATTTAAGGCACCCATATACCCGGGCTCTCTGGAATGCCCTTCCCCAGAACAAATTCCAGGCAATTAAAGGGCACCAGCCAATGCTGGACGAAGTTATTGACAGATGTGTCTTTTATGAAAGGTGTTCTAAAAAGAACGAGCTCTGTTCTCAGGGTATCCCCCAGTTTAAAATGGTAAACGGAGGAGAGGTGAGGTGCAATAATGTCCCTTAAGGCCGAGAATATCAGTTTCGGATACAAAAGAGGCAATTTGATTTTAAACGATGTGAATATATCTTTAGGTCGTGGAGAGGTGCTGGGACTGATCGGGGACAGCGGAAGCGGCAAATCGACCCTCTGTAAAATCCTGGCAGGCTACGAAAACAATTACCAAGGGAAGGTAAGTCTCGACGAAAAAGCAATTCCCTCAAAAGGTTATAACCCGGTCCAGCTTGTCTTTCAGCACCCTGAAAAAGCCGTAAACCCCAGATGGAAAATGAAGGATATTTTGAATGAAGGACATACGGTCCCCCGGGATATTCTGGATTCCTTCGGAATAAAAAATAAATGGCTTAACCGCTGGCCAAATGAGCTTTCGGGGGGTGAACTCCAGAGATTTGCCCTTGCAAGGGCTTTAAGTCCCGAAACCAAATTTTTGATAGCGGACGAAATAACCACAATGGTGGATGCCATTACCCAGGCTCAAATCTGGAATATCGTTGTGGACGTGGTTGAAAAAATGAACATCGGAGTACTGGTCGTAAGCCACGAAAAAAATTTAATCAAAAGGATATGTCATGATGTCGTCTATCTGGATGACATAAATACTGTCTGAGACATGTCTGAGAACCATATCTTAAACCCATATCTTAAACCCATATCTGGATAAAAATCCATATCCTCTTAATGAAACTTAAATATCTATACTCCATTAATGAAACATAATATCTATGCCGAAGATGATTCCCTTCAGCTTTATTTTATTTGGAATGAAAGTACTGTGATTTGAAAAGCACTTTCGTTCCTTTGTGCATGTTTTTTGCAGAATTTAATGTTTGTTTTTTATCTATATATAAAGATATTTTTAATGGATATTGCTTATCAGACCTTGCTTATCAGTCCTTTATTCTATTTTGAATGTTTTCTTAAATATCTAAAAAAATAAAAATTTTTATCATCGTGGCTGTTTTCTGATCTGCTTCATTCCATTTTGCAGTTCCAATTATAGGGAATAATATTATTGGAAATGGGATTAACCCGTCTTTCGTCAACATCTTCAGGGTCATAGAGTAGGGAAGGCATTCCTATCACTACAGATACATCATTGCCTACATTTTTTGTACCGTGAAAGATTCCTGGTGGGATATAAACCGTACGTGGGTACCTATCCCCCATAAAAATTTCATTCAAAACTTTATACGTAGGTGAGTCTTCTCTGTAATCATATAAGACAACTTTTACCATTCCACTTACACAAAACAGGTGATCTTCCTGTTTAGAGTGAAGATGCCAGCCTTTTATCATTCCGGGATAAGAATAGGAAGCAATTATCTGTTTGATATCCTGTGCTTTCATATCTTCATCGTCTAAACGTATGAGCTCGGTCAAAAAGCCTCTCTCATCGCTAAACAGTTTAGTATCCTTTACAACAACACCTTCAATCAGCCTTTCTCCATAAAAACCTGGAATGTTTTGGACCCTTGGCTTTTCCAGTTTATTAAAATCCTCCATACTTTTTACTTGCATGTTTGCACCTCTTTTTTCCTACGTCTCTGATTATTAACCCTTGCCAATCTCAAAATAGTTCTGTAATGCAAGAATTTGCCAAACTTGACAGTATATTACAGATTTATTCGCTTGATTCTGTGGTCATTAAAGATTTACCCTTTTCGTCTTCCCGGAAACCGGTTTTCTCTTTGCAGATAATGTTCTCTACTTCAAGGTAGACTACTTTGCCAGGAATTAATAGAAGCTGGAATACCCTGAATTCTTCTTCACATATGCTATGCAATTTGCATTCCATTCAAAAATAGTAGCCTTAATTCTTGGAGTGGGATATTTTATAATTTTTTTACTTTAGTCCTTTCAGTTTTATAAACACCACCTGTACAGGTTATCATGATCGTCTTTTAATATTTTCTAATATTATGCTCCCAAATCTATCTATAATTTTAAGATATTTAAATATTATTTTTTTGAGCTTTTGTATTACTTAATTAATAATTTTATATAAATAAGTATTACTAAATCAAATTTATTTGTTTATACTTCAGAATTCATAACATAATTATTAGTACTATTCGGCTTATCACAAAAACCTGAATTCTATATACTCAGAATATGAATATGGTCTAAAAGGTAGGTGGGCCACCTTTACATGGTTGATATTTTTGAAAAAAACAATGTCTAACTTAAACTCTTTGATTCTGACCCTTAAACTCTTTGATTCTGACCCGCCCGAGTTTCGCCAGCAGAGTTGCGGCTCTGCAGTGAGCGGTCTGTTTCGGCAGAGTTGCGACTCTGCAGTGCGCTGTCTGTTTCGCTCCGCTCAAGCAGACTACTTTATAGATTAGAGAAGGCGTTTCACTCAGCCGAACTAAATTAAGATTTCTTCCCCATACAATGTTACTCTCTATATCGAGTCGTTCTTGTCCCGCTAGACGCAGGAGAGCGGTCTTTCCCAAATAGACTAAAAAGAACAAAGAAGGAAAAAGCTAGCAAATAAAAAAATTAATGGAACGTAAAAAAACTAACCGGTAAAAGTGACCTGAAGGCCCTATAATTCCTGTTTTTTGCTTTTTCTTCTTTTTTGTGAAGGGCCGCCAGACAAGCTGGCGGAGGCGCTTATATTTATCTGTGAGATTTAATAAGGCTCCCGGCGTCAGGAGAAAGTATTCTGAGGACAGGAAATACGGTGCTGAATTCAGTTTATCCCGAAAGCGGTATAACTTACCTGTTTCTTTTCGAGTCGCAGATTTGACAGGTTCAGCCCTGTAAGAGGTAGCAGTAAAACAAAAGATCCCAGTAACAGCCATTGAAGAACTGAAAATGCTTGAAGCCGGTTGTATAATGGTTGTATAATAATACTGTTGGGCGGTTCGGTTGCGCCCAGGTCGCTTATCATGTTCTGCGATGTACTTACCCGGGATAGAGGGTCTCAGCCGTGATAATCCCCAGGAAAGCCAGTACGCCTGCACCGAACAGGAGTTCTCCGGCAATGTTTTCGTAGCGCATGCGGGAGTGTGATCTGTCAGCCATGGCAATTTATAGCCCTTGAAGGTTAAAGTTGTTTATGAGTTACGCTGGGTGAAATTCCGTGAAGTAGTAAAAATTTTCATGCCCTTTTGATTTCCAGTTTTTCCGGTTTTCAGATAATTTTTTCAGGTCTTTTTTCGAATCCTTTTGAGTTTCAAACATTAAAGTTTCAAACATTGAAAACACAGGCGCATGCCTTAAAGCGGTTCAAAACATGGTGAGTTTTTGACTTCATATCACGCCGGGAATATGAAATTTTACGCTGGAATTTTGTCCTGCAGATGGGTTTTACCCTGTAATGTTGCATCGTCAAGTTAAGCGGTTTTCTTTAATTTATCAAGTGTCCTTTTCACTCCCACCTTCGGATTAAGTTTCAGTGCGGTTTCAAAATGTTCTATTGCCCCGGCATTGTTTCCCTGTAAATAGAGTATTTCTCCCAAAACCCTATGAATTTTTGATTTACTATCTTTGTCAGAGAATCTTTTTAACCTGTTTTTTAGAGGAGCTATAAGTGCATCATATTCCCGAGGATCGGTATTTTCGGATAGCTCTACTTTCAGTTCTTTAAGGGCTTCAAGAAATTCAATATCGTTCCCAACACTGATGCAGTCATGTCTATACAATTTGGAGTCAAGAAAGGTACCTTCGAAAGTGTAACGATAAGCTCTATTCTTACCGTGTATCAAATACAGGATTTTCTTTTTTGTGTCAAATCGGTAGCTTTTTGCCCAGCTAAGCTCGGTTCCGACCGTTTCAGGCACTTTTTTCCATAACAGTTTTCTATTCTTTATATCAAAGAAAAACAGTTTGCAGCTATCCGACTTACTGGTACTTTCCAGAGCCTGGCACACAGCAAAACGTCCGTCATCCGAAATACCGGTAGGACCCATATTTGCCCTACATCTTTGCTTGATCAGAGTCTCTCCATAGGAGTTAATTATATGGAATACCCCATACATGCCCTTAGAAGTCAAATCGCTGAGGATAAACACTCCGGGGTTTGAAACCATCCCATTATTAGGGTGTCTCATTTTAGCCTGAAGTTTTATCTTCCCCTTTTCCAGCAAAATATATTTCCCGTTTTCTTTTTGATCTTTCCACGCTAAAATGAACTTACCTTTTGGGGACTGGTGATATTCCCCCGTAAAATCACCGACTGATAAAACGTTGTCAGTTATCGAATAATCTATTTTGGGAGACTTTTGAGAGTGCTTTGCTCTGTTTTTAAAAACGTCAAATAAACCCATGTTGCGAACACCAAAAACATGTATATCTTAATAAAGGACTACTCGTCGTGTATAAACACCTAATTCTTTATAATGTTTTTGAATCTGATGGATTTCTATTGTCTATCGTAGTTGGTTTAAGTCAAATGCTCGTTTTTGAGGAAAAAAGAACAAACTTTATAAGATATGCAAGAAATCTCATGAGAGCCTGAAGCTGATAGAAACAAATGGATAAAATAATTGATCTAAACTTCGGAAGCAACTATAGTAAAGTTGAGAGTAAAAACCGAAACATAGATTAAAAAATAACTTGTAAAAACATTCTTTCATTTGATTTTCGGCTTTTTTAGGTCAATTTTGTAAATCATATATGAATCGTATTTCGGAATACTACCTAAATAATATTAGTTTAATAAGAAAAATATTTATAATAAGTATGCATAGTTTACAGTATAGTAAAATTGAAACAAAGTCATAGAGGGGGAAAAACATGAAAATTAGAGTAGTTAGTTCCAGAGAAGAAATCGCAACACTTAATCCGAATGAACGCCTCGTTCACCTGACATTCAGACCTTCAAACAAGGATATTTTTGAGCTGGTAGAGAGCTGCCCGAGGATTGAGGTGGTTCAGTTACCTAAATCTTATATGGCTACCGTATCAAATTCCATAAAAATGTTCTTCCAGATGCAGAGAATTCAGCTTATCGAAGGAGATATCTGGGGACACAGGAAAGACATAAACGAATATTATGCGGTTCCATCCTCAGTGATTGAAAATATTAAGGAAATGAAAATCGAAGGTAAAACCAATGAGGAGATCGAAAAACAGATTTCAGGTGAAAGCAAGCTGAACCCCGAAATGATTGCTTATATCCTGGCAAAAGAAGTCTCTGTTTGAGTTTAAAAAGAATACGAAGTAATGTACCAGTAGGTATTTGAGTAGGTGTTTGCCGGAGATTAGATCGGATAGAAATGGGTTGTTCTGTCGTATCTAATCGCCAGCTTAAATCTTCAACTTTTTAATATTTTTTTAGATTTTTTAAGGTTTTTTTCCTCTGTTTTCCTCTGTTTTCATTAGTTTACAATTTATTTATGAAGAAGTGAAACAATCCTGCATGTTAATAGAGAATGTTTTTTGAGTACATTTGAAGGAAACGTAAAGATAAATTTGAAGGGAAATTTGAATGGAAATTTGAAGGGAAATTTGAAGGGAAATTTGAATGGAAATGGGCAAATAATAGAAAGTATCATTATTAAATTATATGATCAGTTTCCTGCTTTCTCTAGCCGCACTTGTGCTGGGTTATTTTTCTTATGGTGCGTTTGTCGAAAAAGTATTTGGCGCTGATCCCTCGCGAAGGACACCCGCACACACCCGGGAGGATGGTATTGATTTTGTTCCTCTCAGCTGGCGCAGCACGTTCCTTATCCAGTTTCTCAACATTGCTGGCTTAGGCCCTATATATGGAGCTATTCTGGGAGCTTTATACGGTCCGGCTGCTTTCCTGTGGATTGTCCTGGGCAGTATTTTTGCAGGCGGGGTGCATGATTATTTTTCAGGAATGTTGAGTGTCCGTCATGAAGGAAAGAGCATTTCTGAGATTGTGGGGATATACTTAGGCAGCCAGATGAAGAGTGGAATGATTGCATTTTCCGTCATTTTACTCGTACTTATAGGGACGGTGTTCATGTCCGGACCGGCAGTACTTCTGGCAAATCTGGGGTTCCCAGGGCTGCTGGCCCAATCGAATTTCTGGCTGGCTATTATTCTCTTTTATTACTTCGTGGCTACTGTCGTTCCAATCGACAGGATCATAGGCCGTATTTATCCCTTATTCGGAGCTGTCCTGTTGATTATGGCATCAGGTATCGGCTCCATGCTCCTCATCAAAGGATACGAGATCCCTGAAATAACCTTCAGGAGTTTCCATCCTGACGGTCTTCCTCTGTGGCCTATGCTTTTCATAACCATCGCCTGCGGAGCCGTTAGCGGGTTCCACTCAACCCAATCCCCTATAATGGCCCGATGTCTGCCCGATGAAAAATATGGCAGACGTATTTTTTACGGTGCCATGATAGCAGAAGGGGCTATAGCCCTTATCTGGGCCGCTGCTGCAATGTCTTTCTTTCCGGGAGGAATAGCCGGCCTTAGCGAAGTTACCGGTGCAGGAGGTGCTGCTCTGGTCGTAAAGAATGTGTCACTGGGTCTGCTTGGATCCGTGGGAGGAATTCTCGCTATCCTGGGGGTTATTGCCTGCCCCATCACATCCGGAGATACGGCCTTCAGGAGTGCACGTCTGACCATAGCTGATGCGATGAGCCTGGACCAGCGACCTTTAAAGAACAGATTAACGATAGCTCTCCCAATCTTTGCCATAGGGTTTAGTCTGACCCTTATCGATTTCAGCATAGTCTGGCGTTACTTCTCTTTTTCGAACCAGGCACTGGCTACCATAGTCCTCTGGACATCTGCGGTATATCTGTCAGATAACGACAAATTTCACTGGATCGCTACCCTCCCCGCTACATTTATGACAGCCGTTGTAACAACGTACATCTTACAGGCTTCTGAGGGGTTCGGCTTACCAGCCACTGTCTCTTATCCTGCAGGAGTAGTCTGTGCAGCCGCAGCCTGTGGATTATTTGCCACCTTTTTAAGGAAAAGATCTCTATCATCAGCTTACTCGGTGAGTGAACAATGAATAAGCTAATGGACTGCCGAATACGAAATGAAAATCTTCTTCCACTACCAATTCATTTGGAATCTATTTTTTTCTGCCGGCGGTCTTCTTTGCGCTTCTCCGAATACGTGTGTTGAAGAAAAGTGAATTTGGGAGAACCCTGGTTTTTTCCAGATTTCGAAGAATATTTGGAAAGATATTTGGAAAGATATTTGGAAAGATATATTGGAAAGATATTTGGAAAGATATTTAGAATGAGCTTTAGAAGGAACACTTTTACAATCTGATTTTTTGGCTTTACAGAAAGCTACCTATTCCAGACTGGTTAAAATTGACAAAAAGATATCTTGACATTAGTTTAAATTAATGGATATCAATCATTTCTGAGGAATTCTACAGAACTATTTTTATAATTTTTTCAATAAAATATTGGGAAAATTTTACAAAGCTAATAAAAGAAAGATTATTATCTTTTAGTTTACAATTATTTTGTAAACTTATGTGAATCTTCTTTGCCCAGTCTTTCTCGTAATCGAACTCGGTCGCGCTAACCCGCCTGACCTGGGATAGTTCATACAGCAATGAGCTGCTATATATCCTTACAGAGATTGGTCAAATTCAAGGTTTTCAAAATACTCAGCAAATTTAATAATCCATATATAGGGGGGCCTGAAATGGAAGGGACGAAATGGAATAAGGTATTTGGGGGGCAGACTTTCACTAAAACTTTAGGCATAATGGCACTTGCTTTTTTAGTGCTGGTGAGTATCGCAGGCGCCTCACCATTTGCCTACATTACAAATGAAGAAAGCAACAGTATCTCTGTAATTGACGTTTCTACAAACAAAGTTGCAGCTACGATACCCGTGGGATCCAATCCCGTTGGAGTTGCAATCAACCCTGACGGCACAAAGGTATACGTGGCAAATGATCACAGCAACGATGTATCTGTAATTGACACGGCAACAAATGCAGTTACAGCCACTGTGCCTGCAGGAAGTTCTCCTCAGGGGATTGCAGTCAGCCCGGATGGGAAAACGATATATGTGGCAAATTTGGCCGGTAACAGTATTTCTGTAATCGATACAACCTCAAATACTGTTGTAAGTACGGTGAAAACGGGAAGAAATCCTACGGGCGTAGCGGTAAGTCCGGATGGAAAAAAGGTATATGTAACAAATTCCGAGGACAAAACCGTCTCTATAATTGACACTGCCACAAAAGTTGTTATAAGCACGGTATCCGTTGGAAAAGATCCCAGGGAAATTGCGGTCACACCGGATGGAGCTAAGGTGTACGTAGCAAACTCCGATAGCGGGACTGTCTCTGTAATTGACGTTTCTACAAATAGTGTTACAGACACTGTAAAGGTAGAGGGAGCTCCTTTCGGAGTTGCAGTCACCCCGGACGGAGCAAAAGTGTATGTGACTAATTATGATCAATATTTCAGCACCGTCGCTGTAATTGACGTTGCTACAAACAAAGTTACGGCTACAATACCTGTAGGCCCCGATCCCGTGGGAGTTGCAGTCACCCCGGACGGAACAAAAGTGTATGTAGCAATCAACCTCTGTAACACCGTCTCTGTAATTGACACTGCTACCAACACCGTTACAGCCACGATGCCTGTAGGAAAAAGTCCCCGTGCTTCAGGTAGGTTTATAGGTTCCGTCCCGGTACAACCGGTTTATCCTTCAGCGAACTTCAACAACAACATCACATCGGATTATGTTTTCCTTTCCGTACCTGTGCAGTTTACGGACTTATCGGAAAATGCAACGAAATGGAACTGGGATTTTGGTGACGGATTTACTTCAATTAAACAGAATCCTGTGCATACATATTCTGAAGTAGGGACTTATACTGTTAAGCTGACAGTAAGCAATTCAAACGGTACGGATTCGAAGCTTACTACAGTAAATGTCGTGCCAAAAGGTTCTCTTGCGCCTTCATATGCCTATATTGCGAACCTCAACAGCAACACTGTCTCTGTAATTAATACAGGAAACAGCAGCCTTACAACCACGGTGCCCGTGGGAATCGGTCCTCTGGGAGTTGCAGCCAGCCCGGATGGAACAAGGATATATGTGACGAACTCTTTCTACAACTACCGCGGTACTGTCTCTGTAATTGATACGGCCTTAAACGAGGTTATAGCCACCGTGGATATAGGAGATAAATATAGTCCCTGTGGAATTGCAGTAACCCCGGACGGAAAAAAACTATATGTGGCGAATCGTGACATCGATGGTGTTTCCGTAATTGACACGTCCATAAATACTGTTATAGCCACGATACCTGTGGGAATCAACCCTTTAGGGGTTGCAGCCAACCCGGATGGAACAAAAGTATATGTGACGAACCGTTACAGCAATAATGTTTCTGTAATTGACACTGCCACAAACAAGGTTGTAGCGACTGTGAAAACCGGATCCGGACCATGTGGAATCACAGTAAACCAGGAAGGAACAAACTTATATGTGGCAAATTGCGAAAATAACACTATTTCGATAATTGATACAGGTTCAAACACCGCTACAGCCTCAGTGCCTGCAGGAACATGGCCTATGGGAGTTGCAGTCAGTCCGGATGGGACAAAAGTATATGTGGCGAATGAACGCAGCAACAATGTCTCCGTAATTGATCTCGCAACAAAAACTGATATAGCTGCCGTGAAAGTCGGAAGGTGTCCTTACGGAATTGCTGTCACCCCGGACGGAACAAGGGTATATGTAGCGAACTGTGGCAACAACCAGAATCTCGGAAAAACTGTCTCTATAATTGACACAGCTACAAACAAGGTTATAGCCACTGTAAAAACAGGTTTCAGTCCTGTTGCTTTCGGTCAGTTTATAAGTCCTCTCCCGGCACAACCGGTACTTCCTGCTGCAAACTTCAGCAGCAGTCTCACATCCGGTTATGCGCCTCTTTCTGTCCAGTTTACGGATTTCTCGAAGAATGTGGAGAGGTGGGGCTGGGACTTCGGAGACGGAACCAGTTCCCCGGATCAGAATCCGATGCATACTTACTCCAGAGCAGGGAATTACAATGTAACGCTTACAGTAGACAATAAAAACGGCACTGATTCGAAAGTTGCCACAGTAACCGTTCTGGCACAGCCGGTATTTTCTGCATCCCCAACTTCAGGAAAAACACCTCTTAGTGTTAGTTTTACTGACCAGAGCACTGGCTCACCTACGGCATGGAACTGGACTTTTGGGGATGGGACCTATTCCACGGAACAGAACCCTGTACACATATATAAAAAAGCAGGAAAATATGCTGTTAAGTTGACATTAAACGAAACGGGGACCAAGAGTGAAGTAACAAAATACAGCTATATTATTGTTTCAAACGGATATGAAGTCCCTGTTGCTGCTTTTTCCGCATCTCCTGTTTCAGGAAAGGAGCCTCTCAGTGTTAGTTTTACTGACCAGAGTACAGGATCTCCAACCTCATGGAAGTGGACTTTCGGAGACGGGACCCATTCAACTGCGGAGAACCCCGTACATGTATACAGCGAAGCAGGAACTTACTCCGTTACATTAACGGTAAGAAATGAAAAAGGCAGCAATACATTAACAAAATCCAGATATATTCGTGTTTCAAACGGTTTAGATGGGCCTGTCACCAGCTTTTCTGCATCTCAGACTTCAGGAGAAGCGCCTCTTACTGTTGATTTTTCTGGCGAGGGAAAAGGGTATCCAAAGTTGTGGAAATGGTCTTTCGGAGACGGGAATACTTCAACAGATAAAAATCCTGTATACACTTTCAATAAATCAGGACTTTATTCTGTTAGATTGACAGCAAGTAACGAAAAAGGCAGTAACACTTTGTCTAAAACCGGCTATATTGCGGTCTCAAGCCCTTTAGCTGTTCCTGTTCCAAAATTCTCTGCATCCCTCACTTCCGGAAACCCCCCTCTTACGGTTAGTTTTACTGACCAGAGTACAGGGTCTCCAAATTCGTGGAAGTGGTCTTTCGGAGACGGGAATACTTCAACAGATAGAAATCCGGTGCATACATTCAATGAATCAGGCCTTTATTCTGTCAGGTTGACGGTAAGTAATGCAAACGGCAGTAATGCATTGACTAAAACCGGCTATATCGCCGTCTCAAGAGTTTCAAGCATTCCTGTCACCATCTTCTCTGCGTCTCAGACTTCAGAAAAAACACCTTTTATTATTCGCTTTACTGACCAGAGCACAGGATCTCCAGTTTCATGGAAATGGTTTTTCGGAGATGGAAGTAATTCAACAGAACAGAATCCCGTACACACCTACAATAAATCCGGAAATTATACCGTTTCTTTGACAACAAATAATGAGGGGGGAAGTAATAGGGTACAAAAAACAAGCTACATAAGCGTAGTCGCTGAAAACGGTGTTGTCACGTCGAATCCGGGCTATATTGTCCCTTCCACCGCCTTTTCAGCAAGTCAAACTGCAGGAAGTATGCCTCTTACTGTTAGTTTTTCCGACGAGAGCATAGACTCACCTACTTCATGGAAATGGACTTTCGGAGATGGAAACAGTTCAACGGAACAGAATCCCGTACACACCTACAATAAATCCGGAAAATATTCTGTTACCCTTATAACAAGCAATCCAAACGGCAGTAATGCGTTGACAATGTTCGGTTATATTGCTGTCTCAAACGTTTTAGATGGGCCTGTTGCCAGCTTCTCTGCGTCTAAGACTTCAGGAAGCATGCCTCTTACTGTTAGCTTTACTGACCGGAGCACAGGCTCACCTACAGCATGGACATGGGCTTTCGGAGATGGAAATGGCTCAAAAGAAAAGAATCCCGTGCACACCTACAATAAATCCGGAAGATACGCTGTTACATTGACCGCAGCTAATGCAAACGGCGTTAATTCGTTGAGAAAATCCGGCTATATTGTTGTTTCAAACGTTTTAAACGGCCCTGTTGCCAGCTTCTCTGCATCCTCTACTTCAGGAAAAGCCCCATTTACCGTTCGTTTTACTGACGAGAGTACAGGCCTGCCTTCTTCATGGAAATGGACTTTCGGAGATGGAAGCAATGCAACAACGGAACAGAATCCTGTCCACACATACAATGAGTCAGGACTCTATTCTGTTACACTGACCGCAGCTAATGCAAATGGCTTTAATTATTTGACAAAATCCAGCTATATTGCTGTCTCAAGTATTTTAGACATTCCTGTTGCCGGTTTTTCTGCATCTCCTACTTCCGGAAGTGCGCCTCTCACTGTTAGCTTTACCGACGAGAGCACAGGTCTGCCGACGTCATGGAGATGGACTTTCGGAGACGGAAGTAATGCAACAACGGAACAGAATCCTGTCCACACATACAATAAGTCAGGACTCTATTCTGTTACATTGACCGCAGCTAATGCAAACGGCAGTAATACGTTGTCAAAGACGGGTTATATTGCTGTTTCAAACTCCCTTGTTGCTGCTTTTTCCGCATTCCCAACTTCAGGGCCTGCACCGCTCAGTGTGAATTTTACTGACAACAGCACAGGATCGCCGGCTGCATGGAAATGGTCTTTTGGTGATGGAAATTCTTCAACGGAACAGAATCCTGTCCACATATACAATAGAGCAGGACGATATACTGTTAGTTTAACGGTAAATAATTCGGAAAGCATCAGTAGTGAAGCCAGGACCAGATATATCGTAGTCAGTAAGTAAAATCGTAGTCAGTAAGTAAATATACCGGATCGAAAAAATGGCTCTGTAGAAATCCATCCATATCAGCTTCAAGAGGCTGAAAACTTATCAAAAGATGTCCTGACATTCAGTTTTAATTAATTGGGATCGGTTCTTTCTGAGGATTTCCACAGAGCTCCCCGATATGTACCCTTTGATATATCGGTCTCTTCGAATTTTTTGCTGTCTATTGGGAGTTAACTCTTTTTTGTAGTTGGGCATTTATGGTTGCAGAACTTCTTGATACACTGTTCCCAACCTTTGATATTTTGAATTTCATCCCGGAAGTATTACTTTCATCGAATTACCCTGCATTGCCGGAAAGGTTAAGCCCGACGATTACAGGATCATGGTCTGAGGATCGACATTTATCAGTACTATTCCATTTCCCCCTGTAACCGAATTCTGGGGATTCATCGGAGTTAATATGCCATACTGTTGCACCTGTGACTTGCCGAGTCATGTTTGTATTTGAAAGAGCATAATCGGGGGTTCCCCACTGCCCATCAAAGACATAAGTGTAGGCATCAGGGCCGATGAAAGCTGAAACCAGGTTGGTGTAGCCCGCGTTTTTCATGGCGGTAATCGGGTCTTCAAGGGCATAAGAGTTCATGTCACCCATGACCAGATAATAATTATCCCCACTTTGTGTCGGGTCACTGGCAAGCCAGGTTATCAGGTCATTTGCAGCTTTTGTCCTGACACCATTAAAGTACCCCTGTCCGTCTTCCTTATCATCGTCCTCGCTATCTACCACATCGCCCTGTCCAGGGGGGGTTTTTTGATTTGAGATGGTTGATCGCTAAGGTAAACCTCTCTCCGGTGGCGATTTCCTCGAATGTCTGGGCCAGAGGTTGGCGGTTTCTGGACGAAAATGCTCCTGTAGATATTGTCGCTGCTGTGCCGATTGGTACGACTTTCTGGGAATTGTAGATGATCCCGACTGAAATGGCATCCGTACCCAGCTTCTGTAATCCCGGGTCAATAAATGCGTAAGTCACATTATCAGGTTTGTCTTCATAAGCATTCAGGCCGTTTACCAGATCCCGGATGGCACTGAACTCTCCATAACCATCGTTTTCAATCTCCATCAGCCCGATCACATCGGCATTCAGATCTGTTATGGCATCGAAAATCTTGGCTCGCTGGCGTTCGAATTCTGCTTGCGATTTAGCCCCTCTCGAGGTCTGGAATCCTCCACCCTGGCCATCACCGTTGAAATAGTTTTCCACATTAAAACTGGCGATCTTTATAATACCACCCACGGATTCAGGTTTATCAGGGCGTGGGTTTGATACTGACATATTCCGGATACTTTGAGGATGGATCCTGTATTCTCCGAAACCAAAGCTCAGGATTCCGGTAATACCTTGAACGGAATCTCCACTACGCAGCGTTAGGGGGAAGGCCCCAGGGTCGGGATAACTCTTTTTACTTCCATCGTCGAGGATAATTTTGCTGCGCTGATTTAAAGCCTGGAGGGTGATGGCCGGTCGTCCGGGTTTGGATAAACTTGTAGGGTTTGGTAACCGTGAGGAGGGAGAGAGAGTTTTTTCGCCATAAAGAGCAAAGTTGTGATTGGAAGTGATGATAAATTCCTGTGGCAATTCGACCAGCATGCCCTCGTATCTCTCAAAGTATTTTGTATCCGCTGCGGGCAGTGTAACTGGCAGAACAGTAACCTGATACGAGCTCGCAGTCCCGTTTAACTTCGTAATTTCGGACAATTTTATCTGCGTTAGCCCAAATGTTTCTTTGACTATTCCTGTAACCTGCACCGTATCTCCTATGGATATGTTTTCGATTTTTCCCAGTTCCCCTGGATCATAGACGAAGATTCCTTCTGAGGTCTCCGGCAGGTTATCCGCATCCCTGTCTTCTTCCTGTAAATAGAATCCATTGAGTTTATCCTTACCCTGGAAATCGCCAACTACGATTGCTTCTACAGAAACATTTTTGCCAATCAACGGACTTGCCAACCCTTCTCCCTGGATAACATTAATCTCTGTAATATCTTCCTGGGCCAGGCTGCCATTTATAGTGAGAACTAATGTCACTCCAGCCAGAAAAATAAAACTCATTCCTGCTCTTAAACCTATTTCATTACCCCCAATATTGATTCGTCAGGATTTATTTTCGAATATTCCCCCCAAATATCAACAAACTTGGATGCTCGAAAAACGCTCATGATATTCTTCGAAAACTATTCTTCGAATACCGGGCACAAAAAATGAAAATGAATTGAGTATTTTCATGCCAGACAAACGAGGTCTCTTAAAGTGGTAGATCCCCATGCAACTTTCAGTTATCTTTGTGGAATTCGAAAGTTTCCGCCCAATTCAATAATAATTATAATTATTTGTATTTATAATTATTAATAATAAAGCTTGTCTGTAGCATTTTTTAACTCATTATCTGGTCAGATCTAAAATTTATTCATCGCATTTTACTGGTTTAACTGTTTATTTTGCTATGTTAAGAAGCGGAATATTAAGAAAAGAGGAGATGAAGAATTCTCGGATTAACAGATATGTTTAACAAAGGAGGGGACAAAGGAGAGACAAACTTGTCCTTGAGAAGACGAACAAGTCAGAGGGTTTATTGCCAGCTGTCCCGGCTTCCCAGGCTGTTTTTCACAGGGAGATACTGTAGAAGAATTTATTGAGAATCAAAAAAGAGCGATCCAGGTCTGCCTGGAATCTTGCCTGGAATCTTTTCTGAAATCTTTTCTGAAATCTTGCCTGAAATCCCCCGCAGAAGACGAACTGCGGGAATGCATTGGTAAGTGCAGTTTAACTTCATTTTGAAAATGTGTTTTTCTTCCCGTGTCTTCATAGGACACTGGAAAAAAATAAGATCATTCTTTACCGCTATATTTCATGTGACAATTTCTCAAATAAATTTTTATGTATGGATGTAATTTCTGATTTAATGTAATATTTTTTTCAGTGGAACTTTTTTAATTTTGGTAAGATCCAAAAAAATGTGATTTGTAAAACAGAAGTGTGGAAAGACTGCGTTTGATGCAATAAATACCAGCCTGTTCTTTGCTAAGAGTGGTTGAGGTATGTTGGAGGGAATCACATATGAAAGTTCTGGCAATAAATTCCAGTCCCAGGATGGATAAAGGCAACACAGCATTGATATTAAACCCCTTTCTTGAAGGGATGAAAGAGGCAGGGGCAGAGGTCGAACTCTTCTATACAAAGAAGCTAAAAATCAGTCCCTGCACGGGTGAATTTAACTGCTGGCTGAAAACTCCGGGTAAATGTTACCAAAATGACGATATGAACATTTTATATCCCAGGATCGATGCGGCTGATGTTATAGTATTTGCTACTCCCGTCTATGTAGACGGGGTCACAGGTCAGATGAAGAACTTTATTGACAGGATGCTTCCCAGAGTAGAGCCTTTTGTTGAGCTGCGAGATGGACACTGTCGCCACCCGGTACGTGGGGGACCCAAAGCCCTCAAATTTGTACTTGTTTCCAACTGCGGATTCTGGGAAATGGATAATTTTGATTCCCTGCTTGTGTTTATGAAAGCTTTTTGCAAGAATGCATCCACAGAATTTGCAGGAGCACTTTTACGCCCGCACGGGGAAGCCCTAAGTTCTATGCTGGAGATGGGTGCTCCGATAGATGATGTTTTTGAAGCAGCAAGGGAGGTAGGCCGCCAGCTTGTAAAGGAAGGAAAAATGTCACAAGAAACCCTTGATATTGTAAGTCGTGAACTCCTGCCAAAGGAAATGTATATTCAGATTGCAAATCAGACCTTCCGGCAGTGCTTGGAATCGCTGGATAGGTAATTAACGCAATCTGACGTGATCCGTATCTCTAATTCTTTAATTTTTTGAGGCTAATGGCTTGAATATAAATTTTTCAGGTTTTTAATCTGGACTTTTCCGGGGTATATCTAATTAATTTGAAATATATTTTACCTGTCAACGGGCTGCTTAAATCTCCCAGAATAGGTTTGTTAAGAAAATCGTAAGAAAAGCGAAATTGAAAACCCGTGATTTTTCGGTTTTAGAAGGGCTACTCTGCCGGGCTTTTACGCCCCTATCCTATCTATCTGCTCAGTCCTTTTATCCCATGGGGAGAGAATATCCCTCCCTCAAAACTCTGAGCTTTGCGAAGAGTTCAGGGAAGGGGAGTTGACTCGCTTATTCCTCCAGAAGCACAACAGGTTTTATCAGGTCTCTTGGTTTATCTTTCATGAGCATGAGAGCCTCTTCTATTTTGTCGAACCCTTCAAATACGTGGGTGGCCATTTTTTCCGGTTTTATTCTTCCGTAGGTGCATAGAGCTGCCATTCTTTCCATTCTCAGACGACCTCCGGTTGTCAGGCCACCACGTATATCTTTGTGAGCCATACCCGACCCCCATTCAATACGTGGAATAGGAAGTGTGTCTCCGGTTCCGTAGTAGTTGACATTTGATACCGTGCCTCCGGGTTTTACAATTTTGACTGCATCCGAAATTGTGTTTTCATTTCCTCCTGCTATGATTACGGAGTCCACACCTTTTCCATTCGTCTTTTCAAGAATCTGCCCAACGAGTCCGCCTTTTCTGTAATCAACAACTTCAGATGCTCCGTATTCCAGAGCAAGATCAACGGTGACTTTCCGACTACCTACTGCAATGAGCCTGCCTGCACCAAGAATAGATGCGCCTGCCACTGCCATCAAACCGACAGGACCAATTCCTATGACTGCAACTGTGGAGCCTGTTTTAATATTTGCCATTTCCGCACCCTGTATCCCAGTAGTTGCCATATCTGATAGCATGACAGCTTGTTCGAGTGGCATTCCTTTTGGAAGTAGAGCTAAATTCATGTCTGCATCATTTACATGGAAATATTCTGCAAAGACCCCATTTTTGAAGTTTGAAAACTTCCATCCACCTAGCATTCCATTTGAGTGCATAGGTATTTCATCCTGTGCTTCCATGGACCGCCAGTCAGGTGTAACTGCAGGAATAATTACTTTATCGTCAGGTTTGAAATCTTTGACTTCTGATCCGATTTCATCTATAACACCTACAGCCTCGTGTCCTAAAATCATGTTTTTGCGCTCTCCAAGCGCACCTTCCCAGACAGTATGAACATCTGATGTACACGGCGCGACCGCAAGAGGCCTCACGATTGCATCATATGGTCCTGCTGAAGGTCTTTCAGCATCAATCCAGCCCACTTTCCCGATTTCAAGCATTGCAAATCCTTTCATATTATTCACACCAACCTTCTCAAAACAATTATTTTTTTCAATGTTTTTTATAATACCCCGCCTATTAATCTGCTGTAGTGTTATTTATAATTACTAAGGATGGAAACTTGAATTTTATTTTTAATTCAATTCGAGACTTTTTATTATTTTCTGGTTTTTCGTTTTCCCTCTATATCGTGCAAAACAATAAAATTTTAATTATATTGATATATTTTTTCTATTTATGGGAAAAGGAAACATTGCAATAGATAAATCAATGATAAAAACAATAGTTGACGGCAAAATAATAATTCCTTTGCCAAAAGTTTTGGTTGAAAATCGATACTATCCTATGTTCTCTATATTCTCCCCTACTCAGTGTGATAGTTGTGGAAGTAAATTACATGTTAACTCTCATCACACTCGTTTTATTATATCACGTTACGGCACTATATCTCTCAATGTTACATACTGGCTTTGTCCCACTTGTAAGAAACATTATCATGATCAGGTTATTGGTGTTCAGGGTTCTGCAAATTACAGTTCTGAATATTATGATACACAAATAAATGTCAGATACGATGGACGATGCAGTCTGCACAATTCTCGGCGAATTGGGGAAACATATACAGAAGGAGTAATAAATGTCTGTGGAAGAGCTCCTTGTCCCACTTCATTGTGGTTATATGAACAGAAACTAGCAAAACTTTCAAAGCAAGAACTTTTGAACCAAGGAGTTAGCTTTGAAGAAACATTGTATGTTGATGGGAATTGGATCAAGAATGGATGGAAAAAAAAGCTTGAAGAATTTATTGGAACGAAACTCACAAAGAAAGAATGGAAAAAAATGCGATATAAATCTGTTTACGTTGTTGCTACCAAAGAGAAGGTCATTTTAGATTTTGAAGTAACTGAGAGGTTACCAACAATTGAGGCTCTGATGCCTCTTTTTATACGAATAAAGAACCGATTTCCTGAAGATAAAATCAAAAAGATTGTTTCTGATGAGGATAAAGCGATCATTGGAGCCGTAAAAATGGTCTTTCCTGAAGTGACTCATTCTTTTTGTGTGTTTCATCAATTAAAAAACGTTAGTAAGAGGTATTATGAGGAATTCAGTTCTATTGAAGAGATTCCAGATAACGATAAGATTACCTACAATGAGATATCTCAATTGATACTTTCTGATACGGTTATCAGTGCTGTTGCGCATATTCAGAAGATACGAGAATTTAACTCTGATCTTGAACTTTCTGAAGCGTCTCATAAAGCGATTTCTTATGCCGAAGAGATTTTCAGCAAGAATGTGAGCTTCTTGAAAAAAGGTTTTACACCTGAGACAGATAATACAATGGAACAAATATTTTCTTTGATATGTGATATCGTAGACAAAGCAAGGTCATTCAAAACCGATAATGGACTAACTAATTTTTGTTACAATCTATTTACTTTTTTCAACAAACGGTGTTTCAGCACTGGAAAATGGAAAGGTTTCTCACCTTTAATGAGAGCAAGATTCCAATATGGATAATGCTAGAATTGGAGAATAATTAGTTCTTAAACTTGATGGCTTATAGCTGTAGCTGTCGGAAATTCCCACAAAAATAGTTCCACAATTTGGAAAATTTTGGTGAATGCTTGTGTAAATGAATCAACATTTTTAAATGAGTGAATTGATTTGCTCAAATTGGGATGAAATTTTGTGGTTGTCTTGAAATTGAAGAAAAACCAGAAAAAATTAAAAAGACTCAAAATTAAAGATATTTGCTGATTAATATTGAATAATAATTGTTTAATGCTTTAGTAAGATCAGCATTGGAATAAATTCGCAAACTAAAAGATCAAACATAGTTGTTAAAAGACAAAAAAAATATGGAAAATAAAAATAAGAACTAGATAAAAAAAGAGGTCTTGTATTGAGACAAGACTTTTCTCGATAAGATAGCAACATCTCTACGTTCTTATTGCTAATAAGCTTAATGTCGTATAGAATAAGAAGCAGAATGTAGTGATATTCAATTTTCAAGGGATTATTAGAGTCCCAAAATTGAATGACATACATTTTCTGTTTTTTCTACAAAAATCTAAAAATCGGTTAGCTTAGGCTAACTATGATAACAAATAATAAATATATAAAAGGTGAAATCTTATGAAAAGTAATAACAATAATAATGAAGACAAAGAACAGCCAATAGAAATCGGCATAGATGAGAACGGATACTTTAATTATGAATTTACAATACAGGAAGATGAAAGATGGATTAAACTTTATGAGAATGAAAGAGTAAGAGAGCTAATTCATGGTGCAAGAGGTCGTGGAGATCCTCATGATGCGTTAGAACATGTTCGTATAAAACTAACTTTGATTATATTTAATATGAAATGCACCGAAGAAGAAATAGCTGAATTTGAAAAAGAATCGCGTGCTTTATATGCTGAACTTGATAGGCAGATGAAGGCGATGAATCCACCTAGCATATTCAAAATCAGTGAAAAAATGAAGCATGTTTACCCCATATGATATGCCTTATTTTTTTCTTTTTTTAGATAACAATGGAGGTGCTAACTAATGCCTCCTGACACCTTTTTTTCAAAATTTCCCTCTCGATTAATTTATATAGTTAGAAAACATACTACATATGAAATAAAATATAAAAAATATCCAATAAAAACATGAGTCGGTGAAAAATATGAAAGATGGCGATAGAAAGGTATCGATCAGTCTTTGCTTAAAAATTAAAGATGCAATATTTCTCGATGGAGAGAAAGGAAACAAACCAATGAGCGCTTTCCTAAGAGAGATTATAGAATCTTATATTGAAAATCTGAGAGATCTAAAAGACTCGAACGACAAAGAACCAGCCAAAATTGTTAGTGCAGTAGGAACCACAGTCAATGCAATAACTGTGGAAGGTTTTGAATGCTAAACTGACGAAAAGGAGACTTAAAAGAATGGTATAAAAAACTGAAGTCCTGTTTGGATCAGGACTTCTGTTGTGAGCGTAAAAACCAACGCCGACAGAAATAGTTCAAAAACAATTTTACGACTTAATAAGTACAATTGTATTATAACTATTTAACTTTTTCTGTGGAACTGGTTCTTTCGCTCATGATTTTATAATGGTGAGATGAAATCATGAAAGAAAATGAACTTAAAAATGTAGAGCTTGAAAACAGCTCTGAAATTGAGACTTCTGAACCTGAGGTCACGCCGACTGAATCCACAACTGATGATGAAAATTATGTTATTGTCTATAAAAAGGGAATGAAAGGTAATGAGAAATTAAGAATACTGGATGATTTCTTAGCTACCGATTTAACTGATTCAGTAAGAAAATATCTTAATAGGGACGATATTGAGCTTACAGGAGAAATAACAAGCGATCCACAAGCACTTAGAGATTATTTAATGTCAAGGGGAGTTGTGGATAAAAAATTTATTCAAACAAGGGAACTCATAGAACAGGAAAGAACCATACTAAATTATAAACTTCTAGTTTGGGAAAAAGGCGGTCAATGTGCAAGACTGAAAACCGATGAAGACATAAAACTCAAAAAACCCACACCTGAAGAACGTAATCCAATACCCGTATGTGACCTAACGAATCCAGAAAAGAGCATTGAAGATTTAACCACATACATAAATAAAGAATATGGAATAAATATCAAACTAAATAAAGAATTCGCTAATGATAGTAATGCATTCATGAAATATCTGGACTCAACCTGTCCAGGGCTGTCTGGTGAGAAGAAAGAACAGTTGGTTCGGACGGTATTTTCCGCAAGAAAAATTTTCAGAAATACAGAATACGACATTTATAAAATTGAGACTTTTTATTATTTTCTGGTTTTTCGTTTTCCCTCTATATCGTGCAAAACAATAAAATTTTAATTATATTGATATATTTTTTCTATTTATGGGAAAAGGAAACATTGCAATAGATAAATCAATGATAAAAACGATAGTTGACGGCAAAATAATAATTCCTTTGCCAAAAGTTTTGGTTGAAAATCGATACTATCCTATGTTCTCTATATTCTCCCCTACTCAGTGTGATAGTTGTGGAAGTAAATTACATGTTAACTCTCATCACACTCGTTTTATTATATCACGTTACGGCACTATATCTCTCAATGTTACATACTGGCTTTGTCCCACTTGTAAGAAACATTATCATGATCGGGTTATTGGTGTTCAGGGTTCTGCAAATTACAGTTCTGAATATTATGATACACAAATAAATGTCAGATACGATGGACGATGCAGTCTGCACAATTCTCGGCGAATTGGGGAAACATATACAGAAGGAGTAATAAATGTCTGTGGAAGAGCTCCTTGTCCCACTTCATTGTGGTTATATGAACAGAAACTAGCAAAACTTTCAAAGCAAGAACTTTTGAACCAAGGAGTTAGCTTTGAAGAAACATTGTATGTTGATGGGAATTGGATCAAGAATGGATGGAAAAAAAAGCTTGAAGAATTTATTGGAACGAAACTCACAAAGAAAGAATGGAAAAAAATGCGATATAAATCTGTTTACGTTGTTGCTACCAAAGAGAAGGTCATTTTAGATTTTGAAGTAACTGAGAGGTTACCAACAATTGAGGCTCTGATGCCTCTTTTTATACGAATAAAGAACCGATTTCCTGAAGATAAAATCAAAAAGATTGTTTCTGATGAGGATAAAGCGATCATTGGAGCCGTAAAAATGGTCTTTCCTGAAGTGACTCATTCTTTTTGTGTGTTTCATCAATTAAAAAACGTTAGTAAGAGGTATTATGAGGAATTCAGTTCTGTTGAAGAGATTCCAGATAACGATAAGATTACCTACAATGAGATATCTCAATTGATACTTTCTGATACGGTTATCAGTGCTGTTGCGCATATTCAGAAGATACGAGAATTTAACTCTGATCTTGAACTTTCTGAAGCGTCTCATAAAGCGATTTCTTATGCCGAAGAGATTTTCAGCAAGAATGTGAGCTTCTTGAAAAAAGGTTTTACACCTGAGACAGATAATACAATGGAACAAATATTTTCTTTGATATGTGATATAGTAGACAAAGTAAGGTCATTCAAAACCGATAATGGACTAACTAATTTTTGTTACAATCTATTTACTTTTTTCAACAAACGGTGTTTCAGCACTGGAAAATGGAAAGGTTTCTCACCTTTAATGAGAGCAAGATTCCAATATGGATAATGCTAGAATTGGAGAATAATTAGTTCTTAAACTTGATGGCTTATAGCTGTAGCTGTCGGAAATTCCCACAAAAATAGTTCCACAATTTGGAAAATTTTGGTGGATGCTTGTGTGAATGAATCAACATTTTTAAATGAGTGAATTGATTTGCTCAAATTGGGATAAAATTTTGTGGTTGTCTTGAGATTGAAGAAAAACCAGAAAAAATTAAAAAGACTCATAAAATTCCATATGGTTTTTCCATAGATCCTATGAATGGAATTTGCAAAATTTCATATGAGAAAAACGAAGAAGGCAAAACAGAAGAAAAACCAATAGTCCTTGCTCAGAGGCCAGTATATATAACTTCCAAATTTAAAAATTTCGATAAAAATGTTACATTGAAGGAAAAAGAATTTCTTGGAATTGAAATACACAGTAAAAATGGTAAAATAGAGGAACTAGTAGTTACTCCCGAAGATATATTTACTAAAGGTAAAAAAGGACTCGGTGGGCTATACAACAAAAAGCTATTGCATTTTGAAGATAAAGAAAAAGATTTAGCCAAGTTTTTTGTTAGCTTTTATGATCTTAACGAAGATATTTTAAAAGAAAGTGTATTTGCAGACAAAAATGGATGGAATGCAGACTTTACACAATTTGTTTTCGGAAACAGAGTTTACTTTGAAGGAGGATTCAAAGATATCCACATCCCTGAGAAATTCAAGAATGACGTTACTAAAGGAATTTCATCAAAGGGAGATATAAAAGAATTCGAAAGACTTACACAAAAATTATTCAATACAAAAGCATACAGGCACTTATCTTACATAGCCATACTTTCTCTAGTACTTAGAATAATAGGTGCGGAAAGCATATTAATAAACATTTATTCACAAACTACTGTAGGTAAGACACTAATTTGCAGATTAGTGATGTCTCAATATGGTTTTGCACCGGAAAAAGGAAATAATGGATTGGTTCACGCTGCCGCAGGATCAAAATCAGGTTTTGAAAGTTTATTATATGGATATAACGATCGACCAGTTTATTTTGATGAATCAAAAAGCGAAGACAAAGAAGAAAAAAATAGTGCTGGTTTATCAATTTATGACATAGTAAATGGATTAAGTAGAATCCTATCCAATCAAGACAATACAGTTAAAAATTCAAGAGACCATACTAACTGTGTCTTCATGACTAGTGAATTTCCAATAATTAATACAACTGATCAACAAGGAAAACAAGTAAGAACCAGATTCATCGAAGCAGAAACATATATTCCAGATATGGGAATAGAAGACATTAAACTTTTAGAAGACGCAATGGTGGATCATTACGGACTTTTTAGTGAAACAATAATGGAAATTATATTCAAGTACAAAGATGAATTAAGAGATTTATATAAAAAATATCAGACTGAACTATCAAAAAAAGGTTTAACCAAAATAGAAAGTAGAATATCAAAGTTCTATGCTTCGATAATGCTTGGTGGATTCCTGTTTGAAAAGACTCTCGAAAGGCTGAATGAAAAATACGGAACCACATTCGAGATTCAAGGCTTTGAAGAAACTGAAAAACATTTCTTTGAAGAAGAACTAAATGAAAGACCGGTAGAAACATTGGACATCACAACATTAAAAACAATTTTGAATTTAGTTAACTCTGAATATGAAAAATACTTTGCTAATGTTATTCCACCATCTCAACCAAGAATAGGTTGGTTAGAAACAAACTCAAAAACAAATAGATATGAGCTGGTTATATTAAAAGATAAATTAATGAATGAAGTACTCAAGGATAGAAAAGAAAGCTTTAACCAAATGTGTAAAGCCTGGAATAAATTAGAAGTTATAAACCCATATTCAAGAGGCGATAGGGGCAACAAATACACAAGACCAAAAATTTATTCAACTTCGGATGGTAAATCATTGTCGGGAGATGTAGTTGTCTTTTATGTTGATAGACTACTCGTTATATTAGGTTTAACTCCAAAAGATGTGCTTAAAAATTTAGGTACTGACGGAGAGTATGAAAGAGATAATAAGCATGGTGCGGAAGATAAAACCGCAGTTGTGCTGCCTGATTTCTCAACTGATATTGAAAAACCTTCCACACCAGAAAGACATAAAGAAATGTCCGATGAAATGGTTGCAAAAATGAGATCAGAAAGCGAAGCATTATCGAATTAATTTTCATTTTCCTTTTTTATTCTTTTTACAGTCCACAACTTATTTTTTAACCAATAGCAGTAGCGTTTGTGGATTATATTCATTATTTTCAAGCAAATGTGCTGTAATGTGTTTACAAAGTTAAACTGCACATTATATAGGAGAAGACCAAATGTGCTAAATGTGCTAAAAATAAATAGATAATAAATTATTTTCTTTTTTTCTCTTCTATCCTATAGTCGGCAGGTCGACATTAGATTTTAAGTATTTTTAATGATGGCGTTTTTCAAACATTATGTAATATATGTTGGGTTCAAAACTGGTTAACATATGACCCAAATCTCACGGCATATATAAACAATGAGTCGTTTTTGCAATAATGTCTAGTATCAGGAATAATGTGTTTTCTAGCAAAAACGCTATCAGTAAAAATATTACGAAAAAAACAAGTTACCTGCCGAAAGCAGGTTCTATCTTAGTAAAACTAAATTCAAATAAAATATTATGTCTCTATTTCTGAAAAAAAAGCACATTAGCACATTACGTATCGGTAAAGGGCAAAAAAAATAGTACTTTTTCGTTTAGACAGTTTATAGGAAAAGACCAAATGTGCAAATGTCCCTGCGTTGCACATTACGTTGCACATTTCATAGATGTTCTAAGCTTGCGTATTTATAGTCCTTCATTTCGGTCACGGGCACAAAATTCATAAATATATCCTACGGTGAGTACCGCCCTCGGCTCCGCCTCCGTCGCCACTCACGATATGAATTTTGTGACATCTAACTCGGAGAGAAGGAAGAGAGATATAAAGAGTTATCGCAGTGCGGACAGCTTTAACCTGCCGAACTGCTTGCCTATCAGCCCTTCAGAAGTCCTAGAATAACAAACAACGCAATTTGATCGTTCAATGACTTATTTCAAAATAAACCCAATCCTGAACTTTTAAGACTGATAATGGCACCTTTCTTGTGCAAATAATCAAAAAGATTCTATTTTGCTTCAAGTTTTATCAGACGAAAATCCAGCCTAGAACTTGCTCAAGTGGAAAGACCATTCAATCAGGATATTCACCGGAGGAATGCCAGAAAATCTCGCCTGATAAATTAATACCTTTAACATAGTTAATTCCTGAGGGAATTTTGATAAGTAGTTAAATTCATTAAGGCTTCTGCTGTCTGTATTTATTAGCTAATTAATTGTTCAGTGTTGAATGTCTACATTAAAGTTTTCGATAATTTATAAAGATTTATTTATTTGTATTGCATTTACTAGAACAAAAAACATCGATGCCAGTTTTATAAAGTTTCCATTCTCGTATTAAATTTCATATTAGCCAAAAAGGAGCTTGATTCTTTGGAAAACTTGGTAAAAATTTTAGCACCTTTACTAACGATCTTAGCATGTTCATTAGGCTTATATGAAAAGTATGGAGCAAAATTTACTTTTGAAGCTCTTTTAGTCATAATATTCGTATTATTGATAATTTTCAAACTTTCTAAAGATACAAAGACAGAAGCGAAAGATGAAATCCCATCTTCTGATCATAAAGAATCAATTAAACAAATAGCTTCAATTAAATCTGTATTAAGTATTGTAAAAATTAAAGACATTAAACAAAATGTGGAAACAAATACAAAGAAAGAAAATAAAGAGGGTACAAAATGAATCCTCTGTTTCCGAAAATAGAGTGGCTCGATAACTGTGA
The DNA here is from genome assembly GCF_000007345.1 of Methanosarcina acetivorans C2A. Taxonomy (NCBI): domain Archaea; kingdom Methanobacteriati; phylum Methanobacteriota; class Methanomicrobia; order Methanosarcinales; family Methanosarcinaceae; genus Methanosarcina; species Methanosarcina acetivorans. Next base: position 2,332,761 of record NC_003552.1, on the reverse strand, counting down.
AGCTAAAACAAGAATTAAATACTGGCTTACATCAAATAGTCGATTTTCTACTTTTGTAGCTGACAGTTTTATACAACTTACGGACCTTTCAGAATGGATAATAGATCATACCAATGATGATACGGTTGTGGGTGAATTCAAAACTCGATCTGAAACATTCAATGTGAAACACCAATTAATCGATACACTCGTTAAAGATCTGAAGAAAAAAAATGTAAAATTTGTAACTTATTCGTCTACGTTAAGCAAAATTGATAGTTTGGTAACTAGGCCAATAAATTTAGACCAAAAAATTGACATTAGATCAGCGCTTGGAGGAGTTAAAACTGAAAATATTAATCAAAAAGCGAATGTATATTTAGAATATCTGCCTCTAGAAAAAATAAGAGAAGATCGTATTGAGCAGTTACGTGATTCATTCTTAGAAGATTTATGTCTAAATGGATCTAATGTGTTACTATTGTTTAAATTTGGCGGAAAAGGATTTAATGCGCTACATCCAAAATTCAAAGATTGGTTTATAGACGGATTTTGCCGTAATACTATCGAAAAATCTAATATAAGGATCTGTGTACTGAATAAAGGAGATATAGAGGACATTGATATTGAGAATGAATATCATGAAGAACTTGGAAATATTAAAGAGGAAGCTTTTTTAGATGAAACTCATAGGTACGTAGAAGATGCAAATATATGTTATGGTTTTTGCTTTGTGATAACGAATATTCATAAACATAGTCCAATTACTTACGATGATTTTAAGTGTCTTTTGACTGCTTTACTCATTGATATAAGAGAGAATCGAAAATGATCAATAAATTAAGTTTCAATATATTTATTGATAGTGTCCTCCGTATCTTATCCATTGATCTAAAGACTTCGTTAAATTTTCTAGTCATTCCTGATATCCTTGATGACTCTTTAGCAAAAGCAATACTAACTGAAGTTGGGAAAAGTGAGCATGAATCTTCGCAACTAATAAAAGAGCTTAAATGTTACCCAATATGGCATGAGAGAACTAATAATACTTGGACATTTAATGAAGATGTCAGACAGTATATTATCGAAAAAATAGACAATATTGCTGTATCTAGAAAAATTGTTCTTTCAGAGATGAAAAAATATTTAGGTAAAATTAACGACCCATATTTATACATTGATTACTACATTCAAATTGCTCGGTTATCACTTATTATTGGTGAAAATAAGAAAGAAGTGATATATGCCTTAAGGAAAATTTTCGATACTTGTGGCTCTTTCGGTCAGTTTAGCTTGGAATTCATCTCCGAAGCAGAAAGGGTCGTTGATTTGTGTTTAAGCGAAAATTTTTCGGAAAATTCAGATTATGGAATGAATATTCCTGAAGAAATACTTAGTGTTTATTATATGCGTGGATTGTACGCTTACAAAACTAAAAGATATCGTGAAGCAATGTATTTCTTATCTCCAGTTTGGAAACAAGGAAGTAAAAACTCAAAAGTTATTGTGGATGCTTCGATATCAGCTTATCTTATTGGCTTAATGTTGAGTAAAAGTGAACTACAATTGAAAGACTCTAAAATTGCTTTTTGTGAAAGTATTCAATTATCAACAATAGCCAATGTTAATAAATGTAAGGCTCAAGCTCTTCTAGTCATAAACAATCTTATTGGAGCTGATCTTAGTGAATCCGATCTGAGGGACGCTTTTTTACATGAAGCTCATCTTAATGAAGCTGATCTGAGTAAAGCAAATCTGAGTAAAGCAAATCTGAGCGAAGCAGATCTCAAGGGAGCATATATGAGGAGAGCGAATTTAAGTGAAGCAAATCTGAGCAAAGCAAAACTAAGTGGAGTTGATCTGAGTGGAGCAAACCTTAGTGGAGCTGATCTCAATGAATTCTACCTAAATAAAGCAACTTACACTAGGGGAGCCAATTTGAGTGAGGCCGATCTAAGTGAGGCCGATCTAAGTGAAGCTAACCTGAAAGGAGCAAACCTTAGTGGTGCAAACTTACGTGGAACCAATCTGAGTAAAGCCAACTTGAGGGAGGTTGATCTTAGTGGAGCCGATCTTCGTGAAGCCGATCTAAGTGGAGTTGATCTTAGTGGAGCAAATCTTAGTGGAGCCGATCTTAGCGGAGTCGATCTGAGTAGAGCCAATTTGAATGGAGCCGATCTAAATGGAATTGACCTGAGAAGAGCAAACCTGAATGAAGCTAATCTGAGCAAAACAAATCTGAATGAAGCTGATCTGAGTAAAGCAAAGTTGAGTGGAGCCTATTTAAGTGAAGCAAAATTGAAGGGAGCAAAACTGAAGGGAGCATATATGAGAAAAGCAAATCTGAGTGAAGCTGATCTGAATGGAGCCGACCTTAGGGAAGCGAATCTGAGTGAAGCAAATCTAAATGGAGTCGACCTTAGTGTAATCGACCTAAGAGGAGCTAATCTGAATGGAGTCAATATCCTAATGGCAAAGTATGACGCAAATACTCTGTTCAACCCTAACTAAAGAGCAGAAAAAAGTAATTTTTATAGCAATTTAATAAATATATTTCCTTTATATGTTCAATTATAAAAGTTACATAGGTCATAATCCTTTTCGGATAAACCTTAAGCGAACCTTAACTCAATAAAAAAGAAATGTAAATAACTCTTAAAATCCTCAGCTTTAAGACCAATTTTCTTGATAGTTAATAATTTAAGGATTTCATTATAATCGCTTAAACAACTCATGGACAAGACCTGATACTGAAAACTAATTAATAATCTTCATTTAGAGAAAGTGAACTCTGGAAAACTTGCCTACTTACTAAGCGAAATTTCAATGATGTTTTTACCAAGCTAATAATTTTCAGTGTTTATTCTATTCCTTTATAAAATTCAATATACGTGTTGTCGTCCAATGTAGTAAATATGGAGTGAGATTCTGAAAAGGTGAAATCAATGGCCAAGATGTTTTGTCTAAATAATTTTCTAATTGCAAGCCCTTATAACATTGATACTAATTTACAAGGAACTTTAACAGAAGATTTATTTTACCAAAAATATTTTATCAAATCTTCAACATATGAGGTTCTTAATAAGAGTATGGACTCTGCCTTGAACTCCCACATTTTGCCATTGCCAATAAGTATATTTTTATATGGATATAATGGCACTGGTAAAACAACTTATCTTAAATGGTACGCAAAGAACTATATTAACAATTATAATAAAATATTTTTTGATTTAAAAGACGCTGTTCTCGATAATGATTCATGCATGGATTGTCTGAAATTATTCGATGATTATTTTTATTACTTAATTTGTAATATTTTTAGCTACTACCCGAAAACTATTAACAATTTATTGTTTACCTTATTTCATTTGCAATTAAGAATTACAAATGCATTCACTCCTAAATTCTTTTATAAACTTAAACGTTACATTGATGAAACTAAACATGTAGATGTTGATGATACTGCTTTTATTAACCTTACTTCTGGATGTTCATATAAAGATTTAATGACATTATTATTATTTTACTATTATAATTATCCCGATGAATTTGGCCAATTCTTTGGAATTTCCATAAATAAAGAGTTACCTTTGCTGATGATCTTCGATAACATTAACCATGTGGAGATAGATCTTTACAATTCGGAGTTTCCAAAAGTTATTGAAAGCGTTTATCAAAATGTAAAAAGAACTCAAAAAGAAAGTAATATTAAAATCAATAAAGATATTATTTTTATTTTTTGTACTAGTGATATTAATTGTTCACTCATGAATTGTCAATCAGCTAATACTTCTGTCCGTTATAACATAGAATTTAGACCTCTTGCCGAAGAATCAGAAATAATTTTTAAGAGAATCCTTATTGCCAAGCAACATGCAGTAAAAGTAAATCAACAACAAGAAGAGTTTTTAGAATATATTTTGAATGAGGAATTTACTAAGCGATCTTTTTTACCTTTATTCAATTTTAATATTAGAAAATTAGCAAAAATACTTTGCGAAATAACTGAAGAGTCAGATCCAACTTATTTTGTTAACATAAAAAAATTATCTAAATCTGCGTCAACTAGATATGGTTCAAGAGGAATAGAATATTTCTTAGTAATTAAGTATCTTCTGAAAAATGACTATTTGAAAGAAAGATTATTTCTTAATAATGAATCTTTAATTGTCGGATGTCATGCCGGCTATGTTAATCCAGCAAGACTACTACTAACAGATATACTTAATAAATCTCAGTATTCCTTGGATGAGTATACTCGAACTGCGAAGAGCAATCCTGTTGGTTTATATAACCTGTTTTGTACATTTGATGAGATCTTCGTAGGTAGCATTGATTTGTATTTTGGAATTCTTACTAATTTATTCCTACTCAATAAAGAAAATTGGTGTAACTTAATTACGTTTATCAATAAACAGGTTTTTTCAGAAGACAGTTTCTCTGATGAAAAGAAAGCACTGAAAAAATTGATAACACAGCCAAATGATAGTAATATTACCGATATAAATAAATTAAATGATATAAAAATTAGATTAAATCCTGCTGGTTTTGTATATATTCGTGATATCACAAGACATTATGAATTCTTTTCATTCAGAGTCGGTAACGAAAACCCTTTATTTTGCTCACTTGGTTATGAAAATAAAGGAAATGATATTGAGTTTGAGTTTATTAAGAATATTAAAAATACGTTTAAGTTTGCAAAGGAGCGTATTGATCTTCTTATTACATTTTTAGAAACAAGATCCGCAGATAATTTTGAGTCCAGTAATCATTGTTTTAGGACATATAACAATTACGACATATTTGAAGATGATACTTTTGTACGAAGACGATCGATTCTACACTCCATAAGAATAATAGATTCACATATCAGTTATATTGATGGATTTAGATGTTTCATTTTGAATAATGGCAGTTATTTGAGCACAATAGCTGCGTCTAATATTAGAACAGTTAAATCAAACATAAATAAAGAAATTATTGATATGATAGAGCAATATGTTTCTTTATTAATACAGATTAATGAAAATACAGGATATACACAGAATTTGATTTCGGTGTTCGAAAAAAATATCAGCATTATTAAACAAAGTAAATATGCTGATTGTCTAACGTCAGTTAACCATGGAAGAACATTATGATCTGTTGAAGGTCTTCGAAAAGTTAGGTAATTCTATTAAATTGAAGAGATTTAATAATACAGCCTAATTGATATTTGAGAGTATCTGATACTTAGCGTTTTTTGGCATTCTATTATCACATAAGCACATTTACTGAAGTCAATCTCTTCCTGTTTATTTACATCATAAGTTCATACCAAAACCATTTTTATTCTCAAAAGTAAGTAACATCTCAGAACTATTTCTATGATCAGAAATCAATTGATATTAGGAAAACCGATTCTGCCCTTACATCAGCTCGTGATCAGAGATTACAGACAAGCAGAATCTAGTACTCACCAATATAAGTGCTGCAAGCCCTTCTAAAGCCCTACAAGCCCTCGAGAGCGAAAACAGATATGAGAAAGCTTGCAGATTTTTTACCCTTCTTCTCAGGTCTTGTTTTATCCCGAAATTATTTCGCGCTAAATATGTCGGTTGTAATCCCTTATCTTTTGTGAAACTTAATGGAAAAAAGATACGTTGGATCATTGCTCAAAAATCGAAGGGTGAATCTACCTCGACGATAGCTGAGATCCAGGGGATCTCAGCCCGTCGAGTTCAGCAGATCTACAAAGAATACGTTGAAACTGGTCAGCTTCCTCAAGTTGGCATTAATCTTGGAAGACCAAAGAACCCCTTATCCTCCTCTGATAAGGAATTGATTGACCAAACTTACTCTGATTATAAGTTTGGAGCCTGTTACCTTGAGATTCTCATCGAAGGCAAATATAATCGTAAGATATCTCATAACAGAATCCATAACTATCTACTTAGCATGGACCTTGCCAAGGAAAACCGAAAAAAGAAACAGAGAAGAAAATGGTGTAGATACGAACGCGAACACAGCATGTCTGCTGCACACATCGATTGGCATGAGAATCCCCTGTTAGGACTGCAAGTCTGTGCCATTCTTGATGATTCATCAAGAATGATAATTGCAGGTGGAGAGTACGTTCATTGCAACACGGAGAACACCATTAAAGTGATTGATGAACTTGTTAAAGAGTACTGGGACATATACCCTTTAAGAGAGCTCATTATGGATCATGGAAGTGAATTCGGAGCTCACAGGATTAATAAGGATGGTTCATGGGATAGTGACTTTAAAAGATGCATTGAAGAACTTGGAATCAAACCAATACTTGCAAGGGTAAGACATCCTCAGACAAACGGAAAAATAGAGAAATGGTTCGATACATATCAAAGGTTTAGAGGAGAGTTTGAATCATTTGAAGAATTCGTACAGTGGTATAACAAGAGGCCTCATGGAGCTTTGAAACTTGAACAGTTAGAATCGCCACAGGAAGCATTCTGGAATAGATTACCAGTTGAGGCAAAGTTCAGAATAGGAGTGAGATTGTTTGGGTGGTGAAAACATGGACAAGAGGAAAAAAGTTTCAAAGCGAAATTATTTCAGGACAAAACACTTCTTCTCAGGTCTTGAAAAATAGATAAAGGACAATTCAATGGTGAACTATCTTCACTGGTCTTTCAACCACTTCTGCGGGCAAATCGCATAATTCAAGCTGTAGCTTTTTGGACTTAATTAAAATATAAGCTTTCTTTTTTCCGAATGCAAGCTTGGGTTGCAATTTTTTAAGTTCGCTATCTGTCAGTCTTCTTACGAACCTATTTTCAACAAGCGGTTTTGCTTGAATATCTGGAAAGATAATTATATCGCCCTGTTTGACTTTGATAAACTCTTTGAGTGCCTTACCGAGATTGTCTACAGGAATAGCAGTTATCAGATACAGCTTATAAGGAATAGATTTGAAAAAATTGTTATCCACAACTGCATTTTTGTATCTCAGAAGTATTTTGTCATAATTGCGGACTCTATACGCATTGCTTGTGATTTCAGCTTTAGCAATCGATTTACCTGCCAGTTTATTGCCTAATTCAATATTCTCTCTTTTCAGATCATCTCTTTCTTTTTCCATGTCTTTGACTCGTTCAAGCAGATCAGCAACTATATCAGACCTGTCAGAAGTACTTGCATCAATACTGCCCGATAACCCTTCTGAGGACTTAGGGAGGTCTGGTGCGGGTTTGCTATCAACTACTTTGATATTCTCTTTAATCACGTTCTCTTTGATTATATTCTCGTTCTTTACAGTCGGTGTAATTACCCTATCTTTAAATATCTCTGTAACCGTTTCGTCATCCAGTGTATCAGCATATTTTACCAATGCGCTTGCTAACGAGCATTATATTCACGAACCGCAGTCTCCCTACCTAAAGTCGGATTCTCCAAATGCTGAAAACCCAGGTCAGTTAGGAAATAATGATATGGTATCTTACCTTCCCTGGCAACATACCCGAATTTTTGGTATCTGAGAACTAGACCGCGTAAAGTTTCATATTTTCCAGTATAACCTGACTCTCTGAAAATATCTTGAATAGTAATGGAATCAAAGCCGATTGTCTCTAGTATCAGCTTCTTGGTCAAGCAATCTTTTTCTTTGCTGTTGCCTTTGATTTTTTTAGATTTGCCAACCGACTCTTTATATAATTTCATATAGCTTCGACTCTTTTTTGTGTGCAGATAATTATGCACACGCTAGTATTTCAGAGTTTTGCGGGATTTAAAATTTTTATTTACACGTAAATATATTATTATCACTCTCTAAAAAAACTCTTTGAAATATAACGAGTATAGCTAATATATCAAATATCAATAGAAATAGTAGAATGTGGATTTTCGACTTCAATATAAAGAAAAAACATACAATCTTTCTTCCAGACTAACTTTACGTAAAGTCCTGAAACGCGAGCTAAAAAGGACTCAATTTCTACGAAAATAGAAAAATGGGACTTTTGAGTATTGAATTGTCAAGCTCAGTAGATAATAGCAAAACCAAAAGATTGAAGACACAAAATTTCACAAACATAATATAAAAGTTTCACGTTTGGAAATAAAAATAAATATAGAGCTAATTCGAGCGCGTATGTGGATGGAATTAATAAAAGAGAAAGATATTGAAGTTGATTCATTATGTATAAAGAGATTAACTGTTGTAGAGAATAAGATTCTTTGTTCATTCCATATTTGGAGGTGCCACATTGCCAGAAATAACAAAAATTAAAGATACGTGTGTAAATCTAGATACTATTTCTGGAAATATTCCTAAAGACGAAAAACCCAAAAATGTTCCTGAATATCAACAATGGCTACTTTCTAAATTCAAGGACGCAAGTTCAAATGAAAGAAATAAATCTTATTACGAATCTGTGTTTCTTAAGGCTAAACAGGATTTTGAAAAATCAAACTTTTGGACTGCACTAACTAATAATTTCAAAGAATACAGCGACTACTATCGTGTTAGTACGGGTTACACTTTATTTGCTAACTATTTAGAATCAGGGTTGAAACCTGAAATACTAATTAAACCTTATGATTCATTTATACTCAAGACATTTAGATACAATGTTATAAATAATAATAGTTGGCCGAATGAACCTGAAGAAGGATGGATGCTTCCAAGTAAAGGATTTAGTAAAATCAATGATCTTCTAAGAACGTTAATTGTAGTAAAATATCTAGACGGTGTCGACTTTATAGTAGAAAAAATCAAAGAGATTGATAATAATTGTAAAGTTGAATATAAAGCAAAAGATGATGGATATTATGCAGCTCATGTTTATATTACACGAACTTTCGAAATTCCAGACTTTAATTGGAGCACTAGAAAAGAAGACATTTTAGTTGAGATTCAGATAACAACCCAGCTTCAAGAAGTCATAAGAAAGTTATTACATCAGCACTATGAGGAAAATAGAAAAAAAATAGAGATTGAATCAACGAAGTGGCAATGGGACTATAAGTGCGATCAATTTGCTTCAAATTATTTGGGTCATATACTTCATTACATTGAAGGAATGATCATGGATATTAGAGACAAACAAGATATTAAAAAGTTTGATACTAAAGAGATGACATTTCATGAATAGAGAATTCACAGACTATTTGCATAATATTGGCGCGACGGGTCCAATAATAGATAAAGCAGAAAATGCCTACAAAAACTGCGAAAACATTTGTCCTGAAGAGATTAAAGGAATTTTTGTAAGCGAGTATACAGAAGAAAACGGAAACAGGATGTATGAAAACCTATGGTTTTTTTCTGAACGATATTGCATGGAATCAAAGAACTTTACGCAGAGAGACAATATTGATATTACTCCATATAATAAAATAATCAAGCGTCTCTTCATTGAAAAGAAAGATTATGAATTTACTGAAGCAAATGCACAGTCAAGAGCAATACTTCATTTTGTTCTTCATATGGGAATAGACGGTACTATCAAAGCTTCAGGAGAAAACTGTGATCACCTTCTGAATATAGTTAAAAGTTATTTTATTCCAAATTTGCTAATTTAAATCTTCCTTCTGATTTTTTTGAATTTCATTTACTTGACAACAGGATTTGTTTTCTAGGGCTTCTCAAAAGCTTTCTACGTGATGCCTCGATTACTGATAGAATTTTAAGTTGTCGGCGAGGTAGAGAGTTCATAAATTGAGGCGACGGGGGAGGCGAAGCCGGAGGAGGCGGCTCAAGGTAGGATGTAACTATGAACCCTCTACCTCATACCTTGTGTTTCAGTGTAAGCTCTCTGCAAGCCCTATAAACCGAAAACAGCAAAAATAGATAGGGAATCTTACTAACGAGAAAAGAAATATTGCAAAAACGATAAGAGAATTTTAATTTTTTCACTGGATTGGTAATTTATTTTAACAAATCTTTATATTTTATTATCCTTTTACTAGACACAATTTTTTCATCACCACAATATTGGCATTTATAGTACCTTGTTGTCTTTTGTATTATTCCTTTCGAGCATCTTGTCTCTTCAATCAGTGGTCTTTTTATCTCCTTATAACCGAAACCTTTATTGCATTTTTTACATTTTGTGTGGTCGCTGATTAGCCCAATAGATAAAATTATAACAGCTATAATGACTAAAGCATATCCAAAAACAAATGTAAACTCAAATTTTTGTCCAGTATTATCCAATATAATTGAAAGATTATTATCGTTAAATAAAACTGGATAACTGCAAAATAAAACTCCCAAAATGGAAATAGAAAAGCCTAAAATTGTGGTTTTTGTTTCACCAAAGCGACTGATAAAGAACGGAGCCAATTTTTCAATAAATGCTGTAAAAATATTCCAGATTATGTTCTCATTTTCCTTTCTACCTTCGAATGTAGAATAATTTTCAGAAATATGTGTGCGTTGGGAGTTATCAGTATAATGTTCATAATATTGTGAATTATCCCCAATAATAGTGTGTTCAATGTTACAATTATCGAATTTTGGATTAGAGGATTTTTTTGTCAACAAATCAACCCCAACTGTAACTACACAAAAATACTCTATATGACCAAAAACATTATCCTTTTGTTTATTTAAGAGCTTCTAAATTTATTGACGTTATAACTTTTGATTTAAATACTAATCAAAAACGCCTATATAAATCGATGATAATGATACAAATATTGAACAAAATCAAAAAGAATATTTACTTATTTACATATTGAAAAAGACGTGTTGGAAAATAAAGACTTGTATGGGATTCTATCAAATGTATCTGATATTACTATAAAAGAAATTTTAATTCCTTCAATAATTATCTTAATTACTTCTTTTTTATTAGCACGTTTTGATAAACATTATGTAACCAAGACTGGAAAAGATAAATATCTAATTTTTCTAAAAGATAATTCGCAATCTGTTAGTGACTTTTTACAAAAAATATCAGCCTATAATTCTTACACTTCGATAAAGTGTTTGATTTTATTTGAAGGTGTTTTATTTGGAATTATTTATTCAGTTAAAGTAATCAATTATATTTTTTCTATCGCTGACAATTTGGTAAATAGTTTTCTTATCAATATATTTCCCAATTTAATATTATACACATCAAAGAAATATGACAACTTTAATGTGGATCTCTTTGTATTTGTATCAACTTTTAATTATATAAGTGTCATTACTGGTTTTATTATTTTCGGGTGGCTAATATTTTTAGAAAATAAAAATTATTCACTGTCAAGACTTACAGAAGAACTTTACTTAACAAAATGGTCAATATTTGTTCACTATAGCTATTGGTTTTTTATAGGAACACTTGTTGGAATCAATATCCTAATTATGTTTTTCACAGGGGTTTCAATTTCCTATTTTAGTTCCATAAATTTTGATTTTTCTAATATTTGGATATATATTTATAATATGTCCACAAACTTAGTGGCACAAATACCTGCAAAAAAGGGATTAGATATAGTATTCCGCTATGCAATTGGTCTTTTTCTTAGTTTTTCGTCATTAATGATTTTATATTTTAATATCATAGGCTTTTCTGCTAAATTCAAAAAACAAGTAACCAATTTCTATAATGCGAAGTTCCCTTATGTCACAATAAAAATGGAATCTGGGGAGATAAATGGTCAATTATATAATTTTGAAAATAAGTCAATGTTAATTTTAAATGGGAACAATATATTAAAAGCAGTACCCTGGGATCAAATAAGAACGATGGAAATGAATAATAAAGAAGAAATAAATTCAACAAAAATAATTAACTGTAAATCTCTACATCCACGATAACATCTAGCTTATTTTCGACTTTCTTTCTTTTCCGCAATATTGATGTTTTTATAACTCAGCTTATATCCTGAAAAATGCTCAAAACCCTTTAGAAGCCTTACAAAGGGTCATTGCGGATTTTCGAGACATCTATATCATCTCAATTTCAAACCGCTTCATAGCTCTTTCTTGAGATCATCTATTTTGCAGAAAATTTAAGGTTCTCAAAACTTGGAAAATAAAGTATGGAGTTTAATGCATTGTTTTTAACATAGTATCAATTAATTATCTTTTTTGATCATTTTTGCTGATAGTGATTTTGACATCTCAAAATGACTTTATTTTGTCTCTAGACTAGAAAATACATTGTTTTAAATACTTTCAATGTATAGTCAGTTTTATAAGAAAAAAGAAAGACTTGAATCTTGAAGAACTAGAAGCTCAGAAAAAAGAACTAGGGGCACAGATAAAAGCCAAGAAAGCAGAAGAACGGAAAACAAATCCGAAATTAAAAAAGCCTAAATATCCAAAAAGTGGCTTTATTGTCAAGGGCGGTTAACTTTTTTCCATTTTGGGCGGTTTAGAATTTGCCAACCTTTTAATATAAATTTTACTCAATTTTTCATAAACTTTTAGAAATTACTGGCATATATTTCCTGTTTTTATTCCCTGTTTCTTCCTTTCTTTCAGTCTGTAACTTTCCCCTTTGATGTTAATCGTAGTTGAATGGTGGAGAATCCTATCAAGTACAGCAGCCGCTATTACATGGTCCTTGAATATCTCTCCCCATTCTCCATATGATTTATTTGATGTCAAGATCGTTGAACTCTTTTCATACCGTCTTGAGATCAGCTGAAATAGGCAGTGAGCTCCTTCTTCGTCAAATGGGAGATACCCTATTTCGTCAATTATCAGCACTTTATATTTCATCAAGTCCCTTAGTTTCTTTTCAAGCATTCCTTCTCGATTTGCTATTTTCAACTTCTCGATAAGGTTTCCTGTATTGGTAAAGTAAACCGAAATCCCTGCTTTTGCTACTTCAATCCCAAGAGCGATTGCAAGATGAGACTTTCCAACTCCGGGAGGACCAAGGAAAACGACATTCTCTGAATTATGAACAAATCTCAAGGTTGCAAGGTCTTCGATTGCTTTTTTATCAATGGATTTCTGAAATTCAAAATCGAATTCCTCAAGAGTCTTTTTAACGGGAAAAACTGCACTTTTCATCCTTCTCTCAATTGCAACAGCTTCTCTGTGTTTCTTTTCCTGTTCAAACAAGTAATCAAGGACTTCCATTGTTGTCTTGTTGTCCCTTGCAGCAATTTCAAGGTAGTTATCCAGAAGCTCTTCGATAGAATTAAGTTTCAGGTATTGCAGGTTATTGTGAAGTCTCTCATAGGTGAAGTTGTTCATTCAAAACCACCTTCACTAAATATTTCATAGACATCAAGAGACCTTTTTTCAACTTCGGGATCTGAGAACTTCAACGGGATCTGTGAATCTTTTTTGCATTTTGAGTTCTCTTTAAGAATCTCACTCAGGAGACCCTGGAAATGTTCCTTTTTCCTTGAAACTCTGCAGTTTCCAGGAAGGATTTCATGTTCACAGACTTTCTCATAATCAACATAGACCTCGAATATTCCTTCAAGGATCTGAAGCTCTGCAGTTCTCCCTGCAAACCTGTAAGGAACAGAATACTTATTTCCAAGGAACGAAATATAACAGTCTCTGGAGACCTTTCTGGTCTCCTTATGGACAACTTTGTAAGGAGGAACCTGATCCAGAGGGATCAGTTTCTCCTCCTTAAAACGTTCAAGGGGGATTTGATAGGTTGTTCCGTGGACAGTTGAATTTACCCTTTCCAACCACCTGTGAACTTGGGCGTTCAGGTCTTCGAGAGAGGTAAATCGTCTTCCAAGGAAGAAATCCCTCTTGACATAGCCTACCGTATTTTCAATTTTACCTTTTGTCTGAGGCCTGTAAGGCCTGCATAACCGTGGAATAAAACCAAAGCATTTGAAGAAATCCTCAAACTGTGAGTTCCATTCAGAATCTGATGATTTTAAGGCTCTTTTGATAACAACCTGTTTCATGTTATCATAGAGAATCTCCTGTGTAAATCCTCCAAAGTACTCAAAGGCGTTCAGATGACACTGGATAAGAGTGGAAGTGTCTATGCCCAGTGTAAATTCAACATATTTCATCCTGGAATATCCAAGAATCATGTTGAAGCAAAAGAGTTTCTTTATCTTTCCATCAACCTCAACTGTTCCCATCTCTGCCCAGTCAACCTGAGCCTGTACACCTGGTTTTGTTTCATAGCGGAGTACAGCAGGGACTCCCTGTTTAGGTCGGACTTCTCTTACGAAGTCCTTGACTATGGTTTTTCCTCCATCAAAACCCATTTCTTTGATTTCCCTATAAAGGCGAACAGCAGTATAAGGACCTTCTTTGAGTTTTTCTTGTATGTAAGGTTTGAAAGGATCAAGTTTACTCGGTTTTGGCGGACGTTTCTGAGGTTCTGGGGCAGTTTTCTTTTTAAGATATTTCCTCACAGTTTCCCTAGCATAACCTGTTCTTCTAGAGATCTCACTGATGCTGAAGCCTTGTGAATACAAATCTCGTATCGATAGCCATTCCTCCGTTTTCAGCATTATCTACAATCCTCGAACTTTTCACAAGGATTGAGAATTGGAAGTTTTTAAACCGCCGAAATTGGAAGATTCTTAACCGCCCTTGACACAGGTAAACCCCACCAGCTATCAACAATACATGTATCAGTGTATCCTGTTCCTGATAATACACTAAATTTACCTGTTTTCTTGACATAATGTCCAGCATCTGGATCGGAAAGCTGTCCAGTCTCTTTATTTTTCAAACCACTGCAATTACACTCAAAAAATCTTCGATCCCAAATCCAGATTTTGTCACCAATAAGGTTAAGATTTCTACATTCTTGGATTAGTAATTCTGCATATTTGTCCAGATAAGGATAAATCATTTTTAGGTTTCGTCGATAAGAAGAAAGAGTAATCTTTTCTCCGCTTTTGATTTTTAATTCATTCCTTAGAGCTTGGTTCTGGTTGTAATCTCTGATAAATGATTCAAGATTAGAATATCCAAGTTTGCATCTTGATAACTCTAGCTTGAAAATATTATTGAAAGATAATTCTTTAAGTTGAGGTTTATACCCCATTGATACCTGAATGTCATTAAAATAAGAACCAAGCGAAGGGTTTAATTCAAAAATGTTCCTCAAATATCCTCTAAATTTTTTGGTATTGTTAACTAAATATAGATAACTCTTTATTTCTGTGTTTCATCAATAGAAGAACAGAGTACTTTAGCATTTCAAGACTCTTCGTATAACACTTTGTCTTTCGTCTCAACCTTGCCAGAAAGTGCCTTAATATGCCATTATATCCTTCAACTGTATACGTTTCTGCTTCGGATTGAGTATGAATATTTTCAGGAATAAACTCTGCATATGCCCTCCAGTGATCAGTCATCACCTCTCCAATCTCTTTCTTCTTTAATTTTTCCCAGAGTAGTTGTCCAGTTTTCGTTCCTCTGCTACCAAAAGAGCAGTTGATGAACTTTTTCCCAACTCTATCAACAGCAATCCAGATCCAGCAATATTTTTTTTGTTACCGATGTAAGTGTGCATCTCATCCAGTTCAACAATAGAGATCTCATTTTCGCTTTTTAGCTCCCCTATCTCCTGACCAAATTTCATTATCCATTTTTGGACAGAAACATGACTTACCCCTAAAAATCGTCCTATTGAGCGAAATCCTAATCCTTCAAGATAAAGTTGCAAAGCCTGTCTCTTAACTAAAGGAGAACTAGCAGTTGATTTTAGCTCGACTGAATAGTTATATCCACAATCGTGGCATTTGTAGCGTTGACGTCCACAAACTATACCGTTTTTTGTGTGATTGGAACTTTTGCATCTTGGGCAGTTCATGCAGAAATATAGGTTTTCATAATATATAACTATAATTAACTACCAATACCAAAAAGTGTTTTGGATCGCTTATTTATGTATCAATTGTAGGCATTTTGTTACCTTTGTTATTCATGCCTGTAACTCAAGAGATGCATTTGAAAATAAAATGGATTATGATCATACTTTTCATCTCCGGGTTAGAGTCTGTTTTTCTGTATATAAACTCTGAACTTAATTATATTAATAAAGCTGATCATAAAAGTACTGACCCTCAATTATTAAAACAATAAACTCAAAGCAAATAAATTTTTGAGACTTATTTTCATAATAGGACAAGCTGATATATACTCATAGGTATTAGATTAGATGTAAAGAGATTACATAAAATAATTAGAAACGCTCATGCCAACTTAAACTCATTTTTGTAATCCTACTTTTTTGCAGCCTCTCCAAGACCCATCCCGGTAAATCCCTGCCCGTCCTCCCGATCTCCCAGCCGTAGGCTTGTGGCTCACTGCTCCGTCCTGTATTCAGGGAGGCAGTGTCTTACGGAGGCTGGCGCAGACATCCTGTAAGGACAGCCATCTCAGATGGTTTTCCCACCAATTAATTCGCAGATAGTGCCAAAACCAAGAAGTATCAACTACTTACAAAAAGAAAACAGAGCACAAACAATACTATCCTTAATATAGTTCTAAGTTCCTATTTACCATATAATTAATCAAACGGGAATATTTTGGCTACAAAGGTGATCTTATAGTAACATGCATACTCATTCTGAAACGGTGGTGATAACATGTACGAGATAGAATGCGGGCAAGAGGAGCGCAGAATACGCAGATATAATAGTGTTCTGGAGGGAATTAATCGAATCTTCAGCAGTGTTGTGAATGTTGAAACAGAAGAGGAGTTGGGGAATGCTTGTCTATCTGTGGCACTAGAAATAACCGGTAGCCGAATTGGCTTCGTTGGTGAAGTCGGGGCTGACGGGCTACTGCATGACATCGCAATAAGCGAGATAGGATGGGAGGAATGTTTGATGTACGACAAAACAGGACATCGTCGCCCTCCAGGTGATTTTATCCTTCACGGACTATATGGCTTCGTAATCAATAGTGGAAAGAGCTTCTTTACTAACAATCCGTCATCACATTCTGAAAGTATCGGGCTGCCTCAAGGTCATCCCTCACTCATTTCATTTCTGGGTGTGCCCCTTATCCTAGATAGAAATACAAAAGGTATACTTGCTGTTGCAAACCGCGAAGGCGGCTATAGTCTGGTGCAGCAGGAAGATCTCGAAGCTATAGCGCCGGCAGTGACGCAGGCGCTAGAAAGAAAAAAGGTAGAACAAGAACGAAAGTATGCTGAGGAAGCTCTTAAAGAAGCATATCAGAGTTTGGAAGATAGAGTTAGAGAACGCACAGCAGAACTTGAGAAAGCTTATAATTCATTGAAAGAGAGTGAAGAAAGCCTTGCTGAGGCTCAAAGAATAGCTCATATCGGAAATTGGGATTGGAACATTGTAACCAACAAAGTATATTGGTCTGATGAAACATATTGTATTTTTGGGCTTGACCCTCAAAAATTAGAGGCAACTTTCGATTTATTTTTTAGCTATGTTCACCCAGACGACCGAAACCCCATAGAGAATGCTGTTGAAAAAGCTTTAAAAGGAGAATCCTATAGCATTGATTATAGGCTTGTTTTGCCTAGCGGAGAGCGCACAGTCCATTCATATGGAAAAGTCATTTTTGATAACAAAAATATCCCCATCCGAATGAAAGGAACAACTCAGGATATCACTGAGCGAAAAAAGGCTGAAGAATCTCTGGAAAATATGAAGGAAATTAGCATAAAAGAAATCCATCATAGGATTAAGAATAATTTACAGGTGATTTCATCCTTGCTTGACCTTCAAATAGATATTTTCTCTAATCGTGAAATATGTAAGACCCCAGAAGTTATTGAGGCTTTTAGAGAAAGCCAAAATCGTGTAGTTTCAGTGGCGCTGATTCATGAAGAGCTATACAAAAGTAAAGGAATGGACAGTCTAGATTTTGCGGCTTATCTTCAAAAACTCACTAAAAATTTTTTAAAGTCATATAATATAGACGCTGATGATATAAATCTGAAACTGGATTTTGAGCAGGTTTACCTTGGGATGGATACTGCGGTTCCTCTTGGCATCATTGTCAATGAATTATTCTCAAATTCTTTGAAGCATGCCTTCCCAAATAAAAGGGAAAGAGAAATAAAAATAACATTGCAAAAAGAAGAGAATGTATATAAAAAGGCTAGTTTCCACTATATGCTTACAGTAACAGATAATGGAAAAGGCATTCCAGAGGAAATAGACATTCAGACTGCTGATTCTCTCGGACTTCAGCTTGTAAATATCCTTGTTGAACAAATAGATGGGTGTATCGAGCTTAAAAGAAATAAAGGAACAGAATTCACGATATGGTTTAACAACATCGAGAAATGAGCCAACGATGCCCATCTATGCTATAATACAGAACAGCCTGAACCCGCTAGGGCTGCCAATAACAGAAAAACAGGATGGGCAAAACCGCAGTCAGCATCATCCGCGTAGCGGTCATTATGATCATAGGCGTGAGCATTCTTGCAGCGGTCAATGACACAACATCCAGCATGGCTGCCGGAGGCCTCACAATCCACCTGACAGAAAATCCGGTAGACTGCGACACTATAACGCTGGATGGAACTACTTTTGAATTTGACTTCGGTAATGGCATAGCCGCAGGACACATCCCGGTTCAGATTGCAGATACTGCCCAAGGGACAGCTAACAATCTCAAGTATGTTTTAACAGAAAACGAATATCCAGCAAAATGAAGAGTCCTCCGGAGGACTCTCAGCACCTGCCAAGAGCGATGAGGATTTCTCTATCTTCTCGCAGGATCTCAGCCAGCATATGGTTAAAATTTGCATCGGTCTTGATATAAAGCCCATGCCTCATTTTTTGTTCTTTTTCGTCCATCCTACTTTCGGCAGGTAACTTGATTTTTTCCAAGGATTTTTAATGATGGCGTTTTTGTGGGAAAACACATTTTCTTCCACATAAAACATTACTGCAAAAATGTTTCGTTACTTATATAGGGCGTAAGATTTGAGTCATATGTTAACCAGCTTCAAGTATATTACAAATTTGCAGAATGTTTAAAAACAATACCAGAAAAAATATATCATTTATAATGTCGACCTGACGAATATAGGGTCCATCATTTCAGTCACTTTCTATTGGTTCTATTTGACCATTCGAATATTTAGCTCTTTGTGACTCTTCCTAATGAATATGAATATCGACAGTGAAAGAACTATTTATATAGTTTCATACACATATAAAACAATATGACATTCCAGAAAACGTATGCCGATGAGGATTTCCTCGCCGCTCTCGATCCCGAAAAATTCCGTACTGCTGCTTTTGTCGCAAAACAGGTGGGCTGCGCCCTCTCAACCGCAAAAGCAGCCCTCGACAAACTTGTAGCATCCGGCGCTGCCAAGAAGGTCGCAGTGGATGACGGCGCAACCTACGTATTTTTGAAAATGTGAACTCAGCCCACTCCCGCTATATTTCTTTTTTTCCCGACCTCCCTGTATTTTGTACCGGTCGACATAGATTTTTCAGTTTTCGACATCAATAGGTGTTTATTTAGACGTCGATAGTGAAAGAAATATTTATATATTTTGAAAGTCTATGGGCATATTGTGGGGCATCGCCCCAAGGATGTGAAAAAATATGGAGAACATGAAATTTGATGAAGTGATTATACGAGGACTGATTGAAGAAATCGAGACCGAAAGACTTGCAAAATATCGCGATGTCCAGCAGTATGTTTCGGAAAAACAGGATATCCTCGACGGGGAAACTGTCAAGCTCAAAATCGAAGGTGAAGATCCCGAAAAAGTCGTGGCCGGTGTCTATCGCAGGAGTACTCTGGCGGATGGTGTGTGCGTATGCTCTGCCGAAATCCCCATTGGTGTATGGGAATACATCAACGTGGGAGAGTGCATTGAAGGAAAAGCAGAAAAGTGAGTACGACTGCCTACGGCGATGATTCTGCACTCGGTACGACACAGGCAGACCGATCACAGAAATAGAAAACAGGTTGGAGAGAGCTTCAGGATCTGGGGGAAGATGCAAGCCCAGATCCTGGCACAATGGTGACGCTCGAAGAAGGTGATCAGAATGGGTGCACTGTCATTATTTTTTATAGTCTTAAAACATATGGGGAAATATGGCGACTATAGGATATTTTTCGATGGAGATAGGACTTCGCAATGAAATCCCTACATATGCAGGTGGACTTGGAGTGCTCGCAGGTGACACAATCCGTTCGGCTTCAGACCTCAAAATTCCGCTTGTAGCAGTTACTCTGGTCAGCAATAAAGGATATTTCAGACAGAGCCTTGACGTCATGGGGAACCAGACCGAAAAAATTGAAGAATGGACCCCTTCGAGTTTTATGACCCGAACGCCTCAGGAAGTGAGTGTTAAAATTCAGGACAGAGAGGTTAAAATCCAGGCATGGCAATATAACTGCAAGAGCCTTACAGGGGGATGCGTACCCATTATTTTCCTCGATACCAATGTAGAGGGGAACGCATGGGAAGATCGTGGGATCACAGATTTTCTTTATGGAGGGGATCACACCTACAGGCTCAAACAGGAAATAGTGCTCGGGATAGGGGGAGTGAGGATGCTTAATGCTCTGGGCTTTAAGGTCCGGAAATATCATATGAATGAAGGGCATTCAAGCCTGCTCGCCCTGGAACTCTTAAAGTGCAATAATAAAGACGCTACGAAAGTAAAGGACCTCTGCATTTTTACCACTCATACTCCCGTGGAAGCCGGGCATGACAAGTTCGATTACAGGCTTGTGGACGACCTTATCCGAGATAAAAACGATGTGGAGATCCTCAGAAGGTTCGGAGGGGAAGACCGCTTTGATACGAGCCTTTTTGCCCTAAACCTGTCTAACTATGTCAATGGCGTCACGAAGCGGCACAGCCGTGTCTCAAGCGAACTATTCCCCGGCTACTCTATTCAGGCAATAACAAATGGTGTCCACTCCTATACCTGGACTTCTCCTTTTTTCAGGAAACTTTTTGACCATTATCTGCCAGGCTGGGCAAATGAGCCTGAACTTCTGGTAAGGATCGGAGGAATTCCGGACGATGAAATCTGGCAAGCCCGCAGAAATGCAAAAAAAGCCCTCATAGACGAGGTCAACAAAAGGACAGGAGCAGGCATGGACTATGAGACCCTGACAATAGGTTTTGCACGGCGTATGGCTGAGTATAAACGTGCAACCCTGATCCTATCCGACCTTGAAAGACTTAGAAAGATTAACAGAAGGGGAAGAATTCAGCTGATCTTCGCAGGCAAATCCCATCCGAATGACGGAGCCGGCAAACAGCTTATACGAGATATTTTCAGAAGTATCGAAACGCTCCGAAACGAGATCAAGATCGTCTTTCTGGAAAACTATGACATGGAACTTGCCGCAAAAATGGTTTCCGGAGTTGACGTCTGGCTGAACACTCCGACCCGCCCCTACGAGGCCTCGGGCACAAGCGGCATGAAAGCTGCCCATAACGGGGTCGTAAATTTCAGTGTACTTGACGGCTGGTGGATTGAAGGGTGGATCGAAGGGGTAACCGGCTGGTCCATAGGGCCCAAGCCCGAAGAACACCTCTCAGGAGAGGAAGCAAGGCTTGCTGAGCTTGATGACCTCTACAACAAACTCTACTACATTATCGTCCCCACCTACTACGAACGCAGAGACGAATGGTTTAAACTGATAAATAACTCGATAGGCATGATTGCATATTATTTCAACAGCCACAGGATGATGAGGCGTTATGTTACGCATGCTTACCTGTAATCTTTAGAAATTGGTTGCTCGGAAAGTTGAAGGAAAAAGTCAGTTAAAGAAGGTCATTTGAAAGAAAAACAAGTTAAAGAAAAGGTCAGCTAAAAAAGCAAGCTAAAGAAAAGGTCAGCTAAAAAAACAAGTTAAAGAAAAGGTCAGCTAAAAAAGCAAGCTAAAGAAAAGGTCAGCTAAAAAAACAAGTTAAAGAAAAGGTCAGCTAAAAAAACAAGTTAAAGAAAAGGTCAGCTAAAAAAGCAAGTTAAAGAAAAGGCCAGCTACAGAAAAAGTCCGGAAAAGCTTATGCCTTTCCTGGGCTCATTCTACGAATATTTTCACGTGCACTTTCAGCTCTTGTTTTAAGCCCTTTACTCTCCCAGAGGTCAGCTGCAATCTTAAAAGCATTTTCTGCAGCTCTCAGGTTTCCGAGTTTCAGGAAAACCTTTCCCCTTTCATACCAGGCTTCGGGATGATCGGGCTTAAGCCGGGTTGCATTCTCAAAAGCGTGCAAAGCCTCTTTTTCCGAACCGGCTTTAAAGAGAATTTTTCCCCGGAGCTTCCAGGCTTCGGCATTTTCAGGCTTTACCTCAAGGGCGTTTTTAAACGCCTGCATGGCTTTTTCCTGCTCGCCAAACCTGAGCCAGAGCTTCCCGGTTTTGAACAGGGCATCGGGGTCCCCGGGATTTCTTTCCAGGATTTTTTCATATTCGCTGAGCTTCTCTTCACACAGGCTTATTAGGGAGAGCACGGAGTCCTTGCCTTCCCAGGCATTTTTCTGCACAGGGTTCAGGGAAATGGATTTTTCGAAAGCCTCAAGCGCATCCCGGAAACGTTCGAGCTTTTTTAAAGCAAAACCCATGTTAGTCCAGAGCCCTGCATTCTCAGGCTTGATTTCGGCAGCTCTTTCGAAGATCTCAAGAGCTTCTTCATAGCGTTTGAGTTTCAGGAGGGAATTTCCCTTATGGTATAGGGCTGGAAAATCCCGAGGATTTTCCTCCAGCACACGGTCAAAAGCTTTGAGTGCAAGCCTCAGCCTTCCCTGCCTGTAGAGAGCCACTCCTTCTTCGTAAATGCTTTCTGCCCCTCCGGTTTCCGGGTTTCCGGCTTCCCCTTTCTCCTCCGTTCTGTCTCTTTCAAGCCCGATTTCCGAGAGGTATCTGAACCCTTCCGAATCCCCTCGGGCAGGCCTGGCATCAAGATATATGAACTCCTCTTTTGGCACGAAAGACTTGCAAATCCATCCGGGTTCAACCCTTCGGTTAGTGATTATGCAGTACCCGTTTATGTACTTTGAACAGACTCCGCAGCAGTAGATGCGCCTCTCCAGACGGTACCGTATCTGGTCAAGCTCGGTAGTAACCAGCCCCTGGTTCAGCCTTGTTTTGAAGGTCTCGTAAGGAATATTTTTGATTTTAATATAGACTGTTGAAGGAGCAGGCGGGTCCCATTCAAAGGGCTTTTCGATTTTGTCTTTGCGGATCATAACTTTCTTTGAGCTTTTTGGTCTGAGTTACCGGTGTTTTCGAGTTCCGAGAATATAAGCCTTTTTTGACTTTTTTTTCGAAGCCTTTTTCAAAGCTTTTTTCGGAGCTTGAAGTCATTCATATTACTAAGAACTTATTACCCTCAAATTTTAATAATTAAACAAATTAATTAAAGTAACGAATATTTATAGTAATTAGTATTCAATCGGCATATTTTCTAAAATAAGGGAGAGTAAACTTATGAGCTATAAGAAAACACATGGAGTCCCTGCACTATTCTCTTTTTTCATCCCCGGCCTGGGCCAGCTTGTAAAGGGGCAAGTATCCAAGGCGCTTGGCGTCTGGGCAGCCCTGTTGATCAGTGCATTCATGAGCATTATCGGAATCGGGATTTTAATGGGAATGGTTGTTTGGGTCGCACAGATCTATGATGCCTATAACGCTTGAACGGAAAATAGATCAGCCACTGTTACATGATTGAGATCTTGCTCTAATTTCGTTTTCTGAGTTATTTCGTTTTCCGAGTTTTGCTTCCCGAGTTCCGCTTCCCGAGTTCCGCTTCCCGAGTTTCGCTTCGGGAGCACGAGGTCCTTTTCGCTCCACTCCGTTTCGCTCAAGAGGACTACTTGATGGGTTTTAGTAGTAAGTTTCACTCAAGCAGACTAATTTATAGTTATAGTCATGAGCTTCGCTGTGCTCAAGAGGACTACATTACGATACTTTTAACCATATAACCTTATTCGCCATACCGAGTCTTTCCTGTCCCGCTCGATGCAGGAGAGCGGTCTTTCCCAAGAAGACAAAAAAGAAGAAAAAGAGAACGTAAACGTAAAGAAGAATAAAAACAACATGCCAGCAAGTAAAAGCTTCTGAGACGCTTGTGAGTGAAAAAGATAAGCAAACAGGTCAAATGAACTTAAATTTCGGTCTTGTTTTTCATTCAAATCTGTATTTTCTTCTTTTTGGAAAGGGCCGCCAGATAAGCTGGCGGAGGCGTTTATATTCACCTGAGAATTTGAATGAGGTTCAATAGGTCAAGGAAAATATTCCTTGGATAGGTAAGAAAGTTCTGAATTCATTATCTCCTGGTGAATCACCAAAAAATAGGTTAAGAGAAAAAAGGTTTAAGAGAAATTCAGGTTCATCATCCGTTTTCCAGTTCATTCAATTCCTGAATTCTCAACTCCACGATGTCCATTGCATCTTCAAAGAGTTGCCTGTTGATTTCGATCCCGAAACATTTCTTGAGTTTTTCTTCAGGAGGCATTATCGAACCTGCTGAGAGGTATGCAATGTAGTTTTTGTTGAAGGTCTCCGGGGTTTCCCGATACTGCTTAAAGAGGGCGAGAGTGATTGCCTTTGAAATCGCGTAGTTGAAAGTATAGTAGTTATTTGTCAGGTAGATGTGGTTAATGTAAGTCCATTCCGCAGAGTCTTCATCGTAATATTCTACTGAGTCACTCCTGTATTCTTTAGAGAGGGCTGTCCAGAGGGCATTAAGTTCTGCTCCGCTGACAGTTCCGTTTTCATTACTTTTTTCAGCGCATAAGCTGTGTGCCTTGTATTCGAATTCCGTAATCATGGGCTGGCGAGTAAAATAGTTCTGGTATTCCCCGATATGCTGGGCAAGCACGGCAACTGCAGTTTCTTTATCAGAATTTTCGACCATGTGATCGACAAAGAGTTCTTCGTTGAAAGTGGACGGGACCTCCATTTCGTAGATCTGACCCGTGCAATAAAGATAATCCACGGAATTGCCCATCAGATAGAAATTGATTCCGTGCCCGAGCTCATGAGTAAGAGTCTTCTGGTCACTGATAATGCCGTTGTAGTTCATAAAAATCAGGGCAGGAGCCTTCAGGGCACAGAGCCCGTAACAGTAACCTCCGGGCTGTTTTCCATGTTCGGGGTCAGGGTACACGTCTATGAACTTCCCTGTAGCCATCTCCAGAAAAATCTCGTTGAAACGGGAATCCATCCCGGAATAGGATTTCTGGACCTCCTGCAAAGCATCTGAGTAAGTATAATTTTTGCCCGGTTGATCAGTCAACTGCAACATAAGGTCGTATGGCCTGAGCGTTTCAAGCCCGAGCTTTTTCCTCCTGAGCCCGTTATAATCCTCAAATACATGTTTTCTCTTCTTGAAAACCGTACTCATGTCATCAACCTGATCCTCTGTGAGATAAAGGTCGTACAGGCTGGATTCATAAGAGTCCCTGTAATTCAGTTCTCTTGCTATAAGGTCGTCAAGTCGGGCTTTTTTAGAATAAAGAAAAGCCATTGAATCGGATTCATTTACCAGATGGTAAAACCTCTTATCATAACACCTTTTCCTGTTTTCCCGGCTCTGGTCTGTCGAAAGCAAAGTGTTATAGGACTGAGAATTGACCTGAAACTCCTCTCCGCTCTCAAGAGTTATATTTCCTGCCATCGTGACTTTATTGGTTATTTTCGAAATAGCCTCAGTCTCCAGTTTCATGCGCTGGTTTTCCAGATCTGCAAGATATATAGCATGGGCTTCATTCATAGGCCTGTGCTCTACAAACCTCATATATGTTGCTTCAAGATAAGGCCGATATACCTCAAGTCCGGGCTCTTCGGAAAAGAGCCTGTCCCACTCCTCTTTATTAAGCGAGGTCAGTTTCACGGTTGCAAATGCGCTGGCCATTTTATGTTCTGTAATCAGGTTCTGAGACCCCTCGATAAGAGAAATAAAAAACTGGTCATTCACATTTTTGCTGAACTGGGTATATGCGTAAATATAGAGAACATCAGTGGACCTTGAGAAATCCTTTTCAGTTTCCAGATAATCCAGTAGAACTGACCCGGACAATCTCTCAAACTCCGGACGGAAAGTTTCGTTTATTTCTTCCGAGCTCTTTTTTAACGCCCCGAGTTTTTCCAGAGCATCTTCTCTGCTGTTGAAAAGATAAGAATCATTCCACTCCGTAGTAATCTCATCGGGATTAAGTTCTTTAAACATGTGATTCTCTCCTGTACTTATGGAAGATTTCTCTACTTTTTCGGAAATCCCATACCCTGAAAAGACTACAAAAACCTTTACCTAACTTTCGTCCCAAAATCCGTTACCCTCCGACTATCATTCTGTTATCCTATTACTGAAAACATATGCATCTGACTAAGAATATATCGGGACTAACTCATATGAACCTGCTGTTAAAAAGAATCCAGAAATGCAATCTAAAACCTCAAATTTAGAATTGTAGATCTGCAGAGTACAGATTAAGAAACAAATTTAAAGGAAAAAGACTCATCCAGATCGAATTATTTATATCCGTCCTCTCATTAAGTATTTATAAAAGACGAGTTCTTAGAAAGATAAGTTCTTAAAAAAGGTAAGTTCTATGGAATGCAGGAGAACACACGGAGTTCCCGCCCTATTTTCTTTTTTCGTACCCGGCCTGGGGCAGCTTGTAAAGGGAGATTTTCTCAAGGCACTTGGCATCTGGTTAGCCTTCATGGTTACCGGAGCCATGCATTTCTTCGGGACTGGATTTTTAATATGGGCGATTATATGGGTCTGGCAGCTCTATGATGCTTACAATGCCTGAAAAATAAGTCGCGGAAATCTGTAAAGGGCAGTATAAGTGCACTAAAGTAACCTACTTAGCTATACACTATTAGCCATGCACTATTAGCTAAGCACTAAACTCTTTTTGAAATTGAAGGGGCAGCATTATTTTTGAATTATATCTCTTAATTACCTCTTCTATTCTCTTTTTTACTGGCTGATGTCGAGTCGTCAATCTTCAATTTTACTATCAATATCTATCAATACTCATCAAATTGATAGGAAAAAGAAAGAGAATTGATTAAAAACATTATCAAACGATAGTGCAGATATGGAGAAGTATAATTTGGAACTATCAATATCTATCAAAATCAATCAAATTGATAGAAAAGAATATAGGAAATAAACTATCAATATCTATCAAAATCAATCAAATTGATAGAAATGGTAATATGAAACTCCCGAAAGTCCCTGAATTTTCAAAAGAAGCCCTTGAAGAAGCTGAAAAATTTCGTCATGACGATCAAATTGCAGATTTGGTTAATGAATATAATGAAAGGTATCTGCACTGGGAGGAGTTAAAACATAGAAAACTCCCCCTTGACCCTGTCATTGTATGGAACCTGATGAAATTGTCGAGAGAATTAAAAGCAAAATCCTTAAAATTTGGGGACTGGGTTTTCAAGTATAACTTAATAGATGAATTTCATGAAAGACTTCACATCCTTGATAAATCCGCAGCAGGAAATCTTCTAAGCAGCCTTGATGCCTTACAGGACAATAGAAGAAAATACATTATCAGTTCCCTGATGGAAGAGGCAATCGCTTCAAGCCAGATAGAAGGAGCAGCAACTACAAGGGAAATTGCAAAAAAGATGCTGCAGGAAAACAGGAAGCCCAAAAATAAAGACGAAAAAATGATTGTAAACAATTACGATACAGTAAAGCATATAGTGGATATAAAAAATGAAGCCTTCACCCCCGAGAGAATTCTTGAAATCCACAGGATGATCACAGGAGGAACACTTGAACAACCCCAATACGAAGGCAATTTCAGGGAAAGCAACGAGATTGCCGTTTATTCCCATGACGGGACACTGCTTCATAAACCTGTGGAATACACCGAAGTCCCTAAGCTGGTTAAGGAATTATGTGATTTTGCCAAAAGCAAGGATGAAGATTTCATTCATCCCGTGATAAAGGGGATAATCATCCATTTCCTGGTCGGATACATCCACCCCTTCAACGACGGAAACGGCAGGACCGCAAGGGCTCTTTTCTACTGGTATCTCATCAAAAACGACTACTGGCTTTTCGAGTACATGGCAGTCTCAAGAGTAATAAATAACTCAAAAAAACAGTATCGGAATGCCTACATCTACACCGAATCCGACAGAACCCCCAACGATTCCGGTGACCTCACATATTTCATCAAATACAATCTCGACTGCATACAAAAAGCCCTTGATGACACCCTCGAGTATCTGGAAAGAAAACAAAAAGAGCAGGCTCAAACCCTTAAAATCATTACCGAATCCGGAAATCTTACTTTAAGGCAGGCAGAAATCCTCAAGCAGTTCTTGAAGCAGCCTGAAAAACCCGTCACAATCAAAGAAATAGTGACCATTTACAGTGTGGCGTATGCTACAGCCAGAAGTGACCTTTTCCGGCTTGCAGAACTGGGATATGTTGAAAAAAGGAAGGCTGGGAAGGAGTTTATTTTCGTATGCAAGAGGGCTTATTGAATATATCTTCTCTGAGTGGTTTGTTATCAGAATCTATCAGAATCTGTCAAAATCTATCAAGATCTATCAAGACATATCAAATTGATAGAAAAGACCTGATTTTAAAAGGCTGAAAGAGTAAGCGCAAACTCATCAGCGAAATTCGGAGTGCTCACTATCAAAAGCTATCAAAAAAACACTCCTATCAATTTCAATCAGAATTCAACAAAAAGTCGTCAGACAAATCTTAATATTTTGTTAGTATTTTCGTATCATTTCTTCCTGCCATTCAGCTTCAGGCCACCCTCCAAAGCCTCGATGCATAGTTAGTTCATCAAGATAGTTAAGTACCTCGGCCACCGAAAAAACAAGGTCCTTGAGCACACATCCGAGAACCGTGCCTGTCCTGCCTATGCCCCCCAGACAGTGGACAACAATCCCTTCTCCTTCATCCATTTTTGATCTTATGACAGCAGTTGCCTGCCTGATAAGCCGCTCCTCTCTTTCAGGGTCCTCCGGCCCATAACCAAAATAAAGGTCTTCCAATTCTGCAGAGAACAGCAATTTGAGAGGATATGGATTGTAATTAACCTCCGAACTGCTGAGACAGACTACGTTTGAAAAACCGGCTTCCCCAATTTTCTCCCAGGGGGTAGACTCCCGTGGACGAGACATGCCAGCAAGAAGAACAGGCTCTTTGAGCACGACATAGAAATTCAGTGGAATTCGGATACCTTCTATTGAAGGCATCTCCCTTGGACTCAACAACGAGGGCATAATGCTAAGAGTATGAGAAGCAGGAGATATAAATTTTCATCAATTGATTTGTGGGGGCTGGTATATTTTGGAATCTGAACTTTGACTCTAAATCTTCTTACAGCTTGACATCATCCGTAAAATTATGATTTTTCTATTAATATCTATCAAAACCTATCAAATTGGTAGAAACTAAAGAAATCATAGGATAATTGCAATATTCTTTTTAAATTAATTATGATTCAAATAGAAAACAATATGCATATATATATGGCAAGTCTCAACAAAGATCTGAAATATGTTTCATATTTTGGAAATTTTTGAAGTACGATAATAGAAGAGAGACCTTGCTATGTATCTAAAGAGAATGCATGTCAAAAACTTTAGATGTATTAAAGAGATTAATTTAGAACTTAACTCGGGATTAAATGTAATTATTGGTGCCAATAATTCTGGAAAAACTTCTATACTGGACTCATTGAGATTAGCTCTAGGCATTGGTAGTTACAGTAGAAGCATTTATGTTTCAAATGAGGATTTTTTTGTAGATGAATTTGGACAGAAAGCCCAAACTATTGAGATAGACCTTACTTTTTCTGAACTGACTCCAGAGGATAGGGGAGTCTTCATTGAGATGTTAAAAGTTAATGGTGATGGAAACCATGAATTAGAGTTTCACGTTAGGTATAAAATTGAGAAAAAAAACGGAATTGAAAAAATTCGGGTTAGATATTGGGGAGGAGAAAAAGAGGCAAATACTATTCCAATAGAAGTTATGGAACTATTTCACATCGTATATTTGGAGGCATTAAGAGATTCTGAGAATTATCTAAAGCCTAATAGAGGAAACAAATTAGGCCAACTGTTTCTAAAATTAGTTCCAGACGAAACTGCACAAGAAAAACACGCCCAGCAAATATACGAAAGTATTACTGCAAACGAAGATTGGAATGAACTAATAACGGATGCAAGAAAAAAGATTAATGAACACTTAGAAAATACGACTCTTGAGCATGATACTCTTAGCATAGATATTGATTTTGCTCCAGTGGATTTTACGAAGATTGCAGAAAGATTGAAAATTTATATACCTATCTTAAAAAAGATAAAAAGAGAAATGATAGAAAATATTTTTGAAGAAGAAGGATGGGAAAAATACTTTGAATATCCACATTCAGACGAACTGATATTAAAGAAAGACATAAAAGACTTATTGAAAAATGAAGCAAACTCTGAACTTAAATTCAAGATTTCAAAATTAGAAAAGTTCATTCAGAAGTTTGAGATATATCAAAATGGATTAGGATATAACAATTTGATATACATAGCAACTATAATAGGCGATTTGATTGAGAGAGTAAATAGGAAAAGTGAGAATTACATCGCACTTTTAATCGAAGAACCAGAGGCGCACCTCCATCCTCAACTACAAAATATATTGTTTAATTATTTTAAGAATATAGAATCAAAAAATATTCAAATTTTTCTCACTTCACATTCGCCTACAATTACAGCTAAAACTGATATCGATACAGTTATTTTAATGGAAAATAGTTTTAATGTAGACATTTTGCCTTTAAAAGATATTGAATTTGAAGATGAAACAGATAAAAAATATTTGCAGCGATTTCTTGACGTCACAAAATCACAGTTATTTTTTGCAAATGGAGTAATATTTGTAGAAGGAATCTCAGAAGCTATGCTTCTCCATATTTTTTCAAAAATTTTGGGTATTGATTTAGAGAAAAACGGAATTGAAGTTGTAAACATCGGTGGAGTAGCTTTTAAGCCTTTTGCGAAATTATTTAATTCAGAACATATGGATAAAAAAATAAAAGTAAGAGCTGCTATACTGTCAGATGATGATGAATCAGACGGAGAAGTATCTAGCAGAGCAAGGAATCTGGATGAACTTAATAGTGAAAATTTGAAGGTATTTTTAGGTAAAAAAACTTTTGAGTATGAACTATTTCTCTTAAATGAAGACCTTTTAACAAATTTATATAAAAAGTTACACCCTCGCTTTAATCCTCATGAAAATACTGAAAAAAATGCAGATGATTTAGTAAAAAAGTTAAAATCAAACAAGGACAAGGGTGAATTTTCTCAATTCTTAATGATGGAACTAATCGAGAAAGAAGATGTAAGAAATAAATTCAGAGTTCCAGAATATATAGAAGAATGTGTAAAATGGGTGGTTGGGTATTGAGGATTGAAGATTTTAGTAAAGATAAAATAAATATAATAAAAAAAGATGGTGTATTTGTTGTCAAGGCATGTGCAGGGAGTGGAAAAACATGTGTAGTTGCTGCTAAAATTTCTTCATTACTAAAAGAATGGATATCTCCTAATAGAGGAATAGCAGCAATATCATTTACTAATGTTGCTTGGCAAGAAATTGAAGATAAGTTGAAAAAGGATTTTGGAGCAGATTCAGGGTTATATTACCCACATTTCATTGGAACTATTGATAGTTTCATAGATAAGTATCTATTATTACCTTTTGGGCACTTGGTTCTTAATTGCGAAAATAGGCCAGAAATTATAATGAATTGGGAACCTGAGATCAGAGGAAAGCTCGAATGTAAGAAAAGTGGATGTAAATTAAGTAATCTCTCTTATGACATTAATGGAAATTCATTTGGATTCGGTTAAGGAACAAAACATCAAAAAGTGTTATTTTTTATGCAACATGTAAGCGGATTATATTGGAAAAACACTACACATCGTATTCGAAGTTGTGCATAAAATTCGTTAACCGATGACAAAAGAATGGAAATTTAATTAGTTATAGTGATAGCAGTCATTTTTCAAATTGTAGTCTAAGCCATCGTTACTGTAAGGCAGCAAAAATCCAACTACGTCAAAGTGGTTATTTAACTCAAGCTGATGCAAATTTTTTTGTGATGAAGTTGCTGGAAAAGTATCCAGACATTGCAAAAGCTATTGTATACAGATTTCCTATATTTCTTATAGATGAAGCTCAAGATACTTCTGATGTCCAAATGAAAATTTTTGAACTTTTGTTGGAAAATGGATTAGAAAGGCTTATGCTAATAGGGGATCCAAATCAAGCAATATACGAATGGAGAACAGCGAATCCGGAAGTATTTACAAGAAAAGAAATAGAATGGGAAACGCTAAATCTTTATGAAAATTGGAGAAGTTCAAAGGAGATTTGTGCTTTTACAGACAAAATAGTCTCAACTGATTATGTTTCAACCGCTTGTAATGAAGAAATCAAAGATTTTAATTTTAAACCAGAAATTTGGGGATATGACGTAAATAAATCCCTGAACTTAGAGACAAATAGACTAATTGAAGAATTCATAAGAATCTGTATAATTAAAGGCATTTCAATTAGTAAAGAAAAAGTAGCGATCTTGGTTAGAGGTAAAGATATTTTAACCGAAATTAGAAATCAAGGTGATTTTGTTAGAAAGGAACCTTGGAAAGAACAAATAAGAAATAATGGCAAACAAGAGATGGATGTAAATAGAATTCACTATAGGAATATAAGCAAAAGCAAATATCTGTTTGATAAGAAAGATTATAAAGAGTCTTTTAGATTACTTGAAAAAACTATTTTCGCGATAAAAAACGGGAAAGAGTATGTTTCAAATGATGAGCTAAAGGAGTTCATTGAGCAAATTGATTTTAAGAAATGGCGAATAGGATTATTTGATCTTCTTGCAAGGTTACCAAGTACTGATGTAAGTCTGAAAGAGTGGGTGGATCTTGCAAACGAGGTTATTAGGGGTGACTGTTTTTTCGGCATAAGTGATTTTGAAATTAAAATTAAGAAAGGTACTAACGAAATAAAATTTGGGCAAATCTTCGTAGATAAAGAAGTGGAAACTGAGAATTATACTTTAGGAACAGTTCATTCGGTAAAAGGAAGAACTTTTGAAGCTGTTCTCTTGATTTTAAAAGAAAAAGCTTACAGAAATAAAAAATATGTTGATCTTATAAACGAAAATATAAATGAGAATGAAGAAAAACGAATTATATATGTTGGTACCACAAGACCTCAAAAAATTCTAGTAATTGCAGTTCCAGAAAGCGATAAAAAGGTATGGGAATGCAAGTTTTACGGAAACAA
This sequence comes from Methanosarcina acetivorans C2A, assembly GCF_000007345.1. Taxonomy (NCBI): domain Archaea; kingdom Methanobacteriati; phylum Methanobacteriota; class Methanomicrobia; order Methanosarcinales; family Methanosarcinaceae; genus Methanosarcina; species Methanosarcina acetivorans. The sequence goes on along the minus strand of NC_003552.1, from coordinate 2,299,583 downwards.
TGGATGCAAGCAAAAACAATTGGATCTTTCTGCCTTCACATGTGCAAACCTAAGCTGACCCCAAAATTCAAAATAGATTATTAAATAAAGACAGAACCGTGCATTAAAAAAATGGGCAGTCTTATGACTAAATTTTCATTTTCCAATCTTCCCTCAACCACCAAAAAGTATTTAATTAGGCAATGCCTAACTAACAACCTGGATCTAGTATGACAGAGAAAAAAGAGCATTTGTTAATAGTCTTTGAAAACCTGAGCAAAACCAAAAATGAGTGCTCTTGTGAGATCCTCTCTGAATGTGGGTTATCGGATATCACTGTAAAACAGATCGGATACCTGAAGATTATTGATGAACATGGGGACGTGACATTTAGCAGGCTTGCTAAGATCACCCGAAACTCAAAGCCAACCATCACGGAGATGGTTAACAAATTCGTGAAAATGGACTGCGTGTACAAGGAAAAGTCCCCGGAGGACGGGAGAATCTTTTACATTCGCCTGACTGAAAAAGGACGGAGAATAGCTCGTGCCGAAGAAAACGCATTGTTGAGGGTCATTGAAAAAATGGCAGGTTCTCTGGACGAGAAAGAAATTGACACGCTTATCAACCTCCTGGAAAAGGTATGGTAATTTTTTTTGTCCGGCGAAAAAGTTAGGTTAATTCAAACTAAATAACTAAATAACCGGGATAACCGGGACAGCATTTTTGATAATAATTGAGACGATAAACAATGTACACAGAACAAGCCGAGAATAACAGAGAAAGCCTTATAATGCCGCTCTTTGAGGTAGTGGTTTACCCGAAAGGCCGGGCGAAATTCCTGGCAGACAAAGTTACGGGAGAAATACTGTTAGCTGAGATGAAAACTACCGAGGCTGTGTATGCCGTCGGGCTGACAGTGAAAAGCGGCACGAAACCTTCGGAGATATCGGAAGATAGTCTGTACAAAACCGGAAACCTGCTTAAAATTGGCTATGTACAGCCTGCTGATGACGGATATCTGGTTATTGCGAAGGCTGTCCAGAAGGTAGAGGCAGTCTCTGTGTACCGGAAAAATGGATTGTTCTATGCCATGTTCAAGCCTGTTTTTGATATCCCTGACCTTGATGAAGATATCCAGGCAGAAATGATGGCGAACATTAAAAAGGCAATCCGAGAGATAAGCAGCCGCTTCCAGGGCTCTGAACAGTTTACCAAGCCAATTGAGAAGATGGACTCCATTGACCAGCTCATTGGATATGTTATGCCGTACATGCCGATAAAACTGGAAGAAAAACAGGCCCTTCTGGAGATAGTTTCTGTTCGTGAAAGGTATTTTGCATTTTTTGAGATCCTGATGAAGCAGAAAGAAAACATCAATTTCCAGATGGAAATGGCAAAAAAAGTTACCGACAAGATAAGCAAGTCGAACCGTGAAGCCATGCTGCGGGAGCAGCTGAAGATGATTCAGGAAGAGCTTAACGGAGGCGACGATGCCGCTTCAGGCGAAGGAGGATACAGGGAAAGGATTGAAAAATCAACGATGCCTGAAGAGGTCAAAAAGAAGGCATTGTCAGAGTTGAAGAAACTCGAAACCGGAGGCCCTCACAACCCTGAGAGCTCCGTTATCAGAAATTACCTGGACCTCATGCTCGACCTTCCCTGGGTGACGGAGGAGAAAAAGAGCATCGATATTGACGAAGCTCGCCGTGTCCTTGAAAGCAACCATAACGGGCTTGAAAAGGTCAAGGAAAGAATAATCCAGCACCTGGCGGTAATGAAACTGAAAAAGGAAAAACAGGGTTCGATTCTGCTCCTTACGGGCCCGCCCGGAACAGGGAAAACGAGCCTCGGAAAAAGTATTGCAGATGCCCTCGGCAGGGAGTATGTCAGGATTAGCCTCGGAGGCGTCAGGGACGAAGCCGAGATAAGAGGGCATAGAAGAACGTATATAGGAGCCCTGCCCGGAAGAATTATTCAGGGCATGAGAAAAGCAGGTACTAAAAACCCGGTCTTCATCCTCGACGAGGTCGATAAGCTTTCAACTTCCTACGCAGGAGACCCGGCAAGTGCCCTTCTGGAAGTCCTTGACCCCGAGCAGAACAACACATTCTCGGACCATTATCTGGAAGTCCCGTATGACCTGTCCGAAGTATTCTTCATAGCCACTGCCAATTCACTGGCAAGTATCCCCTGGCCTCTGCTTGACAGAATGGAGACAATCGAGATCTCGGGTTACACGAAAAATGAAAAACTTGCAATTGCAAAAGATCATCTGCTGCCCTGCATACTGGAAGAACACGGCCTTGATGCGGACAAGCTCAAAATTGAAGATGAAGCCCTGAAAGGGATCATCGACAAATACACCCGCGAAGCCGGGGTCCGTGGACTGAAAAAACAGCTTGCTAGGACTGCAAGGTTTGTGTCTGAAAAGATCGTGTCAGGAAAAACCGACCTCCCTTACGTGGTCAGAGCGGACATGCTCAAAGAGGTTCTCGGAAAAGAGATAATCAGGCAGGAAGAAGCCAGAAAAGAAAATGTTCCCGGAGTGGTAACCGGCCTTGCCTGGACCCCTGTGGGAGGAGACATCCTTTTCATTGAAGGAACATTCATGCCCGGAAACGGTAAGCTTACCCTTACAGGCCAGCTAGGGGACGTGATGAAAGAGTCGGCACAGATCTCTTTGAGCCTTGTCAGGTCCAGACTTGCCAGCACCGAAAACAGCTTTAACTTTACGGCAAGCGATGTCCATATCCACGTACCCTCGGGTGCGACCCCGAAGGACGGACCTTCAGCAGGCGTGACTCTCTTTACCGCCCTTACGTCCCTCATAACCGGTAAAGCGGTTGACCCCAAACTTGCCATGACTGGGGAAATAACGCTGAGCGGTGCAGTACTGCCCGTTGGAGGCATAAAAGAGAAAGTCCTGGCAGCCCACAGGGCAGGCATAAAGAAAGTAATCCTGCCAAAAGAAAACGAAAGAGACCTTGAGGACGTGCCTGAAGAAGTCAGAAACGAGCTTAAGTTTGTTCCTGTAGAGACCATTGAAGAGGTCTTAAAAGAAGCACTGGGTCTTGACCTCCCCGGACATGTGCTGTCGTCGTCATTTGCAGGTAACAGTTTTACAGCTACCCAGAATGTTTGAGTTTGAAAGTGCAGGACAGGGCAATGACCTGGTTGGGAGATATTCAAAGATGGGGTTTAGGTTAAAGCTTCCAGAAACGTGACCTACCCCGTCCATCCACTCAAAGCTGAATTCAAACTCTTAATTCAAAAACGGGAAAATAGCCGAAAGTCATATCCTGCCTGTCCTGAAGATATTGAATATAAGCCACATCCCAAAAATGCTGGCAAGAAGGAAACCGAATATTCCCAGAAGTGGCACTCCCCAGAGAAGGGGTTTCATGTTTGTCTGAGTTATCAGGGATGAAGCAACGATTATGGCAGAGATGATCAGGCTGAAAGACAGCCGATTGCTTGCGGTATTTATCTCTGAGATCAGCCTTTTAGTCTCTTCGGACTCAAGCTTTATTCCCAGATAACCGTTTTCGGCATTATCGAGGATATGGGAGATTTTTGTAGGGGCTCTCTGGAATATGCGGGACCAGCTGGAAATGTTGTCGTAAAGTACCCTGGCAATGTTCTGCGGATAAAAACTCTCTTTTATTGCGTTTTTCGCATAAGGCTCTACAAGCTCGGCTAAATTCAAATCGGGATCGATTATCAGCCCGAACCCCTCAACAGCAAGCGTACCCCTTACCAGCAGCGTAATATTGTAAGGCACTTTAACCTGATTCTTTCTCAGGACCTCTATTAACTCTTCTATTATTACCGAAGCATCGAGATTTTTCAGAGCCCTGCCGTAATATTTGGAACGGAAGTAATCAAAATCCACTTTCAAGACTTTTGTGTCCACATGAGAATCTATACCTCCCATATCCCGTAAGACTTCAACAAAAAGCGAGCTGTCCCCTTTAACCATTGCCGTCATCCCGTTCAGGAACATATCCCTTGTTTCTGAAGATAGGTGCCCAACCATTCCGAAATCGAGAAATGCCACTATTCCATCTTCCATTATCAGGATGTTCCCTGGATGCAGGTCAGCATGGAAAAAACCGTCTTCAAAGACCTGCTTAAGAAAAGAACCTGCAACTGCAAGAGCTATTGCACTCCTGTCAAACCCCTGCTTTTCAAGTAAATCCACGCGCCCGCCTTTTATCCCTTCGATATATTCGAGGGTCAGCACACGGGTGCCTGTATAATCCCAGTACACTTTGGGGATGTGGATTTGCTCGCTGTCCTTAAAATTCTCTGCAAACCGGTCTGTGTTCCAGCCTTCCTGCGAATAATCTATTTCTGCAAGAATACTGCGCGATAGTTCGTCAACAAGTTCAACCGGCCTGTAAAGTCTGGCTTCAGGGATGTGTTCGGTTAAAAGCCTGGATAAACTGTACATTATATCCAGATCGGATTCGATTACCTCTTTTATTCCAGGACGCTGGACCTTCACAACGACGTCGTCACCATTTTTTAGCTTTGCCCGATGCACCTGCCCGATTGACGCACATGCAAGTGGTTTTTTCTCAAAAGACTCGAACAAATCCTCAACAGGAAGTCCGAGTTCTTCTCTTATAATCAGCTCAACTTCCTCAAAACCAAAGGAAGGGGCATCGTCCTGAAGTTTTGAAAATTCGGCGGCGTATTCAAGAGGAACGAGGTCCCGCCTCATGCTCAGCAACTGGCCTAACTTGATGTAGGTCGGACCGAGTTCTTCAAGGATCCTGCGGGTTCTAACCGGGCCTGAGAGATTATGTTCATCTCTTTTTTCCTGTTTTTTGAGCCTGGAAGTAAAGTCTCCGAAACTGCCCAGACCGATCTGGTCAACAATATATCCGAACCCGTATTTCTGGAGAACCTCAATTATCTGGCCGTATCTTTTCAACATTGAATAACGGCGGAATCTTTTATGCAGCATATAAAGTCATTAGCCTGATGTTTTTGTGATGAGTACCGAAGTTATTTCGGGAATGAGTTTATTTAACACATATAATATTTTTTTGTATCTAATTAAGGTTCCTCTCAATTCTGGATCATCCTGTCAAAGAGTTATATGAACTACCACTCAGCTAAAGACTCATGGGTTTTATGCTTATTTATATAAAAACAGGACATTATTAGACTGACTGGAAACTCTATTCTCCGTTAACTGATCGGTCCCTATTCCTGAAAATCTGAATAGAATGAAAATGAAGGTAAAACCATGAAAGTAATAGCCATAAACGGAAGCCCCAGAAAGAAATGGAACACAGCCACCCTGCTGGAAAAAGCTCTTGAAGGCGCAGCTTCGGAGGGCGCGGAAACAGAAATAATCCACCTCTACGACCTCGATTTTAAAGGCTGCACAAGTTGTTTTGCCTGCAAATTGAAGAGCGGGAAAAGCTATGGAAAATGCGCAATGAAAGATGAGCTGACACCTGTACTTGAGAGGTTGGAAGATGCTGATGCTGTAATCCTGGGATCTCCAATCTATCTTGGGAATTTGACAGGCGAGATGAGATCGTTCATGGAACGCTATGTATTTCCATACCTCACATATTCCAATAGCTTGCCTTCCCTCTACCCAAAAAACACCCCTGTTGGTTTCATCTACACGATGGGAGCAAAGGAAGAATATTTTGATATGTTTGGGCTCAGGAAAACTATCGAATTGAATGAGAATCTTGCTAAGAGAATCTTCGGAGATTCCGAATCACTTTACAGCACCGATACCTACCAGTTCGATGATTATTCAAAGTACGTTGCTGACAGGTTTGATCCCGAAGAAAAGGCAAACAGGCGAAAAGAAGTATTCCCAAAAGACTGTGAGAAAGCCTTTGAGATGGGTGCAGGGTTCGTGAAGAGACAAAAAGATATGGAAGTGAGGGAGTAAAAGCAATAATTTTTGAGTTACATGATAAGCTCCTTAATATTGCTTTTTTCACTTCTTTCACTTTCATATCTGTTTTTTGTTAACGTCAATTTCCCCTCTTTTTCTTCCCTTTCGTGGGAAGGCCGCTCTCCTGCGTCGAGCGGGAAATAACGACACAATACAGCGAATAAGGTTGCATGGATCAGATAGATCTATTATTTTAGTCTGATTATTTGGTCTGCTTGAGCAAAGCTCCTGATTTTTACTTGCAAATTAATCTGCTTGAGCAAAGCTCCTGATTTTTACTTGCAAATTAATCTACTTGAGCAAAGCTCACTTTTTCCCATAATAGTCTGCTTGAGCGGAGCGAAACAGACCTCGTGCTGTTGCACTTGCAGTGCAACTCCCAGAAAATCTCCGATTTCCTGCGATCCCAAAGCGAAATTCGGGTGGCTCAACTCTGCTGAGGCGCAATTCGGGAAGAAAAGAAATTGCTTAAGCGGTAGCCTGTTTCACCATATTCGTGAAGAGCTGTGGAAAAACTCAAAGCGGTCCACCGCTTCAGGAGAAAGCCCCATTTCTTCAAACATCTCCCGGAAAACTGCCCGGTACTTCTCTTCAGGTATCGATTCCCAGCTGCTTCCTACATGCATTATGATTTCAAGCTTGACCTTTCCTGAGGAATCAAGTTCAACTATGTACCTGTTCCCGTTATCATAAGTCGTTACCTTGGCCTCCGGGATGGAGTATTTTACGGAACCCAGCCGTTTCCCGTCCTTTAAAAAGACTTCAGTTGGGTATGCATTAAAACCCAAACCGGACCCGTAGCTGGAATTATCACTGTTTTCCAAAAGATAGGCATATACAGCCGGGAAATTGGGAGATTCATTCACCTGTATTTCAGCATCCCAGGTCTGGTTTTGTGCGGCCTTTTTCAGAACCTCAAGATACTTTTCCGAATCATTTTCATCCGGGCCGAAAAGGAGTCCGAGTTTTTCAAGCATCCAGAAATCTTCTGGAAACTCTGATAGCTGCAAGGGAGCTCCGGGATCGACGTGGCTGAGGTTCGAAACGGCCACACAGGCTTGACCCCTAGTTCTAGGTCCGTTTTCACAGACGAAGACCATAAGCTCGGAGTTCTTGTTATAGTTAAGCCTTATATTCTGCACGAGCGCCGCACTTCCGAAACTTTCCCGGACCTCAGGCACATCCCCCGGTTCAAAACCTGAAAAGTTTCCGGGCCAAGGCCAGGAACCTTCCACTTCATAGCCGGCATTCTCCGCTTTTGTTAGCACGGAACTATAATCAAGAGACCCGATATCTACATCTTCGGAATAGTACCAGGAACTGTCGATAAAAGGCATTAGTATGAAAGGTCCGAATAAATACAGTACAAAAAGGAGGGGAAGGAGTAATAATAAGATCAGTATGGCTTTTTGCTTTTTCATGAAACCCTCAACTCCGGGAAATGCCGGTAAACTGAAGACCTTGTTATTATTCCGAATTATAAGTCCGATTTTAAGAATAGCGGGAATAATATCTCTTAGTTACCTATATCATTACACTCTACATACTAAAATAATAAATAATTTAGGCTTATTTTGCAGGCTCTTAGATCAAAAAATTGAAAGTTCCCTTGTTTTCCTGGAATCCTCTCCAGCTTTTCCAGAACTTCCTCGCCTCTCATAGTCCCGAAATAAACCGACAGATCCCCTTTTCGTTCTTCAGAAGACGATCGATAACATCGCTGAAACTTTCTCCCTCCAGTTTTGCATTTTTCAGCAAGTTGTATGCCTCGTCCCGGATTGAGATCGTATTTGTAGCCATGGATATGTGTATAAACACAGAAACAAAGTTCTTCGTTTGCCCTGTGTTCAGGCAGTTCCCCTGATCCCTCTCCTCTGCAAAACAATCCATGTAGCAAGCACCACAGCTCCGCAACCGAGAGCGATAGCCCCGAGCACGGGAATCTTATCCGCCCACTCCAGGGAGATAAACCACATGCCAACAGCCCCGAGTGTAAAGTAGCAGAAGATCAGCAGAGAAGAAGCCGAGCCAGCATCCCGGTCTACCTGTTCAAGTACAAGGTTATTGCTCGGGGGACGGCTCAGGCCAAGGGAAAATGTGATCAGGAACATCGGGAGAGCAAAGCTCCAGGGACCATGCTGTCCGGTGAAAAGAAGGAAAATCCCGCCCAGGAAAATTCCTGCAAACCCAACTGTCATCAGATGCTTTGATCTGATGCTTCTTGTCAACCGGAGGCAGGAGAAGGAACCGACCATCAGAGCCATGGCGTTGAAGGCAAAGAAGTAGCTGTATTTCTGCTCGGTCATGCCAAACCCGTTAATGTAGATATCGGAAGAGCCCGCGATGTAACTGTACAGGGGAAAAAGGCTTGCCGACATGACAAGGACCATAACTATGTAAGAAGGATTGAACAGCAGCCGGCTGTAGGTGTGCATTACCCGGGTAAGTGGGGTATCAGAGACCTTTGGAAGTGTTTCCGGAAAGCGGAGAACTCCGATCAACCCGATTAAGCCTAAAACTGCCTGAATGAAGAAGATCCAGGGCCAGGAGAAATCTGCAAGGACCCAGCCACCAATGACCGGAGCGAGCATGGGAGCAAGCGCCATTATAACCGCGATGTAAGCCAGAATCTTCTCCCTTTCCTGTCCGGAGAAAATATCTTTGGTCATGGCCATAGAGATAGAGGAACTGGCAGCAGCTCCTGCAGCCTGCAGTATCCGTAGGCCTATTAGCATGGAAGCACTGGACGCAAAGACACAGAGCAAGCTTGCCGCTACGTATACCGCAAGCCCGAAAAGAAGGGGCCTGCGGCGGCCAAATCTGTCGGAAATAGGGCCGTAGAAAAGCAGGAAAAACCCGTAGGTCACAAAGAAGCAGATAAGGGTCAGGTTAATCACCGACAGGGAAACACCCCAGGTTTCGGCAAGGGAAGGGAGGGCCGGCAAGATCATGTCCGTGGAAAGAGGAGGAAAGGCCGTAAGAAGGGCCAGAAGCGGTAAGGTTCCTTTCAGATTTCGCTTCAAATTATTATCTCCTGAACTATTTACCTTATTAATTTTAGAATCTATTTTATCATTTCTTTTTTGTTGAAAAGCCATAATAGGATCCTTTATTTCGTATTTATCAGTGTAGTAATTATTAAATAGTTATTGTTTTTTAAATGGTTGTTAATCTTGAAGTGTTTATTACATCTGATATTATTGCATCGGATTTTAGTACATCTGATTTTAGTGTATCTGATTGTCAATCGGGCATATAGTTACATGTGTAACTAACCACAATGATTATCGAAGGAAACGAGTTGTATATAACAGTTTCGAAAGTAAAGATCAGTATCAATAATTTTGAAAATCAATCCATTTTTAAACAATAGAAGCTTAAACCTGGTACAGGCATGGAAAATCTGAGAAAATACGGAAACCCACCCTTCACTATAGCCGTCATTCACGGAGGACCCGGCGCCCCCGGAGAAGTGGCTCCTGTTGCGAGGAAACTCTCCTCTATTCGAGGAGTTCTGGAACCCTTCCAGACAAAAACAACTCTTGAAGGTCAGATAAGGGAACTAAGAGAAGGTATGGAAGAAAATGGAGCTCTGCCGATAACCCTGATAGGTTTTTCCTGGGGGGCTATGCTCAGTTTTATCTTCACAGCCCGCTACCCTCAATTTGTAAAAAAACTGATTCTAATCGGAAGCGGGCCTTACGAAGAAAAATATGCTGTAAACATAAAGAGTACAAGGATAAGTCGGCTCGGAAAAGAAAATTGGGAAAACTTCCTTGCACTTAATGAAGCTCTGAACGACCCTTCAGCTAAAAACAGGGATAAAGCGCTATGCAGCTTTGGAAAGTTGATGTCTAAAGTGGATGCTTATGACCCGATCCCCCATGAAGAAGAACTACTCGAATGCAGCTATGATATCTTCAAAGGTGTATGGGAAAAAGCCAGCGAATTGAGGATCAGTGGTAAACTCCTGCAAATGGGAAATAAAATAAAATGTCCTGTAGTTGCAATTCATGGCGACTACGACCCTCACCCTTTTAAAGGAGTAAAAGAACCCCTTTCCGGAGTTTTAAAGGATTTCAGGTTCATTTTGCTGGAAAAATGCGGGCATAAACCCTGGGTGGAAAAGCAGGCAAAAGAGAGGTTTTATGAACTGCTGAAAGATGAAATTTGAAAATAAAATAAGAAATAAACTAAAAAATAAACCTTTTTATTAAGTATAGCTGACCACAAAAGATAAAATTCTCCATTCGTACACAGTTAAAAGGGTAAGCAATGGCAGAGTTCCTTTCAAATTTCTTTTTAATTTTTCATTGGATTTATTTGTTTTTTGATGAGAATGATAGCAGGGTCCTTTTTAACTTTTAATTGTTAAAAGGTCGTAATAAATTGGCTGTCAATCGCAGGATGGTTACATATATAATTAATCAAGATGTTTCTCGAAAGAGTTGAGTTGTATATAACAGTTACGAAGCACAGGTAAGAACCAATAGAATTCCAAAACCAATTGTTTTTAAGCTAAACAGATCTAATCTGAGAGGCGTATGACGTATCTGAGGAAATACGGAAATTCACCGTTTACTACAGCCGTTATCCACGGCGGGCCCGGTGTTCCTGGAGAAATGGCCTCTGTCGCTAGAGAACTTTCCTCCTTTACCGGAATCCTTGAACCACTCCAGACTAAAGCAACCATTGAGGGCCAGGTAAAGGAACTAAGAAATATTTTGAAAGAGCATGGGGCTCTGCCGGTAACCCTTATAGGGTTTTCCTGGGGTGCAACTCTCAGTTATATCTTTACAGCTCTTCACCCTCGATTCGTGAAAAAATTGATTCTGGTCGGAAGTGGACCATATGAACAGAGATATGCCGTAAACATAACGAGCACCCGGATAAGCAGGTTAGGAAGGGAAGACTGGGAAGACTTCCGTTCTCTGGACGCGGTTCTCAACAATTCTACGGCTAAAAACAGGAATGAAACTTTTTGCATCCTGGGAAAGCTGCTCTCGAAAGTTGATACCTATGACCCTCTGCCCCATGAAGTAGAATTGATCAAATGTAGCTATGATGTATTCAAAGGCGTATGGAGAGAAGCACACGAGTTAAGGAGCAGCGGTAAGCTTCTGAAACTGGGAACAAAAGTCAGATGCCCGGTAGTTGCAATTCACGGAGACTATGATCCCCACCCGTTCGATGGAGTTAAAGAACCCTTATCCGGGGTTTTGAAGGATTTCAGATTTATCTTGCTGGAAAAATGCGGGCACAGACCCTGGATTGAAAGAGAAGCAAAGGAAAAGTTTTATGAACTGCTGGAGAAAGAAATCCACATACGATGCCTTTAAAAATATGTTAATTCACATTTAAACCCAAACCCGTCTTCCGAATACATAGTTAGAAGGACAAAAGGCTAGAAAGAAAAATGGCTAGAACTAAAAACGGTTAAAAGGAAAAGTGAGAAATTTGATAGAACAATCCCAGTTAATCTATTTCATTGCAGCCTCCGCAGCCCTTACGTTTCTTCCTGGACCCGATATTCTTTTCGTGCTCACCCAGAGCATTTCACAGGGCAAAATGGCAGGGATTGCAACCGCAACGGGTCTGTGTACGGGCATACTCGTCCACACCAGCGCAGCTGCTTTAGGGATTTCCGCCCTGCTATACAAATCTGCCCTTGCCTTCGAAATCGTAAAATATGCCGGAGCAGCCTATCTACTTTACCTTGCCTGGCAGGCTTTAAAGGAAAGCGGAGAACTGGTATCTTCTGCCCCTGTCCGGGAAACAAATGCACTTGCCCTTTACAGGCGCGGGATTTTTATGAATGTCCTGAATCCCAAAGTTGCTCTCTTCTTCCTCGCATTCCTCCCCCAGTTTGTAAACCTGGAATCAGGAAGCGTCCCGATACAGATGATATTCCTGGGCATAGTTTTCCTGATACAGGCCTGGCTGATCTTTTCCTCAATTTCGATCTTTGCCGGGATAATCGGAGATAAGATCGTACAGAGACCGGGCATTGGAAAGTACATTAACTGGGGAAAAGCAGGCATTTTTACCGTAATCGGAGTTAAACTTGCGCTTTCCCATAAATGAGCTACCCCTCCATCACAGCCAACGGCTGTCGAGGAAGGAACTTTCTTCTTTTTTCTTAAGTGCCTTATTGAGTACCGTCAATCCTTCAATCTATTAAGGATAAAGGATATTCCGCTTGATCCAGATTCTGAATACATTGTCCAGGATACCGTACATTCCCTCTTCCGGTTTTTTAATTGTCATCGTACTGTACAGATCCTTCATCGAGGTTGTCAGAGACGAGGCAGGTGTTTGCATATCGGATGCGATTTCGCTTAATCTGCGGTATTTTTCTCTTGACAGGAATTTCAGGATGGTTTTTTGCTGATCGCTGAATTTCCATTCATACCTGGATTCAAATTCACTATCGAATTCATTTAGCATGGAATTGAATGCGTTTTCAACATCAACCTCATCAATAGTGTTTTTGTTTTTCAGAACTGAGTTCTGATAGAGGATAAATCCTATTTTCTGGAAATAGAAAGGAAAGCCTCCGGTACATGCATATATTCTTTCCAGCGCGCTGTCAGTAATCCGTATGTTTTGGGTCAGGAGACGGTCTTGGATATATTTGGCAACATGTCCCTCTTCAATAGGCTCAAGTTGAATTCGTGCAGCCATGAGGTACAGCGGAGAATCCGGCTTTAAAAATACTTCATGCAGCAGAGACACCGAAGACCCCGAGAAGATATATCTGACAGAAGGCTGGCTGTCCATCTGGCTCTTTAATATATTGAAAATATATCCGTTAAACCTCCTTAATTCCTGAAACTCATCAAAAGCAAGAATTATCGGTTCTTTCTTTTCTCCTGAAAATCCCCTGATGAAATCAAAAGTTTCAGCCACCAGTTCCTGTTCGTTAACGTCTTTTTCCCGGAATCTGAGATAAACGTTCCCTATGTGTTCGATGCTGCCCCCGATCTCAGAAAGTGATTTATACGCAGCCGTGATTTTTCCTCGAAATACCTGAGAATATTTCTGCACAAGCCCTTTAAGCTGGTGTTTTTCCTCGTACGCTGCAAGCAAAGCTCGCGTAACAACCCTGAAGAAATCACTCAAACCTGTCATTTCTCTGCAATTTATGGTAACGAAAAGGACCTCGTCTTCAACACGTGTTTTAAGGTTCCTGAGCAGGGAAGTCTTCCCTATTCTGCGCGGCCCTATGATAACATTGTTCTGTGCCAGGGTCTCTATGTCCATCTTCATTTTTTCAATTTCATTTTCTCTTCCTATGAAATAAGGAGGTTCGACTTCTCCCCCCACTACAAATAAGGATTCAGGCATCAATAATTTTCCTCCTGCTGCAAGACCTTTTACCAGGGGTAATGTCCATTATGGGTATAGTTGAAAGCAAATATATTTAAAAATAACTATTGATTTAGTAGTTAAAAATGAATATATTTGAATTTAACGATTACTTCGTCCATAAGTTAAAGTGAAGTTAAAAACAAAATCATCAGAAATGAATATCTTTAAAAGAAAATACAAAATAGTAGCCATAACAAATAAATTGAAAATTCAAGACTTCCAATTAAATTTATGATTTAACCCATTAAAAGTTAAACTGGTGGAGTTTGGAGTTATTCTTTAGAAGATCCGGAAAAATCCGGAATTCACATGTTAAATAATAAATTTAAATCCCGTGATACTCTTCTGGCTCGATAGGAGGCATTGAAATAAAAGCAAGCAAGAAACTCTCCAGCCTCTTGTTATCTATCCTGATACTAATGTTGATGTTGCCTGCCTGCAGCTCCGCAAGTTCTCTGATTACGGAGAAAGAAGTAATCGTATACAATAACACGTTTGAAGGCTAAAGCGAGAACTGGAAAGCAAAATACTAAACGAAACACATATTTTAATAACCACCGGCCACAAAACCCATTACGACGGGAAGGACGAAAGCAAGCTTGTTCTAACTTACAGAGGCAATCTTTCCCAGGAAGAAAATCCAAGACAATTAATATATTCTTATGAAGCAGGCAGAAAGGGCGGCTCCGGGAATGTGTTTGGTGAAAACGACACCGTGAAAGTTGTGTTGAGGATGGACGGAAAAAGGGAGAGTCTGGAATTGAAAAGGGCTAAATAAGCCCTATTTTCGGAAACCACATAGTTAACCCCGCAGTTAAATAGAGCCGGGCAGAACTGCTGAAGTTCTGATATGTTGAAGAGCCTGCTATTTGCTTATCGGAGCAGATAACCGGAATAATTAAAGAGGAATAGCTAAACCATCAAATCGAATTTTCAGTAAAAAAATCAATCATGTGGACAGACGACCAAAAGTCAATTAATGTTACAAAATAATGTAAGTCAAATCTGCATGTTTAAAAGTGAGTTTTATGATAACGGACCAGAATCTTGCATAATTTCATCTTATCAATGATATGGCTGGAAAGAACTCTGCCCCCGACACAACGATGATGTTTGCAGCAAATTACTCATATTTCTTTTCGCAGTTTACCTCAATTTGAAAACGTCGCAATACTTTTCGATTCTCTTTTTCAATTAAATATTTTTTCAGGGTTTAATCGTTTTTTAGACCTCTTCTTCGCCAATTTAGAGAGATAAAGACGAACAAGAACAGAACGTTTAGGAAGGAAATAGCAAAAAAGGAAAAAGTAAAGAAAAACAGTAAAAAGGAGAAAGCAAAGAAAGAAACACCTAAAAATCGTAACAAACCAGGGAAAACTAAAGGCTGCACAAGTTATAAACGGAAAGTAAGCATAAGTCATGAGCAATAGATCACATTCAATTACTTTATGCGATTGGATCTAAACGATTGACTCCATTGTTTGATCATATGCAGGCCGACGACACACAATCTGGTATGGAACAGCTGGAAAGAAAGCTGCGCGAATTTTTCTTACATGTAGATAGTGTTACACTTGCTTATCTTTTCGGTTCGACGGTCCGGGGGGAAGCTAACTGCCTGAGTGATATAGATATTGCCATCCTTTTTGACAGCACCCTGACAAAAAAGGAAGCTTTTGACCTTCAGCTGAAGCTGATAGTCGACCTTGGTGACGTTCTTAAAACAAAAAATGTGGATCTTGTCGTGCTCAACGACTCTCCTCTGCTCCTGGCATTCAATATCATACGTGACGGAGTCATTTTGAAATCTGAAGAGAGGATAAGAGTACATTTTGAAACGGGGATAATGTCCAGGTACTATGATGAGCAATATTATATCAAAAGGCACATGAAAAGAGCTATTGAAAGAATGGCTAAAGGCAGGTTTGGATGAGACAGGAAGTAATAGACAAGCTTGAGCTGCTTGAAGGATATATTGCCGTCTTGAAGGACCTTCAGCAATACAGCTTCGAAGAAATCGAACAAAATTATGTGCTCAGGGGAGCTGTAGAAAGATATTTACAAATCTCGCTTGAATGTATGCTGGATATTGGTGAGATCATTATTTCAATGGAAAAAATTAAGCGTCCACAAAGTTATAAGGAAATATTCCGTACCCTGGGAGAAAATGGAATTCTTCCTGAAACTTTTGCCAGAAAAATTGAGCCCGCCGTCGGATTTCGGAATATACTCGTGCACATGTATGCAAAAGTAGAAGTGGATAAGCTTTATGAAAAACTGCAAAACGGCATTGAAGATATGGAAGATTTCATTGAATACGTTGCCCGATTCCTAGCTGAAAGAGAGGATTAAACTTTTTTTGGAATTTACTTGAAAATTTTTAAAGCCCCAAACCAGATCTAATAGAATAAACCTGTACAGTATTGTTTATTAATCTGTTAGGGAGAAATGAAGTGCCCAATATTTTAGTCGGTTGCATAATTCAGTTTTCTATTATGTTGCATAATTCAATGTTCTATTATTTTCCATTCGGATCATCTTGAGCATCGAATTAAAGAAACTTTATCAGTGAACTTCTTTGCAGGCATTTAATCCTCAATTTTCAAAAAAGCCTATTAGATCCCGGTTTTTCGAAGCTTTCTCTGCTTTTTAACTTTTTTATTAGCATTCATATGGTTTTCTAAATTTTTCTTAACGTAAAAAGCATTGAATCTCATTTCTGCATGAAGCCTCCGATTCAACAAAATTGAGTAATAATCATTGGAAGTAAATAATGAATTGATATTACTTAATATTAATTTAGTGTAAATATTAGTTTAAATCGGAAGTTTAATATCCTACATTATTAATACTTTTTTTTGAATTCGTAACAATAGAGAAATCAAAAACCTTTGCCATTAGTGAGAAACGCGGAAAAGGAGCACTTTTCTCTGTCTGTTCTCTGTCTGTATCCATGCATACCGGAATAAAATAGAAATCATCGCTTATACCGGGTGCAGCGATCTTTAGAGGTATAGCAGCACGTCTGGGAATTGGCCGTTCCGGCACACAAAATAGTGGCATCTGGTATCCAGCCATTGGTATCCATTCATGAAATTCTGACTGATATTTCACGACCTGTCTTTAGACAGCTGAGTTTAAAGGGTTCAAAGGGTGATCGGATGAAAAAAAATTCATGGAAGAAGTTGAAGAGAGATTTCCTGTCCGGGACCTGCTTTGTCTTGCTGGTTCTGGTATTTGCAACCGTTCCGGGCCAGGCGCAGCAGGCAACTGTCGGTTTAAGCACGCCTGAGCTGGTGAAGGAGAGTACGGTTTATGCAACCGTAAACGTCGAAAATGCTGAAAACCTTGATGCCGGACAGTTTGACCTCGAATTCAACCCGGCTGTCCTGAAAGTTGTCGGCATTGAGAACGGGAGTATCGGCAAGACCGAAATACCCGTGCAGTGGCGTTCGATTGACAGCGGAACGGTCAGGGTGATCTTTAACCTGGAAGGGGTCACCGGAGTAAGCGGTTCGGGACAGCTTGCCAGCGTTGGATTTGAGGTGATAGGTGACGGAGAAAGCGAGCTTTTCATTTCTGATGGTCTGCTTGGAGATACCGAAGCTAAGAGTATTGATACGGACTGGGGAGTTTCCGGAGCCAGCAGTGTCGATGCGGACCTGAGGGACGCTGAAACGGAAGACACACCGAAAGCTACACCCGGTTTTGAGGCAGTGCTTACTCTTACAGGACTGACCACGGCTATCTATCTTATCAGGAGCGGACAGAGGTGAACAGCATGAAAACAAAGGCCCTGGCCGGATCACTCTTTAGTTTGCTGCTGCTTACATTGCTGGCATTACCGGCAACAGCATCTGATTCTGCTGCTGAATCGGATATCCTGCTCAGCGTTCTCGGAAACGCAAACGAAGACGGAGCCATAGATATGAAGGACGTGGAGTACACCGAAAGCATCATTCTGGGCTCCGGCAACCGGACGCAGTTTGCAGATGCCACGGGGGATAACAGCATCGATATGCTTGACGTAACAAAAATCGAGCTTATCAAGCTTGGAAAAGCGAAAGAGCTTACGCTTGTTGACGGAGTTGGCAGGCAGGTAAATGTGGCTCTGCCGGTAGAAAATATCATTCCAACAGACTACCGTACTACAGAAACCCTGCTTGCTCTCGGAACAGGAGATATGATTGTAGGAGTTGACCGGGCTTTCCATGAGCGGATGTCTGAGTTTGGCCTTACGGAGCTTCCCGAGGTTGCGATGCACGGCCAGTCGGTTGATTACGAAATGGTGCTGACTCTCAAACCCGATATAGTCCTCCTCCCTCTCTGGCAGGCAGAAAATGCCGATGAGATAGCCAAAAATCTTCCGGATACGTCCGTGGTCGTAATGGGTCTTGCTTCCCAGAAAAGCATAGATTCCGACCTGACAACTATGGGTTTTGTCCTGGGAAAAGAAGCAGAGGTAAACGAACTTCTCAGCTGGATGCAGGGCTATGAGGTCCTCGTAGAAGAACGCACAAAAGACCTGAAGGCTGAGGATATGCCGGCTTTCTATTACGAATACATGTCGGGAGGTGAGGAAAAATGGTGGGTTATAACCCCGGACGACCCCAGTGCAGGCCAGGTGGCCGAAGGGACCGGAGGACTCAATATCGCAACCGGATTAGCCGGGACCTCTGTGGAAGTGGATCCCGAATGGGTGATCGAGAAAAACCCGGATTTCATGTTTGCGGATTTGATGAAGGGCTTTGATAGCGGACCCGGAAAAACGAAAGAGGACATGGAAAATCTGCTGGGAAAAGTCCTGTCCGGCAGGCCGGGCTTTGAAAAGGTCAATGCTGTGAAAAATAATCACGTCTACCTGGTTGACAGGGATATTATCGGCGGACCCAGGTGGGTAATAGGGCATATTTTCTTTACCAAATGCATGCATCCCGAACTTTTTGAAGACATCGACCCGGCAGAAATCCACAAAGAGTACCTCAAAAAATTCCATAACCTCGAGGTCGCCGGAACCTGGGCTTATCCTCTTCCGGAGTGAGGAACTATGATGCAGAAAGCTTCACAGAAAGAAGCCTTTTCTCCCTTTTTTCCTGAAGACCTCCCCGATATCGTACGCGGACATGAGATCTGGATTGAACACAGTATGCAGAATGTTTCTCCCGGAGATCCTGTAGCTTGTGTCCTTTGTTTCGGGCATAATATGAAAAGTGACAAAGCCGTTCAGGTCAAAAAAGTGAGTCCTGCAATTTTCAGCGCCCTGGGAGAAAACCGTACAGTCGAGGTCAGTACCGCAGAGGACCACTTGTTGATGCAGTTCATCCCAACCTTTGCAGGATACCACACCATTGGAGTAGAATACGACGGTGGGATCCTCAATTTACCTCATCCCGGCCTGGAAGGTCCGAAATATTACCAGCAGTATACAAAGACCATCCTTCCGGTATGTCAGGTAAGGAATTGTCAGGTAGAATGGATTTATCAGACAATATCTGATCTGATAGTCGGGCACGAACTGGAGATAATTCCGCTGGGCTACAGGCGGTATAAGGTAGGAGAACACATCCTGTTGAAAATACTGTATGACGGACATGGACTGCCTGAAGCAACCGTGTATGGAATACACAGCGGCAACCAGGAAAAACCTCTTGAAAGGACAACCGATCAGAAAGGCATGGTCGAATTCGAACTGGAAAAAGATGGGAAATGGATGTTCAAAGTAGGGCACAGGGACCCTGAAAAAGGTGTGAAGGGCCTGTATGACAAAAAGGTAATGACTGCAACTTTCACAATTATGAATGTAGGTGAATAGACGTAGGTGAGAACACATGGAAGTAAAACCGCAAATTAGAGCATGGTGGGACACTGCAGAACATGATTATGATGCCATTGCGGCCCATGGAGTGCATTCCGAAGAAGAAAGGGAACTCTGGACCGAAGTGATTACCCAGCTCCTGGGAAGCGACCAGCAACTGAAGATTCTGGATATGGGAACCGGGACCGGATTTTTAGCGCTGCTACTGGCTGAACTGGGATACGAGGTAACAGGAGCGGACTGGGCAGCCAGTAAACTGGAAAAGGCGAAAAAAAAGATGGAAAGGACCGGAAATTTCGTAAATTTTGTGGTGGAGGATGCAGAAAACCTCTCCTTTGAATCCGAACAGTTCGATGCGGTTGTAAGCAGGCACCTGGTCTGGACCCTGGCTAATCCGGACTCGGCATTTAAAGAATGGGCGAGAGTGACAAAACCCGGAGGAAAAGTCCTGACTGACATCCCATCCAGACATTCCCATCCAGGAAACCATCACTTCGGGGAAGAGATCGGAAAAGAACTGCCCTTTTACAATGGGGCAGACCCTGGAGATGTGATCAGCATGTTTGAAGCTGCAGGGCTTGTGAATGTGTCGGTCAGAGTGTTCGATAAAATGATGCTTGTGGAAGGAGAGAAAGCATAATCCACACAATTTCGGATGTGAAGATGGCTTCATCCATGATAATTGTGCAGGAAACTATTCGATGAATTTGGGATCCACGCCAGTCGCTTCAATGGTCCGGGCAGTCGAATTCTGGATATCTGTCTTCCCTTTCACGGTTATCGGTATGCTGTTAGCAAGCATAGTAATCGAGTTCGGGATATTTGACCGGTTGTTTCAGATTATGAAACCGATACTGAACAAAGCGCATTTCACTCCCCATTAAGGAGGTGCGTTTATGACTGCTTTTGGTTAGACAAGCGCAGTCATAACGATGCTCTCGGAATGACCTGGGCTGACAGTCTCAATGATTTTTTTTCTCCGGTGCTGGCTTTAAATGGATTCTTCTGCTGCCAGGCTGTTTACGGTACTTACCAAAAAAAATACAATAAATTTTCTATTGAGCCGGATGTGTATCCTTGGAAACAAAACAGCATACTTTGACTACAAAAGAAGTTAAAATTCAATATAAAAAATTCATCGGAAGAAAAATATTCTTCACTTTCTTCCTTTTAGCCTCAATAATCCTCGTAGCAGGCATATCGGCCTCTTTAGGGTCTGCAAACCTTTCTCTCGGGGAAACCTATTCTGCAGTACTGCACAGGTTCCTTCCGGCTTACTTTGCGTCCAGTTCGCTTGCCGACGTATGCATATGGAACCTCAGGCTTCCCCGCATATTCATGGGGATTGTAGCAGGTTTCGGGCTTGGGGTTGCGGGCTGCGTAACGCAGGCAATCCTCAAAAACCCGCTTGCAAGTCCATATACACTTGGCATATCCTCGGGAGCCGGCTTCGGGGCATCCCTTGCAATCCTTACAGGTTCGGGGATCATCGGGGGAGATTATCTTGTAATAGGCAATGCATTCTTATTTGCTCTGCTGTGTTCTTTTATAATCCTGGGTTTATCAAACCGAAAGGATGCAACGCCTGAAACCATGATTCTGGCCGGCATTGCGATGATGTATCTTTTCAGTGCAATGACAACTATCCTTCAATACTTCGGCGAGGCGGAAGCCGTAAAAGAAGCAATTTTCTGGGCAGTCGGAGACCTTGGCAGGTCTTCCTGGCCCAAGGTTAGCATAATTACCATCACCCTTGCATGCTGCGTCTTCCTGCTCATGATAAAGTCCCTTGACCTCAATATTATGGCTGCAGGAGATGAAACCGCAGCAAGCCTGGGTGTAAATGTCAAAGGTACCCGAATCCTGCTGATGGCGGTCACAACCCTGCTGGTCGCATGTATTGTGTGCTTTACGGGGACGATAGGTTTTATAGGCCTGGTTGCCCCGCATCTCACGCGCATTGCCATAGGAGGCGATAACAGGTTTGTTCTCCCGGTATCCGGCCTTTTCGGCGCATTACTGCTGATCAGCGCAGACCTTGTGGCAAGAAGAGTTCTGGCTCCGATTATCCTTCCCGTAGGAGCAATAACCGCCTTCATGGGCGCTCCGCTTTTCCTGTATATGATCATGAAACGAAAACGGGAATACTGGTAATCGAAAAAAACGGGTCTATGGTGCATGAAAACCACTTTCCGCAGACATCCTTTCAATTTCCACAAGTTTTCATGCTATCGTTTTTTCTGAAGATTACCCCGGTTCTTCAAACACGCGTTTTTGAAATATCCCACAATTTCTACATTTTGCCTCATTGAAAACTTCCAGCACCCATTTCCCGAAGCTTCAGTTGAGATAAATAACTGCAAATTTTCAAAGAATTCTCAAAAAACGACAGCAATAGGAATGTTATTTTTTTGAAGATATCTGCGGAAAGTCAGATGAAATGCAGCTCGTAAACGCAAGGCCCCTAAATTTCGCAGAACCAGCACCGGCACTAACAGGAAAGCTCAAGAGCCGCCTTGAAAGCGATAGAATGAAAACCGGTCTCGTCTTTCCGAGTGCCTGGGACAGAGTTTTGCCTGAGAACTGGAAACCTGTAAAGAGCATATCAGCAAAAAATCCCAAACTTCTCCTGAAGAATCAATAAAATGCCCAAACTTTTTCCTGGAAACTCAACCCTGGGCTTTCATGAAGGTCTCCTTTTCAGATATTCTCTGGAAGGCAGCTTAAAAAAATATTTTGTAAGTATAGCTCAGAAAGATGATAATCCATAGAAGAATTATGCAAATTTATGAAAATATATTAAGAGGATGGGGAAAGTAGGGGTTTTTTGTTTTCTCCATCCCCTGGAGAATTTTTTTTACTTATATTCCCCATTTTACTTTTGTAAACACTTGTATATGAATGTTCGTCTAAATGATATAGTATCATATATAGAGAGTTATTTCACCCCTCACTTAGCAATAATAATTTGTCTGTTTAACTCCTCACAAAAACAGTTTTTTTAGAATTTTGTCTATGTACCCGATCCATTACTAGAAAAAAATATTTTAAAGTATATATTTTCCAGAAATTCGTTTTTTAAGATTCCAGTACGGTGCGTAGAATTTTTGCATCTTATGCTATAACAGGCGTAGACAGGCATCCTGATTGCTGAAAAGCTGAAAACTCTAATCGAGACCACACTTGTAGAAGTTGCAGATACGGTCAGAACCGGAGATGCTGCCGGAGATGCTGCCTGGAATGTTTTTCTGCCGGATTCATGCATGACTATCCTTCAGGGTACGTCTGTTCAAAAGCCGCTTCAATCGCCCGTATAATTGGACGGTATTATTGGACAAACTGAGGCTTAATCACGCATAATTAGCTCGCGTCTTTTTAGAAGAACTTAAAATTCAAAAAAGAGCATTCAAATTTTAAGTCGAATCACGATAAAATGAATTAAGGATTAATGAATCACTCTTCTGGTTTGAACGGAAATGTCCCATAATTCTATAAATATTCAATACGCATCATATGCTTTTTTAAACAATGGATGCGTAACGGGCAAATGTATGCATTTAAATGTATGCATTTTTAAGTGAAAAGCTTCCGGCATATCAAATACATAATTTATTAACAGTGGAAATAGAGTAGTCCTCTATAAACTAATTTTAGCCGGTGATTTGAGCAAAGGACAAAGGGGCTTATTTCCATAAAGAAAGGAAACAAGAGCAGAAAAGTGAGGAAAAATGGGGGACTCTAAAAGCTTCGAAGACAGCAGAAAGCTCGAAAGGGATGTAAATGAACAATTAATTGGAAAATTTCTTTCCGATGACCCGAATCCTTTCCTGAGAGTGGAAAAAGATGGTACAATAGTCTATGCCAACAGGGCGGCTTTTCCTTTGCTGGAACACTGGGGAGTCCGGGAAAAGGAAAAACTCCCTCAAGCCCTGAGGCACAGCTTCCTGAAAGTGCTTACTCTAAAAAATCCGGGATGCCTTGAGCTTACTGCAGGAAAAAAGATTTACTCCGTGAGGTTCTCCCCTCTCCCCGAAGAGGGCTGCGTAAACATCTACGGGTTTGACATAAGCAGGCAGGTGGAAGCGGAAGAAATATTCCGGAAAAACGAGGAAAGATACCGCATCGTTGCCGAGCAAACGGGGCAGCTTGTATATGATTATGACATCAGCACAGGGGAAATTGAATGGGCGGGAGCAATCAAAGAGCTTACCGGATACAGCCCTGAAGAGTTCGGGCAGGTAGACCTGGAAGGCTGGAGGGACCATATCCATCCGGAAGATGTGGAAAGAGCCTGGGAAATCCATGAAAAGTGCATGAGAACAGGGGAGAAATATCTTGCAGAGTACCGGTTCAGGAGAAAGGATGGGAGCTATTACCGTGTGGAAGACAGCAGTGTGTACCTTAAAAATGAAAAAGGTCAGATGAACTGGATTATTGGCGTAATAAAAGATATAAGTGAAAAGAAAATAGCCCTGGAAGTCCTGGAGAAAAGTGAAGAAAGGTTCCGGGCAGTTGCAGAAAGGACAGGACAGCTTATTTATGATTATGATTTAAGGACAAACCGGAGTACCTGGGAAGGGGCAATCGAAGAACTGACGGGATACAGTTATGAGGAGTTCCAGAAATTCGTCCCTGAGGTCTGGGCCGAACACCTCCATACGGAGGACCGCCAGAGGGCGGTTGAGACCTATAAAAAATCCCTGGATACAGGGGAAGATTTCCATAAAGAGTACAGGCTTAGAAGAAAAGACGGCAGCTACTTCTACGCAGAGGACAACGGCTTTTACATAAAAGATAAGGATGGGAAAGTCTACAGGGCTGCCGGAGTAATAAAGGACATAACGGAACAGAAACTTGCCCTGGAAAAACTGGAAAGAAGCGAAGAAAGGTACCGCCTTATTGCAGAACATACCGGACAGGTCCTGTATCATGATGATTACATAAAGGGAACAACTGAATGGGCGGGAGCAATCCCCGAAATTACCGGATACGGCTTTGAGGAAATCCAGGAAATCAACACCGACGGCTGGCTTGGGCTGATCCATCCCGAAGACCGGGAAAAGGTAATGGCGGCACATTACCGGTGCATGGAAAACGGAGGGGATTTTTTTGAAGAGTACAGGCTCAAAAGGGCAGACGGAAGCTATGTCACCGTGGAAGATGAAGGAGTCTACCTTGAAGACGAAAGTGGAAACATATCCAAAGCACTTGGGGTTATCAAAGATATTGAAGAGAAGAAGCTTGCCCAGAAGAAACTATCAGAAAGTGAGGAGCGCTTCAGGGTAGCTGCCGAACAGACAGGCCAGATCGTCTTTGAACACGACCACATAAATGACGTGCTTACCTGGGCAGGTGCCATAAGCGAAATTACCGGCTACAGCACAGAGGAATTCCGGGAATTCGTTGGGAAGACGTGGACAGAGCATGTCCACCCCGAAGACCGGAAAAGGACCTTTGCAGAATTCAAAAAGTTCCAGGAAAAAGACAGCCACTTCCGGGTGGAATACAGGTTCAGGAGGAAAGACGGGAACTACTTCCACGTAGAAGACAGCGGAGTCTACCTGCGAAACGAAAAGGGGAAGATCCGCAAAGCTATCGGGGTAATAAAAGATATCACTCCCATAAAGCTTGCCGCAGAAAAACTTCAGGAAAGCGAAGAAAGGTTCCGCATAGCAACAGAAAAGACAGGACAGCTCGTATACGATTACGATGTAGCTTCAGACCGCATTAAATGGGCAGGAGCTATTGAGGATATCAGCGGTTATACCAGTGAGGAAATGCACAAGCTTACGGCCGGTGAGCTCTTGAAAAAGCATATCCACCCTGAGGACTATGAAAAAGCATTCACGTATTTTAGAAATGTTTTCAAGATCGGAGGGAGTTACTCCCAGGAATACAGGTTCAAACGAAAGTCCGGGGACTATATTTATGTGGAAGACTGCGGGACTTATTTGAGAGACAAAGAGGGCAGAGTATACCGGATGATCGGGGTGATAAAAAACATCACTGAGAGGAAACTTGCAACTGAAGAACTGCGGAGAAGCGAAGAAAAATTCCGCATCGTTGCCGAGCAGACCGGGCAGCTGGTATATGATTATGACATTCCTGGAGATAAAATAGGCTGGGGAGGAGATATCAAAGAACTTATGGATTACGGGGATGAAGAATTCAAAAAATTAAGCAGCCTGGAGGACTGGAAAGAACTCCTGCACCCGGAGGATCGCAAAAGAGCAGTCGATTCATATAACAGATGCCTGGAAAAGGGAGAAAAATACCGCGAGGAATACAGGCTCAAAAGGAAGGACGGTACCTATATTTATGTGGAAAACAGAGGAGTATTCCTGAAGGATGAAAACGGGCGCATATACAGGATGCTCGGGGCAAACAAAGACATTACGCAGATTAAAAATTCCCTTGAAAAAGTAAGGGAAAGCGAAGAGAAATACCGCTCATTTATACAAAACTTCAAAGGAGTTGCCTTTCAGGGAGACGTTGACTTTGATCCGGTTTTTGCAGAGGGTCTCCTGAAAGAAATAACCGGATACAGCGAAGAAGAATTCCTTTCCGGAAAAGTACGCTGGGACATGATTGTGAAGGAAGAGGACAGGCTCCGCATTTTTGAAGACGCCGAGAAACTGAAAAACATCCCTGGGACGATCATTAACCGGGAGTACCGGATAAGGCACAAGGACGGAAAAGTTCGATGGGTCAATGAGATCATACAGAACATCTCCGATTCTTCAGGGAAACCCGTGCTTGTGCAGGGCTCAATCTATGACATCACCGAAAGAAAGGAAGCAGAAGAAGCCCTGGCAAGGACCGAGGAAATCCGCAAGAAAGAGATCCACCACAGGATCAAGAATAACCTCCAGGTAATATCCAGCCTCCTCGAACTGCAGGCTGATAAGTTCAAAGACAGGGAAGTTATTGAGGCATTCAGGGAAAGCCAGAACCGCGTGGCGTCTATGGCCATTATCCACGAAGAGCTGTACAGGGCAGGGGACATCGAAACCCTTGATTTTTCAGCCTATCTACGGAAGCTGACTTCGGACCTTCTCAGCTCGTATACGGTCAGGAAAGAGGACGTAAAACTGAAACTGGAGGCAGAGGATACATTCCTGGGAATGGACACGGCAATTCCTCTGGGAATCATTATCAACGAACTTGTCTCCAATGCCCTGAAATACGCCTTCCCTGCAGGAAGAAGAGGGGAAATCCGGATAAAACTCTGCCGGAAGGAGATCAATGAAAATAAAAACATAGATGAGATCATAAGTAATAATTATAGAGGGAGTTCAATTAAGAACAGTTACCTTTATTCACTGGTTGTCTCGGACAACGGGTTGGGTTTTCCTGAAAACGTCGACTTCAAGAATACAGATTCTCTGGGCCTGCAGCTGGTAAATATCCTTGTAGAACAGCTGGAGGGTACAATCGAAATGGAGAAGAACGGAGGAACTACATTCAGGATCAGTTTCACGGAAACCGAATAAGGAACCCGGTATAAGCAAAAAGAGCATGCAGATGATAGTGAAAGTGCAATGGAATTACTATAACGGTCATCCTGCAGACTAAAAAACTTATTTGAATATCTCAAAAAGGTTATCATTTTAAGTCGTTTTTGTCCCCGGAAGTAGACATACCCTTTCGGAATAGTCTGAAAAATATTGTTTTTAACAGGCTGTTTCAATATACTGAGTGCATATACTGAGTGCACATTTTGGTCATAATGTTTCAAGACTATACTTAGTTCACACTTTGGCATAACTGTCTGAATATTTATCATTCTTCTTTCTACTCCCCCAAGTTGAAAAAGTAACTGTCTGAAAAAGCAAAGCCTAAATCAATATATAAATACCATCCAGCCCATCTAGTTATAACAGGGGGTACTTATAATGCCAAGAGTTATTCATTTCGAGATACGTGCAGAAGATATTGAAAGGGCAAAAAAGTTCTACGAGGATGTGTTCGGCTGGAAGATAGAGAAGTGGGAAGGTCCAATGGAATACTGGAGCATAACAACCGGTAAACAAGAAGAGCCAGGAATCAATGGTGGTATGATGAGAAGGCAGGTAGGAGAACCGGGGGCAGACACTCCGATAAGCACCTATATCTGCACAATAGACGTCCCGGACATCGATAAATACCTGAATCAGATACAGAAGCACGGAGGCAAAGTGACTGGAGAAAAGAGACCCATAACCGGTGTAGGCTGGCTTGCATATTGTCTCGACACAGAAAAAAATATATTCGGGATAATGCAGCCTGATATGAGTGCCAGATAACCTTTTCTTCATTTATGTATTTATTTATTAATTTATTTGTCAGAACCTCTTATCAGATCAGGCCTCAATTTCCAGGCTTAATTTGAAGCTTTTCTCTTTCTTTTCCTTAGTCTTAAACTTTTGATACTCCCTCTCCAGCAATCCCGCAGCCAGCACGCAAGCCAGAAAATCCGAAATGGGAAAAGCAGCCCACACTCCGTCCAGTCCGTAAAATCTCGGCAGGACCAGCACCAGAGGCAGCAGGAACAGGAGCTGCCTTGCAAGAGACAGGAAAAAAGCGGGTTTTGGTTTTCCAAGGGCCTGAAACACGGTTGTGCCTACAAGCTGGAAACCTATGAAGGGCAGGATAAGCACCACAATCCGCATGGCCAGGGTTCCTGCGGCTGTGAGTTCAGGATCAGGGCTGAAGATATGGATGATTGGAGCCGGAAAGAGAAACATGACCAGAAACCCTGGGAGGGAGAAGAGAGTGCTGACTTTCAGGGCGACCTTAACCGATTCGATCACTCTTGAAAACTGCTTTGCACCATAGTTATAGCCCACTATGGGCTGGAGGCCGAAGGAAATCCCGAGCATCGGCAGGAAGATTAGCAGGAGCAGGCGGTGGATGATCCCGAAGGCTGCAATTGAGACGTCTCCTCCGTAGGTTGCAAGGGCGTTGTTTACAAAAATCATCATGACACTGTTTGAAGCTTCAACAATAAAGGGACCGATGCCTATTGCCACCACTTCTTTTGAGATGGCGGAGTCCGGGACCAGAAATCCAGGCTTGAAGGCAACCGAGCCTTTTCCGGCAAGGAAGTAACGCAATAAGAAGACAGTGGATGCAAGCTGGGCAAGAACCGTTGCAACAGCAGCTCCCCTGACTCCCATGTCAAGTCCGAAAATGAAAACCGGATCAAGCACAATATTCAACCCGGCCCCTAAAAGCATTCCGAACATTGCATAACGGGCGTTGCCCTCGGCTCTTACAAGGTCTTCGGCTGCGATCCCGAGAGTAAAAACAACCGAACCTGCCATTATTATTTCAAGGTAACTCCGTGCATAGGGCATAATCCCGGGAGTTGCTCCGAAAAGTTTCAGCAGCGGCTCTATGAAGGAAAGCCCTATAAGGGAGTAAGCAAGCCCGAGAAAAACTCCCAGGAAAAACACGGTCCCAAGGGCTTTTTCAGCCCTATGAAGTTCTTTAGACCCAAGAGCCCTTGAAACGATCGAAGACCCTCCTACCCCGAGCCCGATCGCTATTCCCATTGCCAGCATGTGGATCGGAAAAGCTATCACAAGCCCTCCAATGCCGGAAACGCTTTCTTCCCCGAGAGCCCTGCCAACGAAGATAGTATCGACTACGTTGTAAAAAGCATAAACAAGCATCCCGATTATGGAAGGGGCTGAGAGCTTGAAAAGAAGTTTACCCACTTTTTCAGTGCCCAGAAAGCTGCTGTGTTCGCGTATCCCGGTCCTCTCCTACCTGCAGTTTTTACAGGGTGAGCTTTAACGGTGTTTTCTTCAGGGTAATTTCGGGGAAATATCGAGAGAAATTTCGAGGGAAATTTGCAGGTTCTTCCAGGTCTGAAAGGTATAAAGCAGTTTCTAATAAAAATTAAGGTAGTGCGTTTGGATGATGTATATGAGATCTCACATATGATACCTCCCGGTTTCCCCGCAGTAAGAATGGATTTCGGAAAAAGTTTCCTGGCGGATTTCTCTGTTTTTACAGGGTTAAAGAAACTTTCTGCTTGTAATAATAGAGGTACTTTTAATAGAGGTACTTTTTTAAAGTTTCTTGAAGAAACATAAACTGAAAAATTATACGAACTGAAGTATACAAAACGAAACGTACGGAATAAAAAATTGTACGGAAATATAAATTTTAATCAGGGCTAAATTTTACGAACATCAATAACAGCAGTAAATCTGGAAATATTAAGTAAGGGGTAAAGAGGGCTGAAAAATGAGAGTTTATCGGACAAAAAATTATGTAATTTTTGCATTTTCACTTCTGCTTTTAATTCAGGGCTCAGCTTCGGTTCAGGCCGCAGGTGTAACAGACCCGATGGGAGACTTTGCCTATCCTGACATTACAGAGCTTGCCTGTGAGGTCAGCGACGGGTATCTTTATGCCGAAATCAGCTTTGCAGAAAACCTCGAGGGAGAAGACTGTGCAGGAGCAGTCTTTATTGATACCGACAGGAATTCCGGGACAGGTTACAATAAAGGGATCGGGGCAGACTACGTTTACACTTTCAGTGTTATGAACATAATCTATTCCGACCCTATTGTCTCTGCTGCATTAAATGACGATCCTGTAAGCGAAAACACACTGTCTATTTCCGGAAACAAATTGCTTATCACACTCCCCCTCGGTATGCTTGGCAACGACGATGGGGACATGGATCTTTTTGTTGCCAGCCATTCCGAACTTGTAAAGGCTCTCTTTTTTGACCGGGCGCCTGATTATGGAGTCCTGAACACAAAAACAGGAGAACTCAGCATTTCGGGCCCGACCGGGAATCTGGATGGAAGTTTTCAGGATCAGACTGGAGATTCGGAAGGTGCGGACATCACAGGAGTCGATATCATGGCACATGATGGAGTCCTTGACCTGCTGTTAACTTATGAGAATGATGTTGAGTCCGGAAGCGGCTTTTATGGAGAAGACATAAACGGCTGGATTTTCATCGATTCGGATCAGGATATAGCAACAGGCTTTACGAATACGGAACAGGCACCTCCCTCTTTTGGAATAGATTACCGCATTGATTATACGATCGGGCCCATGCTCGGGACGGATGCGAGCCTGAAGACAGAAAATGAAGAATCAGACCTGACCCGGATGGGATATACGGAAACAGGAGGTATTTCCCTGGGTGTACCCTACAACGACGCAATGTTCATACCCTCCGGAAACCAGGTATTTCTGAGGCTTCCGTTAGGGCTTCTAGGTTATGATGATGGAAAAGTTAACCTCGTTGTTGACTCCTTTACGGTCGATGGCTCCCTCTCCGGAGAAATGGAACAGGTCCCTGACTTTGGGAAAGGAGCGCTGGATACCGGGACCGGAAGTTTGAGCCCCCTGCTGACATATACCGAAAATCCCGTAGAGATCAACGATCCTGCCGGGGACTCTACAGGCTTTGGCTATGACGGAGATGACCTCACCCTGGTCGAAGCCGGATACTCAGACAATATCATGCTGCTGACAATTGAATACTCCGAACTCGAACTTGACGACGGGGCGATTACTACCATATTTTTCGACACCGACCAGGGGACAACCCCCCTTCCCGAATATATGCTCGTATACTCCCTTTACAACGGAAAACTGGATGCGGATATTTTCGGGGACGTGGCCGGGACCTACGGCGTAAGGGATGCCGGACATCTGATCAGCATGAAAGGAAACCGTATGTACCTGAGCATTCCCCTTGAGTTCCTGCAAGACGAAGGCAATATGGACATCTATGTTGAAACGGCTCTTGTGCCAAGCAAAGCCGATATCCCTCTTACCGACCAGAGCAGGGAATGGCTTGCAGGAGACGAAGTAAAGACCGGAATCGGCCAGGTTCACATTGACCCTGACAAATTCGGAAGAACGATTTACGATAGGGCACCTGACACAGGCTTCATCCCAATCTCAAAGCAGGGTACGGTGCAAACCGGGCAGAACCAGCAGACAAATCAGGACAAAACTCAGCAGTTCCCACAGGACGGAAAGGACACCGCCGGCCTGAAAGGAGAAGCCGATACCCGGAATCCTGAAAGTCCGGGCCCAGGAACTTTATTTGCTTTTCTGGCGATGCTTGCAGGAGTGTTTACCTTAAAGCGCAAAGATGCTTAAGCAAAAGAACCCGCATCCGAAAATGTAAAACAGAAAAGTGCAAAACAGAAAAGTGCAAAACAGAAAAGTGCAAAACAGAAAAGTGCAAAACAGAAATAAAGCTGTAAAACCAGTTAATGATATGAAAGCTCTCACCTTCGGAGAAGCCCTTTTTGATATCATCAAAGGCACCGTCCATCTCGGAGGTGCCCCCCTTAACCTTGCAGCCCACCTCGCAAAACTGGGAGCAAAACCGGCTGTACTCACCGCAGTCGGAAAAGATGAGCTTGGCAAAACTCTCCTTTCCAGGGCTGAAGAGATGGGAGTTGACACTTCGTATATCCTGCTTGATGAAAAGAGACCTACAGGGACCGTAACCGTAGAACTTCAAGCCGAAGGAATCCCTATTTTCACAATCAATGAAGGCGTAGCCTGGGACGCGATTACCCCGGATGAAAGAGAATTTGAAGCTCTTGCAGCCGAAGAGTGGGACGTTTTTTGCTTCGGGACCCTAGCCCAGAGGTCGGAAGAAAACAGGAAGACACTTAAAAGGCTGCTTTCGGAAATAAAAGCAAAACATTTTTTCTACGATGTAAACTTGAGAGCCGGATTCTACAGAAAGGAATGGATCTTATCTTCCCTTGAGCGCTGCACGATCCTCAAAATGAATGAAGAAGAGGCAGCAAAAATTTCCGGTATGCTTTTTGGCACCACGTATGCCTGTAGAACTCTTTGCCGCCTGCTTACGGACAGGTACCCGAAAATATCCGTGATCTGCATAACAAAAGGACCTGAGGGAGCAGCTGTCTATCAGGATGGAGTCTACGAGGAAATTAAAACCACCCCCGTAGAAGTTGCGGATACGGTCGGAGCAGGAGATGCTTTTTCTGCTGGATTCCTATATACCTTTCTTTCAGGGTACGGAGTTTCAAAAGCCGTTTCAGTTGCCATCATGCTTGGGACTTATGTTGCATCAAAACCGGGGTCGGTGCCGGAGTATTCGGAAGAACTTAGGAAGGAACTGGGAATTTTAGAGTGAGAAAGGAAATCTTCTTTTCTGCAAGCCTCAGGACCTGAAATAGAAGAGAGCGGATTTTCGTCTAATCTTTCACTCTATGTTCATGAGCAATAAAAGTCAAACATGGGAGTCCATGTAAAATCGAAATATTAATTTACATGGTTTCGAAAGTTAGATGGTTTAAAACAGCAAAAACATGTTTATTGCCATGGGGATATGAATGGTAATTTCAGAATTAGCTTTAGGTCTTCTTACTAACCTACTATATGACTCAGCCAAGAAAATCCCAGGCAGACTTTTTGATCATTCTTCGAAAGCATATAAAAATGCAATTAAAGAATTAAATAAGAAATATAGACAAAGTGGAACGCAAATTGATATCTTTCTGCGTCAGAAAAACGTAAAAACGGCAATCAAAGAATACCTTGAAAATCCAAACAGTAGTGACTTACTAAAGAGCTTAAATGACGATTTTCTTGCATCGTTTAGTGAAGAGAATTTCTCCAGAGAATATGCAAAGTCAATATTAAATACTTTTTTCGAAATTTTAGATCATGAGATTGAAAAAGACTCTGAACTCAGGGAGAATCTTAAAACTCATTTAGCGAAACAGACTTATCAAATATCTCGTGAAACAAATCAAGGAGTCCATAATCTATCTCAAGGATTCCAAGAAATGTCTCAAAGAGTTGTGGAAATACACGACAAAGTAATTAATGGCAATAAGATGGATCAAAACTTTGGAAAGGAATTAGGTACAGATTTCCAAGAATCAATAACAAAATACATCTATAAGATAATAGCTGAAGACAGTGAATTCGGGATTAGTGAAGTATATACAGAGCTTTCAGCCAAAGAAATTTTGCCGATAAGCCTCAAGTTTCACGATGAAAAAAGCGACAGAACCCGAGATTATGAGGTACTCGAACTTGTCAAGAAAGAAGAAAGGCTCATTATCTCGGGGGAATCAGGTGCTGGTAAAACAACCACCCTCAAATGGTTGAATTTCATCTATGCAACAAATTACCTTGAGGGAAAAAACGAAAGCATTCCTCTTTACGTGGAATTAAACTCGTACATCAAAGGCTCTTTTTACGATTATGTGAGGATAAAAGCGCAGGGAAGAGGAATTTCAAAAGACATTTTAGAAATACTGTTGAAAGGAGAAACCATACTGTTCATTGATGGCTTTGACCTACTCTCGCCTACTGATGGGTTCTTTCCTTATGAAGAGATTTCCAATTTTGTATCCGAATACAGCAACTGCAAATTCATCATTTCATCGAGACCTGACTTTTTTGAGAGTATTAGAAGTGATTTCAAAGTTTCGGAACTGGAGAAACTCACATACGGAAAAATCCTGACATTCATTTATAAATGCGTTCCAGATATGGAAACTAGGGGCATTCTAAATGATAAAATCCTAGGTGATAAGCAATTAAAATCTCTATTCACAAATCCAATGCTACTCTCTCTTGCAATCAGAGTTGCAATGGAAAGAAAGAGCAATACTGAAGATTTGCTCCCTTCAAGCCGTCCTGAAATGTATAAAGCCTTTATATCTGGTCTTTTTGCTCATGTAAAAACAAAAGGAAAAAGCCTTTGTTCCGACCAGATACAGATAAGAAATGCTCTCACGGATTTGTATTTTAGGCTTCAGTGCTGGAATAAGGTTTCATGTGAGTACGATGAAGCGTTGAATTTTGTCGCAAAGAATGCTAACGATCCCAGATTTAAAGAAACAACCTCTCAGCATATTCTAGAAGATTGCTTCAAACTCGGGCTTTTAAATAGAAAAGACACCGAAGTAGAATATGGATTCCATCAGTCTTTTCAGGAATATTTTGCAGCCATAAAATTAAAAGAATATTTTGAGAATGGATTTGATATTTCAGAAGCTTTCAGTCAGCCGAAATGGGAAGAAGTCGTGATATTTACCTCTGAAATGTTGGATTCGGCTGACAAATTCATCGATTCAATTATTTTAAAAGGCAATCTGTTCTTGGCTTCAAAGTGTTCAAATAAAGCAAGTGATGAAATAAAAGAGAAGATCTGCTCTTTACTTGCCGATAAAATGGATTCGAAGTATAAACTGGAAAAAATAAACGTGATTGAGAGCTTGGAAAGGATTGGAATCATCGGAATTGGTACAATTGCCAAAGCTCTTAGAGATGAAGACAAAGACATCAGGTGGAACGCAGCAGAAGCACTTGGAAACATTAGGTCGGAGGCAGCAGTTCAGTTACTCCTCGATGCATTGAAAGATGAAAATGAAGATGTGAGGTCGAATGCAGCAAACGCACTCGGAAGTACCGGATCGAAAAAAGCAGTGAAGCCGCTAATTGATGCATTAGAAGATGAAAATGAAGATGTGCGAAAGGAAGCAGCGGAAGCACTTGGCTATATTGAATCGGAAGGAGCGGTGCAATCATTAATCGACGCATTGAGAGATGAAAATGAACATGTGCGGTCAGCAGCTGCGCATTCACTTATAGTAATCAACGATGAAATAGCAGAGAAATCACTAATTGATATATTGAATAATGAAAACGAAGATCTGTCTGTCAGATGGGATGCAGTAAAAGCACTCAAAGATATTGAATCGGAGAAAGCAGTGAAGGCATTGGTTAATGCACTCAAAGACAAAGAATTACGGAATATTTCTTCACTTATGTTAGGTTATTTAGAATCTGAAACCGCAGTTATGTTATTGATTGAAGCGTTGAAAGATGAAGATTTAGATTTACAACATAATGCTAGACAAGCACTTGGAAGTATATGCTCTTCTATAATTAAAAGCAGGGATTCCTTTCCTTATTCTGCAGAGTTTAGAAATGAGTATGATACTGTAGTGCAATTGCTAGTCAATGCACTTAAAAATGAAGATATAAACGTACGAAGAGGTGTAACAGGAGTATTTTTACAAATTCAATATGAAATAGCAATAGCAGTACAACCGTTAATTAATGCACTTAAAGATCAAGACGAAGAGGTAAGAATGAATGCTGCCCTTGCACTAAGTCATACAAAATCTGAAGCCGCAGTTCAATCTCTAATCGGTGCATTAAAAGATAAATCAGAATCTGTCAGAGGTGTAGCTGCACATGCGCTTGGGGAAATAAAGTCTAAAACTGCAGTTAAGCCGTTAATCGATGCATTAAACGATAAAAGTGAATTTGTGAGAAGTGATGTAGTGGGGGCACTTGGGGAAATAAAGTCTGAAGCTGCTGTGCAGCCTCTAATCGATTTACTAAAAGACGAAGATGTAAATGAAGATGAATATGCAGATGAAGAGGAGTATATAGATGAAGATATAGATGGAGATATACGAGTGAGTGCTGCAATTGCACTTGGAAAAATAAAGTCTGAAGCTGCTGTGCAGCCCCTAATCGATTTGCTTAAAGACGAAAACGAAAATGTGCGGTGGAGTGCTGTCGTTGCACTTGGGGATATTAAGTCTGAAACCGCAGTGCAACCGTTAATTGATAAATTAAATGATGAAGATGAACATGTGAGAAGTGAAGCAATAAGAGCACTTGAGAGTTTTAAATCTGAAACTGCCGTGCGACAGCTAATCAATGCGCTTAATAATGAGAGCAAAAATGTTCGAAAAGGTACTGCAGCGGTACTTGGAGTTATTGAGTCGGAACTCTCGATCACTCCTTTAATCAATTTGCTTAAAGATGAAAATGAAGATGTACGGTTGAGTGCTGCATATTCACTTTGCAACTTCGAATCTAAACATGCTATGCAGCTGCTAATTAATGTAATGATAGACGAGAACGAACCGGAATCTATGAGAGAAAGTCTATTAAAGACGTTTATGTTGTTAAGTTCTTATCCTCAATCCAGAGTAGGTCAGTCTGAAACGATGGTACAGCTATTCACAAATGTAATGGAAAACGAAAATGAAGGTGTTGGGTCTGAAATTATAGTGAAACTACTAGGCAATGTAATGACAGATAAAGATAAGCATGTGCGGCTGAGTGTGGTAGAAGTGCTTGGTAATATTGAATCTGAAACCGCAATGCAACTACTAATCAATTCACTGAAAGATGAAGCTGGAGATGTGCAAAGGAAAACTGCAGCTATTCTCAAAGAGATCTGTACTGTAAAGAACAAAAAGCAGTTGGAAGAATTGTTGAAATCGGAACACGAATTTTCAGTCAATACAGCATTTGAGATCCTCGAAAAAATTGAAAAAGAGGAAGAGTCAAAGACCATTTTATTCGAGAGTGGCTTGGATATTAATGAACAAGGATGACTATTCTAAAATGGGCATTTAAGTTTCTTGTAATGACTCCTTAAAAATAGCTTATACCATAATTGATTTTTTGGTTTTTAATGAACTCTTTCACTATGGAAAAATAGTCTTTTTAGTTTTAGTATTGTTTTAGAATTCATGATTCATATTTATTTCAAAACAAATTATAAAAAATGTTTTGTTTTTAAATATTTCTTTTACTTCCTTTTCTTCTAATCCGAAATAATTTCTTTGCTATCTCAAGCCTTGCCTCTTTATCCTCAAAAACATGATACTGAGCAAACTTTGTTTTTACGTTGGTACTTTCAGGAGGAAGCATTGTTGTCAAGAGTTTTCCATCCCAATCGAGAATGAAAATCTGGACATTATTTTCACCCCCCAAATTAGATATATTCGTTTGTAATGCTCCATCGTTGGGTCGGCCCTTAAAAGACGGGCGTAAACGGATTGAAGATAGGGGTTAGTCAGTGGTCTAATTACTTGCTTTCTCTGTTTTGCTTTCTCTATTAGACCGATACCAGTAATTTAGAGCATCTCGATGAAGCCCAAGTGCTGTTATGCTCATAACTATGCTTACCACCAGCAAAAAGGGTGGGTTCAGGATGGCGCCTTTAACCAGGCTCGGCAACTCTCGCATGCTGGCTTGCTTACTTCTTAATAAAATATACTCCCCTATATAGAACTCTGAATTCTCCTCATCTAAGCTGACTTTTCTCGAGTTTTTTCTTTATAGCCTTGTAATCTTTACTCTTTCACGCAGAAGGGAGTTTCAGCGTTTTCGGAACTTTCTACATGGTAGTTCCATGGCAGTATGAATTCTTAAGACATCTTGTAAGTTTTTATGCCTGAGCATTTTGATGTTTTAATTCAGCCTTGATTTACCAGAATATCGCTTTTTTATACACGATCTTAATTTCTTTTATTTTTATATATTTGGAATTTAAAATTAAATAATTAAACATTCAATTTATGACCTGGGAATTAACGTTTTTTAGATGAATATAAGGGGAAGAAGCTGGTGAAAATTAACAAAGAATTATACTCGATAGCTTTGGTTTTAACTGTCTTATTTTTTGTGTTTTCTATTTTAATTTCATCCGTGGCTTCAGCGGCACAGGTGACGAGAATTGGTAGTGGATCTGATCCTGCTATTTATGGTAACAAGATAGTATGGACAAGTGGGGGTGTTATTCATCTCTATGATTTAACCTCGAAAACAGGCACTACAGTTAGCTCTTCTGCAGCATCTCATCCGGCTATCTACGGCAACAAATTAGTGTGGCATGATAAAAGCAGTGGAGTGCCAAGACTTACAGTTTATGACATACCTTCGGGTGCTCGTTCGTATATCACACAGGATGTAGGAAACTACAGTTTTCCCGCTATTTACGGCAATAGAATTGTGTGGAGTGCAAATTACAATAGGTCAAGTTATAGTTACAACGTATATATGCGTGATATATCTACCTCAACACAAGTCTGGATAGCTCAAGGAGAGAATCCAGAAATATACGAGACCAAGATAACATATGGTTACGACGATGATGACGGGCGAAACATTGCTGTTTATGATGTTAATACTAAGGAGACCATAAACGTACATCATTCCAGTCAGGTATTTAATCCGCATATGTATGGTAATAAAGTGATATGGTCAAACTTCTATACAAGATCTGGATTTATACAAATGTATGACCTTGTCGCTAAAAAGGCTATAGATGTTACCAGTGATAATACAGGTAATACTTTATATGGATCTGATACTATTGATGCTGGAGATGACACGGGCACTCATATTGACATAAGCGGGGATGAAATCGTATATTCAAAATCTGGCGATGACCAGTTTGGTTATGCCGGTGTATACGTTTATGATATTCCTTCAGCAAAAAGCACTCCAGTCTATATTTATCCAAGGGGAACTCACACAACACCTGATATCTACAATGATACTATTGTATGGGGAATAGACAGTAGTTATGGTGGGGTTAATGATACTGGCATCTATATCTGTGATCTTTCTGTCACAAACACCTTGCCACCTGTAGCTGAATTTACTGCAAACACAACTTATGGAGCTGCACCTCTAGTTGTGTTATTCACCGATGCCAGCACTGGCGGAGTACCTACTTCCTGGATTTGGGATTTTGGGCACGGGATTGACTCAAAACATGTCATGAATGCAACGCACACATTTACTAAGCCAGGAAACTATACAATCAGTCTGACTGCGGGAAATGACGCAGGTAATAATAAAGTAATGAAGCCAAATTACATAGTCGTTACTAATCCATTTCCAGTTGCAAACTTCAGTAGCAATGTTACCCATGGTTATCCTCCTCTCTCAATTCAATTTACTGACCTTTCACAAAATGCAACTGGATGGAACTGGGATTTTGGGGATGGAAGTAATTCTACACAAAGAAGTCCAGTTCATGAATATGCAGATTCAGGAATCTATTCAGTTAATCTGACAGCAATCAATGAAAATGGTACAGATTCAAAGTTAACTACAATAACAGTAATGCAGCTAGTCGGTGTAGGTCCATATGCATATATTACGAACTCCGGCGACAACAATGTCTCAGTAATTGACACGACTACTAACAAGGTTACAGCCATGATTCCTGTAGGAAACTATCCTATGGGAGTTGCTGTTACACTGGATGGAAAAAAGGTATATGTGACTAACTTTTTTGGCCGTACTATATCTGTAATTGATGCAACAAAAAACAAAGTTACAGCCACAATTCCTCTAGGAAACTCTCCTCGTGGAGTTGCAGTTTCCCCTGATGGGAAAAGGGTATATGTGCCACATCATGAGGTGGGAAATCCCAGCAACAACACTACCCTCATTATAGACACAGATACCAACGAGGTTGAAGCCACAGTACTTGTAGGCGAAGTTCCTTTTGGAGTTGCTGTTACACTGGATGGGAAAAAGGTGTATGTGACTAATCTCCGTGACAAAACTGTCTCTGTAATTGACACGGCAACAAACACTGTTATAGCCACAATTCCTGTAGGAGACGATCCTTGTGGAGTTGCAATAAGTCCGGATGGGAAAAAAGTATATGTGGGGAACCGCGGTGACAGTACTGTCTCTATAATTGATACAGCTACAAATACTGTTACAGCTACGGTGGATCTAGAAAACTCTCCTTATGGAATTGTAGTCAATCCGACAGGAACAAAGGTATATGTTGCAGGAACAAAGAAAGCATATGCGGCTGGCACAGTCGATGGTTTTGTCTCTGTAATTGACACGGCTACCAACAAGGTTACAGCCACAATTCCTGTAGGAAATAGTCCTTTTGGAGTTGCAGTCACACCGGATGGATCAAAGGTATATGTGGCTAATCAGCTCAGAGATACTGTTTCTGTAATTGACACATCAACAAACAAGGTTACAGCAACTATGAATGTAGGACGTAATCCTAATTCCTTCGGGCAGTTTATAGGTTCTCTCCAAGCACAACCAATATTCCCTGTTGCAAACTTCAGTAGCAACGTTACCGAGGGTTATGCTCCCCTAACAGTAAAGTTTAATGACATGTCCCAGAAAGCAACTTCAAGGATCTGGGACTTCAATGGCGACGGACAGCTCGATTCCAGTAATATAAATCCGGTTTATATATATGCAAATCCTGGAACCTATACTGTCAACCTAACTGTAAGCAACAAAAATGGAACTGACTCAAAAACTGCTGCAATAAATGTACTTACACCTAGCAGTTCAAGTGGTGTAAGTAGCCATAGTAGTTCCAGTGGTGGTTGAGGCGCAGACATTTCTCCTGAACCTGCAAAAAATGTCCAGGTAAAGGAACTTTTCACAAGCTTTTATTACAAACGGAAAGCCTGTAAAGTTTGATTTCACAAAAATGCAACCTGTGTTGTGTATGTGAGTTTTGATGCAAAGAAAACCTTTGGCAAGACCACAACCATTGCTGAACAGCTTAAAGGAAGATCTTCTCTGGTCTCGACTCCCTTCTGGAGAGGTCTTGAAAGACGGGCGTAAAAGGCTTGTAAGATGATGTTAGCCGGTGGTCTAATTACTTGCTTTCTCTGTTTTGCTTTCTTTATTAGACCGATACTAGTAATTTAGAGCATCTCGGTGAAGCCAAATTGCTCCTATGCTCATAAATATACTTACCACCAGCAAAAAGGGTGGGTTCAGGATGGCACCTGAAACTAATCCTGCTATCAGGAAATAGGCATGAAATCCAAGAGGCACAAGAAAGACAAATGCAGCCTGAGACTGTACCGAGACTTCCGGGAGTAATGCCAAAATCAATAGCAGAGCACCTCCTAAGACTACAGCGATAGTAGCGTAATGTATCAGGTCATTGGGAATGTTGGTAATGAGCTCGTTGGTAATAAGCACGCCCGCAGTGCCGCAGATTATAGCTCCTGCAGGGGAGAGCCAGCGTCCCCAGAATCCAGGGAGCTTTGATAGCAATCGAAGGCTTGCTGAAAATGAGAACACAACCCAGAACCATGCCCAGAAGTTGTTGTAAGGGACACCGAAGTACTGATGTTCAAGACCTTTTCCCCAATCCCACATGCCCAGGCGGATGGCTATCGCGTCCATGGAAAGGTCGATGCTCAGGGCCATCAGGCCGTCGAGCACCGGGCGTGCCCATTCCGGAAGGTTGGTTTTATCGGAAAAGGAGCGAACGCTATAGATGATAGTCCCCCAGGCCACCCCAACGACCACAGGGACAGGCCCAAGCATTACCAGAAAGCGTCCGTACTCGTAGGCGTCGAGCTGTTGGATTGTAGCCCATTCCAGCAGCAAGCCGAAGAGCACCACGGCAAGAAGTTGCCAGACTACATAGGAGCCTCGCTGCCACGCATTTTGCAGACAGACCAGAAAGAGCACTAAAACCAGAATCTCGAAGGCGAAAAAGTATGGATTTAGCACGGGCATGCGCATTAAATACTAATTGACAGTTTAAAAAACTTGCGAAAATGTTTGATCACACAATGCTTCGCATAATACCCCCATAATACCCCGAGTAATGCCTCTTATAATACCTCGTATAATGCCAGTGCGAAGGATGTAGAAAATGCCGTTCATTATTTTCCGATCATTTTCTCTAGGTCTTCCAGGTTTCTTTTTAGGTTTGAGCAATGGCAGTAAAGGGTTTATTTTATTCCAGAATTCATCAGATATCTCGTAGTCGCGTCCCGTTTTTCGTTTTATCACTGCAAAACATTACCCTGAATCGGAATTCATATATTTTTCGGATAGGCTCTTAGTCAAACGAATTTCAAAGTAAAAAGATCAAAATACGGCTCTGTAAAAAACCTATATAAATCAGCATTAAGGGACTGAAACTAACTATGGAAAATACAGATCATAAGGTTCAGTTCAAGCTAATGCGGATTTATTACTTCATCGGTTTTCTACAGAGCCCCAAAAACCGCGTGTTTTTAATTTCACTTTTCTTAACTTTATTTCAACAAACGTATTCGGGGTAGATTTAAGCAGACCGCTTGCAAGAAAAATATATTTTAAATGAATTGGCTATATGTCAGAAGGTAAAAATGAAAACACCTGCACTTCTATTTTTAGGATGTAATATTCACAAAAAATAAAATAAGTATGAAATTAATTACCTTAATCATTTCTCCAGTGCTTCTAAACTTTGCCGAAAATGCTGATTTAAGATCTGAATATACATATCTCTTGGAAGGAGTTCTCGGCTTACAATATCAAGGGTTTCCTGTGACATTTCTCCTTCCTTTACAAGCTGGCAGCCTGCCTCTTTTGCTGCCTCGAAAACGTCGTTAATCGGTGCACCCGATTTCAACATGACAGCCATGGCTCCACCATGAGGGCGCAAAAGTGCCCCTGCAAATTCAACAGATAAATTTATGCAAACGGCTTTCATATGTACAAGCAGAGGATCAAAATTGTCCTTTTCCCAGAAGCCGCAGTTGGAGACCAGAACAAACTTGCGGGCCCTCGTGTCTCCACGCTGAGGGTGGCGGCAGTGTTCATCTCGTAATTCGAAGAATGGGTGTGCGAGAGGAATAATACGATCCATAAGGTTTTTCATCGGACCTGTGACTCCATCTACATAAACCGGCGTTGCAAATACTATAACATCAGCCGTATCGATCCTTGGATATAATAAATTCATATCATCATTATGCAGACATTTGCCTGGCGTTTTTAGCCAGCAGTTGAATTCTCCTGTGCACGGATGAATCTTGAGTTTACTCGTATAGAAAAGTTCCACTTCTGCCCCTGCTTCTTTCATCCCTTCAAGAAAAGGGTTCAGTATCATAGCTGTGTTGCCTTTATCCATTCTAGGACTGGAATTTATTGCCAGAACTTTCATAAGGTGTTTCCTCCAACATTTCTCAACCACTCTTAGTAAAGAACAGTCTGCTGTTTTAGTTATAAAACAGCAATCATTCAAGCTCTGTATTGTAAATCATATTTTTCAGATCTTACAAAATAAAA
This sequence comes from Methanosarcina acetivorans C2A, assembly GCF_000007345.1. NCBI lineage: Archaea > Methanobacteriati > Methanobacteriota > Methanomicrobia > Methanosarcinales > Methanosarcinaceae > Methanosarcina > Methanosarcina acetivorans. Next base: position 2,256,624 of record NC_003552.1, on the reverse strand, counting down.
TAACTCTATTGAAAAAATATTAAATTAAATCATAAATAACATCAAAACATAAAGATTTATTTGAGAAAATTTCACAAGTCATGTTAATGACTTCAAGAAAGAAACTGAAAAGAATCTATTAAAAAAGTCACAAAACTTACCTGCTCTGCAAAATGCCCCTTTTAAAGCTGGAAAAATCGCGGATTTTTCAATTTCTCTTTTCTTAACTTTATTTCAACAAACGTATTCGGGGTAGATTTAAGCAGACCGCCGGCAGGAAAAAGATATTTTAGCTAAACAGAATAGAGAAGAAGAACTTTCATTCAATTTTAAGTAACTTACTTTCATCTTCAGGAAAAAGAGGTGAAAACTAATAGAAAAATTGAAATTTACGGATATTTTTGCAAGTCAAGTCAGAGAAAACAATTCACCCTTTGTCCAGAGTTCATCAAATTTTGTCCTGAATCGCTTTGCATATGATTCGTCATATATTCTTGTCATACCGAGGTTTCTACTCATATTGAACTGGTCTTCAATATCGAGCAGGGTTATCTTGGAATCAATGATTGTAAAATTGTATTCGGTTTCCAAAATTCTTACTTCCATCAGGTCCTTAATATAGTGTTTAAATGACAGATCTTCTATTGAATCAATAAGCTCTTTTAATGATGGCAGTAATTGTGATCCCGGATCTAAAATTTTAACTTTTATGCCACGCTGTACTAAACTCAAATAAGCTTTGCTAAAGGTGGATATTGAGGCATCATACAGCTCTGATCTTCCAGGCTTGTACTTAATATGGATTACAACACATATTTCATGCTCGATTTTCTCAAAAAATGAATCCAACATTTCATTTAGTTCATTATTACGAAACCTGTCAGGCCAGAAGACAGTTTCAACATTTTGCGGGGAATTGTCTTTGCAGAGTTCCCTTTCGATTTCATCGAATGTTTCTTTGAGCATTTTGAGCTCATTGAGTGTTTCTTCCTCTTTTCTTTTGTACATGAGTTTAAATGCGCTTTTAGGATCAACCGCCCGGTATCTCTGTGGCCGTGACGGTTGGATTTCGACAAGCTCATAGTTTTTGAGAGCTTTGAGAACCTCGTATATCTTTCCTATAGGGACTTTCGATGCATGTGATAATTTACTTGCTTCCATAGAATCTTGTTTTAGAAGTGTTAGGTAAACTGAACTCTCATACTTGTTCAATCCAATTTTTGCAAGTAATTTTTCATTCATTTTTTCACTACTTTTCAGTTTATTGTAGAGTAAAACGGTTATCTTTCCGAACGTTATTAAGATTACTGTTCAAGCATATGAAAGTGAAGTTGTTAAGTTAAAGGCTATACTGACCGAATACATCCGTTCAAATAAAAGAACGATATGTGACAAAGGTTGCCTCGAAATCTATAGAAGAACAATAAATAACAAACTCCAATAATAAGTAATAAACTCCAATAATAAGTAATAAACTCCATGAAATAATATGGGATAGATTAACTAAAAGTGGTCAAGATGCTGTTTACAAAAAGTAACAAATATGATTTTGATTTTGTTAAAGAAAACATGATGGGACCAAACGCAATAAAGATTCTTGAGGAAGTGTCCGAATCTTTGAAGCTTGAAAAAGGCATGAGAATACTTGATCTTGGATGTGGGAGAGGGCTGACCTCAATATTCCTGGCAAAAGAATATGATGTTACGGTTTTTGCAACTGATCTCTGGATAAGTGCAACAGATAACTATGAGAGAATCAAGTCAATGGGATTGGAAGATAAAATAATACCAATACACGCAGAAGCTCATGATCTGCCGTTTGCAAATGAGTTTTTTGATGCTGCTATCAGTATAGATGCCTATCACTATTTCGGGGTTGAAAAAGATTATTTGACAAAGTATTTTGCTCCACTCGTAAAAAAAGGAGGGCAAATAGCAGTTGCAGTTCCGGGCTTGAAGCAGGAATTTACAAATGGAGTTCCAGCAGAATTAGTGCCATACTGGTTTGATGATATGACTTTAACTCTACACTCATGTGATTGGTGGTATAATTTATGGAAAAACTCTGATTTGGTAAGTATTAAAGAATGCAAAGAATTAAATTGCTTGGAAGAATCCTGGCAGGACTGGCTTTCGTGTGATAACGACTATGCTCGTAGGGATATAGGAATGATGGAAGCTGAAGGTGGAAATTACTTTAATCTGGTTTCAATCATAGCTACAAAGTTATGATTCAAAATCTGTTGAGGAGCTCACGACCTGGCCTACAAAATTCCGTTAACGACTTCCTTATATCGACATGAGGTCTTCAGGTATGTGATTTTGGGGAGAATAAGGTTCTATGGATTCCATAGAACATCATCGATTTCATGGAAGGACATAAATCCATATTGATAATTTCAACACAATATTAGATTCGGATAGATTCTACTTAAAAATTTCAAGTAAAGCAGAAGAACATAGCGACATTTTTAAAAAACAAACATGAAATTATTCAAATTACAGGCGAAAAAAACGGAAGTACTTTTCAAGTCACATTATTTCAAGTCACATTACTTTCATTCTAAATAGATAAAGGAAAAAAATGAGCGGATTAGAAACTGCTACTTTCTCAATGTACATTGCCAGGTTTTCGTATTTCTTAATCATCCAGGTGTGTTTGGGAGAGATTTATGCAGACCTCCGACAGGAAAAATATTTTAAAACATAGATGAAAGAGAATGAAAAGTTTCATCATTCTTTCACAGCAAACATAAACACTAAAGGCAGAGGTATGTAAATAAGTCGTTCTCTATGAAACCTTGCACACAACAACAGAGACGCGCTTCTGCTGAAAAGTAAAATATGGATTCAGGCATCTGTTTCAGACACCTTTATTTCAGATACCCGTTATATCAGGCATCTTTATTCGATACTTTTTAATCATTATTTAATGTAGCCTTTCCGCTCAAGCCATTCAACCTGGGGCCTTGTGTATTTCCAGGTTACTTCGGCTTTGGAGTCCTGAATTTCCCAGGGATTGGCTATGACAACATCGCCTTCTCGGATCCACATCCTCTTCTTTTTAGAGCCTGGAATCCTGCCCATGCGAACAACTCCGTCCATACACTGAAGTGTTACCCTTTTCGAACCGAGTAAACTCGCAACCGTTGCCAGGACTTCATTTCTGTCCTTGCGGGGGATTCGTACCCTTGATACTTCGGGAGTATCTCCTGCATTGGCCGGTTTATTTGATCCTGTTCGCCTTTTTCTAATAGTGCTTCTGTAATTAGCCAGGTTAATTCCTCCTTCAAAAATATTTTATTAATTTTTTTATAAGTCTTGGATTGAATGGTTCATACAAATCCTCACTTCCGATTTCGGTTTGTTCTTACTTTTCCTTTCCTGATTAGGTGGAAATAAGTAACGAAACAAAGAGAATAAACCAAAAAAACAAAAAGAAAAGATGAATCAGGTGTTAATGGAACCTTAATTACAAATTAACACCTGATACAGATTATCCTTAAAATTTCCTGTGGTTAGGAAGACATTCCCTGCAGTATACTGGTCTGCCTTCGGTGGGTTTGAACGGTACTTCGGTTTCAACACCGCAATCAGAACAGATCACTTTTGTCATTTCCCTTGGTCCGCTGTTACCGCGGAAACCTCCGGAATTTCCCCTGAAATTTCTGTCATTAAAAGCCATTTTCGTTTCACCTCCGCTTTAGCGGATATTTAAGAATATTAAAAACAAGATGTATATCCCTTAGTTTAAAAACAAAAATCGGTTTTTAATAACAGATTATACGTCTCTTTATTTTCAACGCATACACCATACAGTCAAATTACATAAAGGTGCCTATACAAAAGAGATCACATTCTCTCAAAGGGGAGAACGCTTTTTTAAACATAGTTTACAGAGACGGTAACAGCCCGTTTGTTGACTATGCTTTTGAAACCGGATTGCTTGAAAAATTTCCACTTACCTTTAAAAACGGACACCTAAAAGCCAAAAGATCACTAAATTACATAATTTATTGGCCCTGTAAAGCGCTTCTTCCCAAGCTGCAAAAAGCCACAGGTAAAAAAAGTATATTCTTGGTCTAATGTTCATTAAAAAAGTGAAAAAGAAATAAGTGTTGATGTAACTCAGTTACACAAACAACATTTAATATCTGCGGTTTTCTCTGGGTGCCCTGTGGTTAGGAAGACACTCTCTGCAGTAAACCGGTCTTTCGGGGTCAGGTTTGAAAGGCACTTCGGTTTCAACACCGCAATCAGAACAGGTTGCCTTGTGCATTTCTCTGGGAGCGCCGAAATTAGAATTTCCTCTGAAGTTTCTGTCATTAAAAGCCATTTTTGTTTCACCTTTGGTTTTAGTTGTTAATTAATTGTTTGAAAATAAGACTGTATAGAACTCTTTGATTAAAAACAAAAATTGGTTTTTAATAACAGTTGTTATACGGCTCTTTATTTTTCAACAGACATACGTTGCATTTATAATATATAAAGATTCCCATAAAATAAGAGCACAATCTCTCAAAAAGGAACAACTTCTAAGTTTGGTTTGCAGAGGAGATAACAGCCTATTTTCTGATAGCTCCTGAAAATGGAACTCAGTTAACAGGTTTTCACTTGAATCATAAAACCCCTCCCAGAGAAAAAAATCGCTTAATCTAAGGAAGCCCTGCAAAGTGCCCCTTATAAAGCTGCAAAAATCACGGGTTTTTCAATTTAACTTTTCTCAACCTTATCTTAACAAACGTACTCGGGGAAGATTTAAGCAAACCCCCGGCAAGAAAAATATATTTTAATTGAACCGGAATGATTGAAAGGATTTCATTCCTTATTTGGGGTCCAGTTTCAGATGGTTCCTATGAAAACAAGACTCGGTTAACAGGAACAGGTTTTCAATTTGATTTGAAAACAGCCCAAAAAAGAAAAAAATCAATTTTACTGAATCGGTAAAAGGCAAGAAAGTCAATTATCCGCCCAATGTAATATCTTGATCTTGATAAAACTCCAGTGCATTGAATAAATGTTCTGGCTTAAAATCTGGCCACATTTCGTCAACCACGTATATATCCGAATATACCGTTTGAACCGGAAGCATTCCACTGAGTCTACGTCTTCCTCCCCAACGGATAAGTAAATCTATTCTTGGAATCTCTGCTGATGCAATATTTTCTATCATTTTTTTACTATCTGAAGAGTTCTCAAATGCATACGTTAAATCCCAGTACCAACCATAATTTACCAAAAAATTTATCCTTACTTTACCTTTCCCAAATTTAGTCCTCTTTGTATATGCAAGTAACTCTTTTGGAAACATGTCCGAATTGGTATTCCCTACCACAAGAAGTTCAGCATCATGTTTGGAAAGTTCTTTAACTGATTTTATACAGGCATCTACAAACGCTTTTCTTTGAATTTGAGGCCTTTTTGTGTTATCTTGAGTGAATCCAAAAAAAGTAACTTCGCCTATCCCTATTTTTACGCATATATCATATAGTTCCAGGCCTGGAACTATTCCATGTTTATATCCTTCATGCTTTTCTAAGCCTCTGTCTAAAGCCCATCTCCTGTTTCCATCCGGTATTATAGCTATGTGCCCTGGTAGTCTTTTAAATTTAGGTGTATCCAGAAAATAACCCCCTATTTCTTTGCTTAAAAATGATATAAATAATCTTCACTGAACTCAGCTAACGAATTTTATGCGTAGAATTTAGTTGGAAGTCTTAACTTTAATCAGAAAAAACTCCCCCAGAGGAAAAAATCGTTTAATCTGAAGAAGCCCTGCAAAGTGCCCCTTATAAAGCTGGAAAAACCTATGTTTTTACATTTCCTGCTTAACAAACGTGTTAAGGGGAGATTGAAGCCAGAAGCAGGCAGGAAAAACACTTTTGGATTGATAAGAGTGATTTTAGGTGAATTATACATTAAAAAGGTGAATTATACATTAAAATATTGTTCGATTTAAAAACATTTTATGCAGCAATGATTTTTGTTCAGAAACAATATTTCTTATAATTGATTTAAAATAAGAATCGGATAATGTATATTATAACGGGAGCAATTAGGTCATAAGAGTGGAATAAGGTCGGACATGTGAAGAAATTGCCTGGAAGACGTTGGTGCCATTCCGAACAATATACTTGGAAGTCATATTTTCGGAGCTACTGTATTGGGGAATACGGTAGAAGGAACGAAACTCTTCTAGGGTTTCCTCCAATCTTTTTTAATGTACTTTTCACTTCTGAAACTTCGATGCCTTATATAAAAACAGTTTTTAGGGAAGCTCAATAATAAAAATAGGATGTGCTTGCAGACCGCTGGTAGGAAAAATATATCTAAACTGAATGAGACATCGAAAAAATGTAATAAAAAACAGCAAAAAAATCTTTGTTTTACTATTGTTCACAAAAATAGAAAAAAAAGAATGAATTAAGTTAACATTTTCCAGTGCTTCTAAACTTTGCTGAACATGCTGATTTAAGATCTGAATATACATACCTCTTGGCCGGAGTTCTCGGCTTACAATATCAAGGGTCTCCTGTGACATTTCTCCTTCCTTTACGAGCTGGCAGCCTGCCTCTTTTGCTGCCTTGAAAATGTCATTTATCGGTGCCCCCATCTTCAGCATTCCAGCCATGGCTCCACTGTGAAGGCGTAAAAGTGCCCCTGCAAATTCAACAGATAAATTTTTGCAAAGGGCTTTCATATGTACAAACGGAGGATCAAAATTATCCATTTTCCAGATCAGATTTTTTTGGATCTTACAAAAATTAAAAAAGCTCCACTGAAAAAATATTATAGTAAATCAAAAATCTCCCACAGAGAAAAAAGAATCGCTTGACCTAAGAAAGTCCTGCAAAGTGCTCCTTATAGGACTGCAAAAATCCCGGGTTTTTAATTTCTCTTTGGATTCAGGCGAACCCATTTAAGGAAAAATATATTTTAACTGAATTGAAGAGTCTTTTTAATTTTTTCTGGTTTTTCTTCAATTTCAAGACAACCACAAAATTTCATCCCAATTTGAGCAAATCAATTCACTCATTTAAAAATGTTGATTCATTTACACAAGCATTCACCAAAATTTTCCAAATTGTGGAACTATTTTTGTGGGAATTTCCGACAGCTACAGCTATAAGCCATCAAGTTTAAGAACTAATTATTCTCCAATTCTAGCATTATCCATATTGGAATCTTGCTCTCATTAAAGGTGAGAAACCTTTCCATTTTCCAGTGCTGAAACACCGTTTGTTGAAAAAAGTAAATAGATTGTAACAAAAATTAGTTAGTCCATTATCGGTTTTGAATGACCTTGCTTTGTCTACGATATCACATATCAAAGAAAATATTTGTTCCATTGTATTATCTGTCTCAGGTGTAAAACCTTTTTTCAAGAAGCTCACATTCTTGCTGAAAATCTCTTCGGCATAAGAAATCGCTTTATGAGACGCTTCAGAAAGTTCAAGATCAGAGTTAAATTCTCGTATCTTCTGAATATGCGCAACAGCACTGATAACCGTATCAGAAAGTATCAATTGAGATATCTCATTGTAGGTAATCTTATCGTTATCTGGAATCTCTTCAATAGAACTGAATTCCTCATAATACCTCTTACTAACGTTTTTTAATTGATGAAACACACAAAAAGAATGAGTCACTTCAGGAAAGACCATTTTTACGGCTCCAATGATCGCTTTATCCTCATCAGAAACAATCTTTTTGATTTTATCTTCAGGAAATCGGTTCTTTATTCGTATAAAAAGAGGCATCAGAGCCTCAATTGTTGGTAACCTCTCAGTTACTTCAAAATCTAAAATGACCTTCTCTTTGGTAGCAACAACGTAAACAGATTTATATCGCATTTTTTTCCATTCTTTCTTTGTGAGTTTCGTTCCAATAAATTCTTCAAGCTTTTTTTTCCATCCATTCTTGATCCAATTCCCATCAACATACAATGTTTCTTCAAAGCTAACTCCTTGGTTCAAAAGTTCTTGCTTTGAAAGTTTTGCTAGTTTCTGTTCATATAACCACAATGAAGTGGGACAAGGAGCTCTTCCACAGACATTTATTACTCCTTCTGTATATGTTTCCCCAATTCGCCGAGAATTGTGCAGACTGCATCGTCCATCGTATCTGACATTTATTTGTGTATCATAATATTCAGAACTGTAATTTGCAGAACCCTGAACACCAATAACCTGATCATGATAATGTTTCTTCTTATATTCGGCAGGTCGACATTATGAATTAAATATTTTTGCTGATATTGTTTTTTAAACATTCTGCAAATTTGTAATATACTTGAAGCTGGTTAACATACGACTCAAATCTTACGCCCTATATAAGTAACGAACCATTTTTGCAGTAATGTTTAATGTGGAAGAAAATGTGTTTTCTAGCAAAAACGCTATCAGTAAAAATATTACGAAAAAAACAAGTTACCTGCCGAAAGCAGGTTTCTTACAAGTGGGACAAAGCCAGTATGTAACATTGAGAGATATAGTGCCGTAACGTGATATAATAAAACGAGTGTGATGAGAGTTAACATGTAATTTACTTCCACAACTATCACACTGAGTAGGGGAGAATATAGAGAACATAGGATAGTATCGATTTTCAACCAAAACTTTTGGCAAAGGAATTATTATTTTGCCGTCAACTATTGTTTTTATCATTGATTTATCTATTGCAATGTTTCCTTTTCCCATAAATAGAAAAAATATATCAATATAATTAAAATTTTATTGTTTTGCACGATATAGAGGGAAAACGAAAAACCAGAAAATAATAAAAAGTCTCTTAATTTTAATACATTTCCCAGTACTCATAGTAATAAACTTATTTTAATTCACCACATTTTCTTTTCAAACTTAAATCCTCCTTTTACTTGAGTCATATGATTTTTTTATTACATGATTGGTGAACAAATTATCATCTCATCCTTCAATATATAAGTATATCGGCCATTGAGGAAGCAAAAAAGTCTACCCTAAGCAGCGATTTAATGTGAATATTTTGGTAAAATATTTTCTACAGATATTTGCAATACAAATTTCGTCAATAATTTAGATGCCAACTTTTCAATTATTTTTGAGCATATGAGGTCATAGGTACCAAATTTCCACACTCTCATGTACTACTTCAAATAAAATTGTACTAAGATGGGCACTGATGTGGAAAATACTGACAGGATCTAGAAACCAAAAAAGTTATGAATTGTGCCAAAAAAATCCAAAATTTATTTTCAAATGTAGTGAATTGCAGCTCCCTCTATCAAAATCCTCTGAAGACTTATGATAAATATGGGAATACACAACCTGATATAAAATTATTATGACTGTTTGTTGACTGCTCTTTATTGCCGTGACCCCGACTTCCGGAGTAGAGTCAATTCCAGAGATTATAAGATAATTAGGGGAAATTTTATTAAAAAAAATAAACAATGTGCAAGCGAATAACATTAGCCTGAAAAAGAGAAAAATTGCGGATTATCAACCCGTAATATAAATTTCAAAAATTCTTTACTTCTGCAATTCGGTAGATTGCTTCTCTTAAGCCTTTACCCCTTGAGCTTCGTGAACTCCCTCATAAGTTCTTCTTTTAATGCAGAATTTTCAGTCAAGACTTTTAAAAGCATATCTTCCATTTCTTTGTTAACAGTTGTAACACTCTTTTCAGCTCCCTCTCTCAATGGTTGACCACATTTCCAGCAGTACATGGCTGATTCTGAATTAAGTTCTTTACATCTGGAGCATCTACCGACCCTCAAACCGTCTGCATGAGTCTCATCCATTATTATTCCATTCATCTTCAATATTGCATCATCGATATCCTTACCACTCAAATGAACATAAACAGAAGCCATGCTTGAGTTTTCAGTCCACCCTAGATATATTTTCATTTGCTGTTCAGTCAAATGCCCTGCAAGGTGTGTTGCTCTCGCATGTCTAAATGCGTGAGGATTGACTCGTTTTTTAACTCCTGCCCTCTTTGAAATTCTATCTAGACCTTCCTTAAGTGCAGTAGTAGATATTAAAGGATGGTCATCTCTTGAAGATACAAAAAGATATGAATCTCTATTATCTTTAGTGGGATGACATTCAATCCACTGCCTTAAATAAGAAGCTGCAAAAACAAGTCTAACCCTTCTTGCACCTGTTTTTCCTTCCGGCAGAGTTACAATGCATCCGTTTTCATCAAAAACTATATGCTTCAATCTAACCGAAAAAAGTTCGCCTTTTCTTGCTCCTGATTCATACAAAGTAGCTATGAGTGCTTTATCTCTAGGATTTCGTGCGGCACTTAATAATTTCTCAATATCTTCTTTACTCAGAATGTCTTCTGGAAGTTTCTTTGTTGCGGGGTTTTTACATTTAATCAATTTTGACAAACCTTCTTTTTCAATTATCCGCAAGAATTTCTTTAAAGCCATCTTATAAAGGTAAATACTGGTTTCAGAATAGTGTTTTATTTTCCCGTTCCTTTCATAGGTGTATGATTCTAAGTAATCAAAGTAATCATAAATGTCGTCTTCATCTAGTTCTGAAAAATCTTTATCGCACCATTTTGCAAAGATATTGAGCGCAACACACTGATTACGTAAGGTTGCTTCAGAAGTCGTTTCATTTTTTATTTTTCTAAGATATCTCTTAATAGATACATAGTTCTCCATAGATTCATCTTTATCTATGCTTATTTTATCCAACCACGGTATATTTTCTGTCATATATACATAATGTCCTCAAAGTATAGAAATATTCGTATTTCTTACATGTTATCTTCGATAAGTTACTTATAAAATCAATTTAACATATTTCATGCTGAATTCAATTCTAAATGGTATAGTCTTGAGCTACCAGCACAGGACTAACATCATTAGATATGCCCAACTAGCAGGATGAAAAGCCTTTTTGATCTTTTGTTTACCAGGGGATAAAAATCGAGGGAGACTAAAAATGGATAACGGAATAAGCAATGGAATAATGGGACAGGTAATCCCGTATACTGACGTAACGGTATCAAGGCTGATTTTTGCAGTAATAGTACTGATTGCAGGTTTTATTTTGGTGAAAATTCTTGTTTATATTTTCAGGAGAGGGATGCGGAAAACAAAACTGCCTGAACTTACGACTCAGTTTCTGGCAAATTTCCTGAGCATCCTTCTGTATGTGATAGTTTTCCTGATTTTTTTGAAGAGCCTGAATTTTGATGTGGATAGTTTTGTAGTGGGTCTCTCTGCGATAATAGGCTTGGTACTGGGCCTCGGGATGCAGGACACCTTTACCAATATAACAGCCGGGATATGGGTTGCGGCAATCAGGCCTATCGATACGGGAGAGGTCGTGACCGTAAACGGACAGACCGGAAAAATAAAATCCGTAAGTATTATGTCAACTGAACTTCTAACTCCTGACAACCAGCTTATAACAGTCCCTAATAAGCTCGTCTGGGGAAGCTCTATTGTTAATATGACACGAATGCCTACAAGAAGGGTTTCTGTCGATGTGGGTATAAGTTACTCTTCGGATCTTGAAAAAGCTATCCGGATAGCTCTTGACCTTATGAAAGGGCACCCTCTTGTTCTGCCTGACCCCGAACCTGCGGTTGTTACTACCGAACTTGCCAGTTCTTCCGTAAATTTGCAGCTCAGGGCCTGGACGAACACTGAGGACCTTTGGGGTGTAAAGAATGACCTGACGGCCGGGATTTTTGAAGCTTACGGAAGAGAAGGAATTGAAATCCCCTTCCCGCAGATAGACGTACATGTGAAGGAAACAAAGGAATGAAGAAAACAAAGGAAACAAAACAATAAAGGGAAAAATGCCGTAGAACAATACTGCAGAACAATGGTGCAAAACAATTCTGCGGAAAAACATAACTATACGAATTAATTGCAGGGCAGGGCTATTTCAGTAAAAATAAGACAGCTCTGCCTCGTTAAAATGAATTATCTGTTAGTTTTCTGTTAAGCCTGTAATTATGTGTTAACTATCTGCCTGTGATCTTTTTATCCCTCAGCATGTTACATGGAACATTGCAGAGACCCTGCCTTCAATTTCATTCCAGCGTTCAATTGCCCAGGGAGTCGGGAAAAGTTCGATCCCGCATTTTTTTTTCATGAAAAAGTCTTCAGCTTCTTCAGAAAGTTCCACAAAACCTGTCTGCCCCGTCCCTACGATGATTTTTTCTGTTCCTTCCTCATAGATATGTTCGGCTTCTTCAAGAGAGATTTTATGAGAAGTCCCATACTTTCCTTTTGAAAGCATTTTTTCTCGTTTTTCAACCCTGCCGTCAAGGCGGATGAGAATATCGTATTCAAAGGTCTCTCCTTCTACAGTAATTGAACCAAAACTAGTGGAATCAATCTTTGGTTTCATGGTTACCTCCTGAAATTGAAACTGAAAAAGAGATTTCATCTTTTACAATTGTTTAGTATGCTTCGTATAAATAACAGAGAGTTCGCTCGAAATGCAAAAACATGTAATTACTATTTTAATAAATAAAGAAATACTTATTTATATCTATTTAAAGATATTAAATACCGGACAGTGTAACAAATATAAGCTTGACAGGAGGTAAAAAACGATGGGAAGCTATTCATTAGAAAATTTTATCCTAATTACTGGAGAAAGAGCCCCTGGGCAGGGAGTTTTTGAACTGGAAAGGGAACATCTGCTGAAGGTATATCTTAACGGCGTGGTCTGGACCAGAATGGGATCTATGACGGCATACAGAGGGGACATAAGGTTTTCTCGCGAAGAAGCCCTCGAACACGGGACTGGGAAACTCGTGAAAATATCTCTGGCAGGAGAAGGGTTCAACCTCACAAAAGTAGAAGGAAGTGGAAAACTCTACCTTGCGGACAGGGGGAAAAAGGTCTCGGTTCTGAAACTGGAAAATGACTCCATCTGCGTAAACTGCAACAATATCCTGGCTGTTGAAGACTCCCTCAACTGGGATATCCGGATGATGAGAAAATTCTCCGGGGTAGCGGATAACGAGATTTATAACGTGAAACTTGAAGGAACAGGTATGGTTGCCATCACCACCCACCAGGACCCTTTGACCTTCAGGGCAACTAAGGATTATCCGGTCTTCACTTCCCCGAATGCCACGGTTGCCTGGTCAGGAAACCTTGAGCCGGAGATAAAAAACGACATCTCCCTGAAAACCCTCATCGAAAAAAGCAGTGGGGAATCCGTCCAGATGGTTTTCAGGGGAAAGGGCTTTGTAGTGGTCCAGCCCTGTGAAGAGGTTTATCCCCAGACTCATTCCCAGACTCAGCTCGAAAACAAAATTTCAAACGTATACATTAGCTGAATGTTAATATTTCAAAAGTGAATATTTACACTTAACTCCAACCGGCTTCTTTACTCCTGAAAATAAAGAAAGACACGGAAAAATTGTGCCTTCATATATATTTTGAACCCCGGAAGCTTAAATCTTAGAAGCTTAAATCTTAGAAGCTTAAATCTTAGAAGCTTAAATCTTAGAAGCTTAAATCTTAGAAGCTTAAATCTTAGAAGCTTAAATCTTAGAAGCTTAAATCTTAGAAGCTTAAATCTTAGAAGCTTAAATCTTAGAAGCTTAAATCTTAGAAGCTTAAATCTTAGAAGCTTAAATCTTAGAAGCTTAAATCTTAGAAGCTTAAATTTCAGGAGCCAGTAGCTTGAGCTTCATCAACGCAGCTTGCCGAAATTCTGGCTTTTTCCTTTTTCTCGCACTCCATTCCTTCTTCCACAGCTTCCCTTATGATGTATCCGGCTTTGTGCAGGATCGTATCTCCTATCTGAGGATCTTTGTCCATGCTTCCGGTACAGGGGTAAGAGTGGTGGGCGCCTGAAATTGTTTCTTTATATCCTGAAGCATCGGTCCAGCCGAGCTTTTTTGCAACAAACCATGTTGAGCCACAGGGGGCATCCCTGAGGACGCCTGCGCCTATGAACATCTTTCCGTCAGGGCTCATTTCGATCCTGAGCATCGGCTTTCCGAAGCCAAGGTCCACGAAAGCATCTATAACTGGCTTTCCGGTCTTTTCCAGGGCACAGAAGGGTTTTGGAGCCTCGAATTCGACACCCATGGCTTCAAGTTCTTTTCTGAGCTGCTCAAGGACCCCGGCAGGAGTCTTCTTTGAATCTTCAGCGGGGGCAATTACGGCTTTTGCACCCGTTTTCTCTACGACTTCGGGAAGGGCTATGAGGAGGTCGGGATGGATTCCTATGGCAAGGATCAGGTCACATTCCGGAAGTTTCGGAGGCATGAACTGGGCAGGCTCTTCGATAAACGGAGGCAGGTCTTCCGGGAACTCGTGGATTCCAACAAGCAGGTTTGCATAAGATTTCCTTACCTGACGGCAGTGGTTGCAGAGCTCACCGCATGACACGCAGAAAGTTGACGGATTTATCAAATTCTGGATAACTTTTTTTCCGAGTTCACCCGTATAAAGTACAAGGATTCTCATATTTTTGCTCCCCCTTTTTCAAGGATTCCAAAATCATTATGCAAATTCATTTTCTTTGTCTTGTAATAATTCCACCCCGCCTGTTTTTTCCCTCGGAATGAAAAAAATACCGGGAAAAACCTGTTTTTGCGGGAGTTGCTGATATGCTTTTAAAATGCATTTCTGAAAGGAGGTGTTTAGATCGAAGGTAGTTCTGAGCGCAGGTGACTTTCACCTGTTACCATCTTGATATACTCTATAATTATTTGTTTCAATCTATAAATAATGGGAGTTTCAGAATGGATATCAGTATCCACAACTATACTCCCTTGTGAACGCCCTATCCTGAATTAAAAAGCTGAAAGCAGGGAAAATGGGAAAAAAGATAGAAATACAGGGATAATAAAAAGACGAAGAAGAAAGATGAGAAAAAAAGCCAAGATGAGAAAAAAGCCCGGAAGCAAAATCAATTGATAGCACCTGATAGAGATTAACATATAGGTATCCAAGAGAATTGATAACTTCTTTTGCTTTTTCTGCTTTTTGCGAAGAGTCGTCAGACAAGCTGGAGTAGGTGCTGATATTTACATGTGAATTGAAAAACGGTTTTTGTGGTTAAGAGCCTATCCGAAAAGTGTTGTGACCTACTGTAACTTACCATTAGCAATATGCAAAACCGAAGAGGAAGCCCTGCTATTATAGACCTGCTGTAATTTTTCGATCGCATTACCGACTTTTTGGATAGGCACTAAGTACAGATTCTCCTGCCAAGGGGCATTTTTTCCAATGCATTGTTTCTCTTAATTGGGGGAATCTCTTAGTAGATCACTTTTTTATCTTGCTGGCGGACCGGCTCAGACCCGGTGCGGCGCAGGGGGAGATAACTGAAAGCATCCACCTCTGCATGCCGAAGCAAGTCAATAATTAATCTGAAAAATCAAAACTGTGAAAGAGTGAAATCTATGGCAAAAAGGGAAAAGAAAGGAAAAGAAAGGGAAAAGAAAAGGAAAAAGGAAGAAAAAACTGAGTTTCAGTCTTCTTTCATTCCCCGAGTTTTAAAGCGCCGTGCGGGCACATTTTGATACACATGCCGCACTGGATACATTTCTTTTCGTCCACGCATAAGCTCCAAGTCTCATCAAAGGAGTAAACATTCATCGGACAGACCGAGATACAGGCTCCGCATTCCACGCATTCTTCTTCGTCCCTGTGAATGGGGCGGTCCAGAATTGCAACTATTGCTCCCCTGGATTCGAGAGCTTTTTTAATTCTGGCGAACCTGGAATCTTTAACATCCGCAATCAGTTCGCCGTAAGTCGAGTCGATATTTGCGACCATAATATTAAGCAGGATTCCGGTTTCAACAATCGTCTCGGAGATGATGGGGTTTTGGATCCTTTCCGTGGGGATGCAGATCTTTATTTTCATGCTCAGTACCTCCTTGCGAGAAGCTTGCTTATATTGTCGCTCGTAATTATTCCGAGTACTTTTCTCTGTGTATCGATTACAGGCATTGCCGAAACGCCATAGCGGTCAAGCCTGCGCGCTGCAAGGTCCACGGGTTCGTTCGGGGCGCAGGTAAGGACTTTTTTCGTCATGACACTTTCTACGGAATCAAATATATTTTCGGCAACGGCTTTTGAGATATCCCAGGCCGTCAGGATTCCTACCAGTTCCCCTGTATCCGAAACCACAGCAAGGTGGTTAAAAGAGTTTTCCCAGATCTTCTTTGCAGCGTCCTGAACCGTCTGGTTCTTTTTGATCGTAACAATAAAGTCTGCCATGACGTCTTTTACGAGTGGGACTGCCTGAGTCTGTTTCATGGACTTTGCCGAGCCCTCGCGGGAAAGCTTTTCTACGGGCATGCTGACAAAGAATTTTCCGTGCTTAACCCATTCCTTTAGCTCATTTGCAATCTTTCTGGCGTTCTTGAAACTTGAGAGGGATGAGGTCGGTGTGTTCTTCCCTTCAAGCTCTATCGAGCCTGACCTGAGCTCGGCATAGTTTACCTGCTTTATCACAGGCTTATCCCTGCTGCCCACGGCATAATCAAGAATGTCAGTAAAAATGTCTTCATCACGCACCGCAGTTGAGGCTGCGATTTTTTCATTCAGAATGGGTATGGGGATTCCGATTCCCATGTAAAGAGTTGTTCCGTAGCCTGCAAAAGAAGCAGCCCTTAAATAATCGGAGCTCATTTCTTTCAGGTTTCCTTTAAGCATAAGGGTCCCAAAACTGCTTGAGGGAGAATGCTGGGTCCCATTGCCTATAATATAGCCCTGGGCTCCTCCCATGAAAATCCTTGTGCCCATCCCGATAGTTTCGTAGTCAGGATCATTTGAAAGGGGAGAAAGCACTCCTGCCCCGGAATAAGTTACGTTTCCGAAATTGGGTAGAAGCTCTCCCATATAGGTGTTCAGAATCCTTTTTGAACTGTTTGTTGCAGCGGCATATTTCTGGTAAGCGTTTCTGGGGTTGAGAAGGACTGCCTCGTTTAAGTCATCGAGGGTAATTCTCGTATCAAGCACTTTCCTGGGATAGCAGTCTGTCCCATAGGAAGTTGCATGCACGTCGAGTTCTTTCCCTCTCAGCAGGTCTTCAATAACGTGCGCTCCACCATACTGTATTCCTCTTGTATCCGATATCTGGGCAGCCCCCAGATAAGCATCCACAGCAGCAAGCCCGCTGTATGCCTCCACGTTGTTAAACCAGAGTTTCTGGATCTTGATCGGGGGTTCGGAATGTCCGAGATTAAGCATCAAACCTGAAGAGCACATGGCTCCGAACGTGCCTGTAGTGACCACATCAACTTCTCTTGCAGCACCTTCCACGCCAAGGTTTTCAACAATTCCGACCATTTCCTCGGCTGTGACTACATTGACGCTTCCATCTTCAATTTTTTTATTGATCTCATGAACCGATTTTTCAACCATGCGGTTTTCCTCTTATTATAAATTAATCTAAATAGTAATTTTTGTCAGAATTATAAATCACTTGTGACGATCCCAGAGATAACAGCTCTTCCGGAAAAGGTTAAAATTTCCGATTTCTCATTCTTTCTTGTAAGACTACAGCTGTCAGTTTGCCAATTCAATACATTTATAATCATATTTTCGTTGGGTATATATTACTTACGGTAATTCAGAGCATAGCTCTGCAAAGGCTGTCTCCTGAAATAACAATAATCTTTCACGCCATATACAGACTGAATAATATGGTATCTTTGAAGGCAGGGGGACAAGACTATTTTCAGTAAGTTTCTTATGCTTGCAGGATGTTACCCGAGACCAGGTGATTTATTGACGCGTGTACTTGCTACCGGAACTTTTGACATTCTCCATCCGGGACATGTTTATTTCCTGACCCAGGCGCGAGCTCTCGGAGATGAGCTCTTCGTTATTATTGCCAGGGATTCCAATGTGACTCATAAGCCAAAACCTATAGTGCCTGAGGAGCAGCGGCTTGAGATGGTAAATGCGCTTGGAACGGTGGACAAAGCCCTTCTTGGTAGTGAAAAAGATATGTTCGAACCCCTTAAAGAGATTAGACCGGATATCATTGTCCTGGGGTATGATCAGCATTTTGACATCGAGCTTCTGGAAGAAGAACTTACTAAAAGAGGGCTCCCTGCAAAAGTAGTCAGGGTTCCACTTTCAAAAGAGTGCCCACTCTGCAGTACCGGGGCAATAATAAAAGCGGTCCTTAAACGGTATGGGTAAACTTACCCCTACCGTCTTTAATGAAAAAACATTTTTCTGACCTGTATTTTTCTGACCTGTATTCTTCTGTCCTCTTTTTAAAAAAGTCTCCAGAATGTTTCATGCAAATATCTTTTCAAGCCTTTCAAGCGCTTCCCGGATTCTATCAATGGATGTTGCATAGGAAATCCTGATAAAGTCCTCGCCTGAAGCTCCGAAAGCAATTCCCGGAGTCACTGCCACGTGAGCTTCCTTCAGGAGCCTTTCAGCAACCTCGGTCCCGTTTCCATACTCGCTCACATTGGCAAATGCATAGAAGGCTCCGTCCGGCTTCTTACACTCAATCCCTATTTTATTCAGCCCGTCGATAAGGATATCCCTGCGCATTTTAAAGCGGTCAACCATTGCTTTGACGCCGTCCTGTGGACCCTGCAGGGCTTCAAGCCCACCGTATTGAACAAAGGTTGTGGCGCTGCTTACCGAGTGGGACTGAATCTTCTGCAGAAGCTTAAAGATCTCAGGGGGAGCGGTAAGGTATCCGAGTCTCCAGCCGGTCATTGCGTATGCCTTGGAAAAACCGTTTACAGTGATGGTCCTATCCTGCATCCCGTCAAAGCTGCCGATACTGATATGTTCCCGGTCATAAATGATTTTCTCATAGATCTCGTCCGAGACTACCAGAAGGTCGTGGTCAATTGCAAGATCGGCAATGCACTGGAGGGTCTTTTTCCCGAATACTCCGCCTGTCGGGTTGCCCGGACTGTTTACAACAATGAGCTTTGTCTTGTCATTTATGTACTCGGCGAAATTATCCGGCAAAAAGCCTCTTTCAGGGACTGTAGGCACCCAGACCGTATTTGCTCCTGAAAAACGGATGCAAGCATCATATGTTACCCAGGCAGGGTCAAAGAGGAGAGCCCGATCCCCGTCGTCAAGGGCGCCCATCATTATTTCGAAAATCGCCTGCTTTGCCCCGGGGGTGACAAGCACGTCTTTTTCGGTCACTTCAAGATGGTTTTCCGTCTTCAATTTTTCAGCAATAGCTGCCCTCAGCTCCGGAATGCCTGCTGAAGGGGCGTAATGGGTTTTTCCCTCGTACATAGCCTTTGCTGCAGCATCGCAGATGTTTTTAGGGGTATCGAAATCAGGTTCACCAAGGCTGAAATTGATTACGTCCGTACCCTCTTTTATCATTCTGGTTGCGATGTTGGAGATCCGGATCGTTGCGGATTCTTCTACACGCTTGAGCCTTGCGGATGTCATAGGGATGGTCCTGGTTTGTTACATTTTTGCTAGCTTATTAAAGCGTCAAGGAACTTCACAGCCGCCGCACCAGCTTTACTGCAGCTTCTACTGCCCTTTTAGCATAGTCGACACGTTCATGAGCAGCCATCCTGGTCATGCCCGGACCTGGAATTCCGAGAGTTACCGGCTTGTTAAACTCAAGGGAAAGGTCCATGATTTTCCTTGCGGCATGCTGCATAACCACCTGGTCATGGTCGGTCTCACCTTCGATTACCGACCCTATAGTCACCACTGCATCAATATCCTCCCTCTGGCAGAGCTTCTTGATTGCAAGGGGCATGTCAAAGACCCCGGGCACGAGAATGGTCTCTTTAACTGTTGCCCCCAGGAATTCTGCATGTTCTCTTCCAAGCAACTCCATCTGGTAGGTCAGATCCCTGTTAAATTCAGCTATAACAAATCCTAGGCTGATAGTCATTTAGTAAGGTCTCCAGTCTTGTTTTTAACTTAAAGTCGCTTCACATTCTCAAAGGACCAGCGTCCTCAAAACCCTGCCTCTGGCCGGTACCGGCTTCCCTTACCAGTTTTTCCGGCTTGAAGAGCAGTTTTATCACGTTTAAAGCATGTTCCCGGGTCCTTCTGTCCATGAGAAAAGCAAGTTCTTTTTCGTCTTTTCCTTCATCCTCGTGGACAAAGACCTCTATAATATGGGTGTTGGTCATGAGCTGAGCCATTATAAGGCCCTGAGAAGCTTCATGAGCGCACATTTTGTCTTTTTGCTGGGCACCGGGCATTCCAAGGGCCATTACGATATCGCAGCCTTCTTCTTCGATAAGCTTTTTGGCAGCTACCGGAAGGTCTTTTATCCCGGGTACTGTTACTCTTTTAATCTGTACGGATACGTTTTTCTGTATCTCGTCGATTGCTGCACGCCCCATATTATAGCGCGCAAACGTGGTATCTGCAATTCCTATTGTGGGCATGTGAATCCGATCGGAATTTAAAGGTCAATGTTCTCTGGTTTTCCTGAACTATTTATAAACTTTGGTTTTGGAGGATTTTTTAAAATCCTCTCATACCCTGTCAATAACGCGCATTGCAGCTTCGGCGCCTGCTCCTACGCTGTCAATGTAACCCTGCTTGCTAAGCACGATTTCCAGCTGCTGGATGGTGGAAAGTACATCTCTTGCAGTTACATTCCCCATGTTTCCGATCCTGAAAATCTTGCCCTTAAGGTGTTCCTGCCCTCCGGCTATGATTACACCCCTTTTCTTCATGTCGTTTTTAACGTCTTCCCCATCAACTCCTGCAGGAGCTTTCATTGCAGTGACAGTGTTGGAGTACTTGCTGTATTCGTTAAGCTGAGGGAACATCTCTATGTTCATTGCGCCAGCCGCTGCCCTTACCGCTTCGGAGAGAGCCCTGTGTCTTTTGATTCTTACTTCCATGCCTTCTTCCTTTACGATGTGAAGGGCTTCCTGCATGGCATAGAACAGAGGAAGTGCAGGCGTATAAGGTGTTTCCGGTCTGGGTTTGTCCCCGCTCTTTTTATATGCTTTAAGATCATTATAGTAGGGCCTCTTCTTCATGGAGTTTATTGCCTCAAAGGCTTTTTCGCTTACGGAAACAGCTGACATTCCTGGTGGAGCTGCAAGGCATTTCTGTGATCCCACAATTGCAATGTCAACTCCCCATTCATCAACTTTGACTTCATCTCCTCCGAGGGAGGTTACGCCGTCCATAATAAAAATAGCATCGTGTTTTTTTGCAAGTTTGCCGATTTCTACAGCAGGGTTCATGATACCTGCAGAGGTTTCGTTGTGGACAAGGGTGATGGCTTTTGCCCCTTCTTCGAGCTTTTCCTTGACCATTTCAAGGTCAACCGGAAGCCCCCATTCAAACTCCAGGGGCACCACGTCAGCATAAAGAGCTGCAAGGTCTTTGAAACGCTGTCCGAACTTCCCGTTTTCTATGGCGATAACTTTGTCCCCACTTCCGGCCACAGACCCGACTGCGGCTTCCATCCCTGCAGTCCCGGAACCGCTGAGCAAAAAGATGTCATTTTTTGTCTGAAAAACGTCAGCAAGAATCTGCCTGCAATCGGTATAAATTCCTGCAAATTCAGCACTTCGGTGGTTAATCATCGGTTTTGACATCGCCCTAAGGACCCTGGGTGTAACAGGTACGGGTCCAGGCATCATGAGAAGGGTATCTTCCAAATCCATTTTATTATCTCCACACTTTTTCAAAGATTCAATCTCTTTTTAGTTTTAACTGTCGAGGAAATTTATGTAAACTCTATAATCTTCAATCATGTAGTCCTGATAATCCAGGGTTATATCTCTACGAATACAGCGTAATATGAGGGCACGCAGCAACTCACGCCGGATGCATTTTCAACCGCGTTTGCCATGTTTCTTAGGTCATTTCAGACAAGGTTAAGCATCGAATTTAATTAAGGATTCAGGTTTAAATGAATCCTAGTATATAATTCATGTGCTTTCCATGTTCGGCCTCAGACCCGAAATTAAAGAAAATGGCTCAAATTATTTCCCCTGAAGAAGTTTCATCACATCATGTTTTGTTACAACGCCCACGACCGCTCCTTTTTCTACTACAAGTACGGCCGGGTTTCCTTCCAGGATGTGAGAAACTACTGAGATCGATATTCCTGGAGATACTGTCGGGAAAGCCTCCCCCATTATCCCTGAGACCTTTAACTGAGATATGGATTTTTTCTTGCTCTCACCCATCAGTTTTACGATCATGTCTTCCGAAATACTTCCAACCGGAATACCCCCGTCAAGCACGGGAATCTGTGAAAAACCATGGATATGCATAAGGTTTACCACTTCTTCTACCGAGTCTTCGGGGGAAACATGGAAAACAGGGGAATGCATCAGGTCTTTTATGATGATCTGCTGCTCCTTTTCAGCTTCCTCGAAAGCATCAAGGATTTTCCTGACCGTCGAAAGCCTGGGGTCTACGTCTCCCGATTCGATACGGGCTATAAGGGGCTGGCTTACACCTGCCCTTTTAGCCAGGTCGCTCTGGGTAAGCCCGAGTTCATTCCTTCTTTTTTTAAGATCTTCGGGTGTTGGAAGCTGCATATGTATTACCGATAGTAATTATGATATTTAATGTAATTGGTTAACATAATTTAAAAAGTTTATATATAAATGATTTTCGAAACTGCTTGCCTTTTTTCAGGAAAAATTTTTTGAAGCAGGTTATCAATAAATAATTAAATTTTAAAATGTCCGGATTTAAGAAATAAAAAGTTACTAAACAGTAGCAAAAAATTAATGTATTCGCGGTAAAAAAGAGCTACTTGTCTAAACAAATTAATTGTATATTAAAAATAATGGGGAATAAATACATAATAGGTTATAGGTCAAACAAAACTCAGTGAATGCTAAATAAATAGTACCAGGACTATCCATAATAGGGAGACTTTTTATTATTTTCTGGTTTTTCGTTTTCCCTCTATATCGTGCAAAACAATAAAATTTTAATTATATTGATATATTTTTTCTATTTATGGGAAAAGGAAACATTGCAATAGATAAATCAATGATAAAAACGATAGTTGACGGCAAAATAATAATTCCTTTGCCAAAAGTTTTGGTTGGAAATCGATACTATCCCATGTTCTCTATATTCTCCCCTACTCAGTGTGATAGTTGTGGAAGTAAATTACATGTTAACTCTCATCACACTCGTTTTATTATATCACGTTACGGCACTATATCTCTCAATGTTACATACTGGCTTTGTCCCACTTGTAAGAAACATTATCATGATCAGGTTATTGGTGTTCAGGGTTCTGCAAATTACAGTTCTGAATATTATGATACACAAATAAATGTCAGATACGATGGACGATGCAGTCTGCACAATTCTCGGCGAATTGGGGAAACATATACAGAAGGAGTAATAAATGTCTGTGGAAGAGCTCCTTGTCCCACTTCATTGTGGTTATATGAACAGAAACTAGCAAAACTTTCAAAGCAAGAACTTTTGAACCAAGGAGTTAGCTTTGAAGAAACATTGTATGTTGATGGGAATTGGATCAAGAATGGATGGAAAAAAAAGCTTGAAGAATTTATTGGAACGAAACTCACAAAGAAAGAATGGAAAAAAATGCGATATAAATCTGTTTACGTTGTTGCTACCAAAGAGAAGGTCATTTTAGATTTTGAAGTAACTGAGAGGTTACCAACAATTGAGGCTCTGATGCCTCTTTTTATACGAATAAAGAACCGATTTCCTGAAGATAAAATCAAAAAGATTGTTTCTGATGAGGATAAAGCGATCATTGGAGCCGTAAAAATGGTCTTTCCTGAAGTGACTCATTCTTTTTGTGTGTTTCATCAATTAAAAAACGTTAGTAAGAGGTATTATGAGGAATTCAGTTCTATTGAAGAGATTCCAGATAACGATAAGATTACCTACAATGAGATATCTCAATTGATACTTTCTGATACGGTTATCAGTGCTGTTGCGCATATTCAGAAGATACGAGAATTTAACTCTGATCTTGAACTTTCTGAAGCGTCTCATAAAGCGATTTCTTATGCCGAAGAGATTTTCAGCAAGAATGTGAGCTTCTTGAAAAAAGGTTTTACACCTGAGACAGATAATACAATGGAACAGATATTTTCTTTGATATGTGATATAGTAGACAAAGCGAGGTCATTCAAAACCAATAATGGACTAACTAATTTTTGTTACAATCTATTTACTTTTTTCAACAAACGGTGTTTCAGCACTGGAAAATGGAAAGGTTTCTCACCTTTAATGAGAGCAAGATTCCAATATGGATAATGCTAGAATTGGAGAATAATTAGTTCTTAAACTTGATGGCTTATAGCTGTAGCTGTCGGAAATTCCCACAAAAATAGTTCCACAATTTGGAAAATTTTGGTGAATGCTTGTGTAAATGAATCAACATTTTTAAATGAGTGAATTGATTTGCTCAAATTGGGATGAAATTTTGTGGTTGTCTTGAAATTGAAGAAAAACCAGAAAAAATTAAAAAGACTCACATTTTTAAATGAGTGAATTGATTTGCTCAAATTGGGATAAAATTTTGTGGTTGTCTTGAAATTGAAGAAAAACCAGAAAAAATTAAAAAGACTCCTCTATGAACACACATGATAGAGTTTCCTCTCATACTTATACATAATAGGGATTTTCTATTTCCTTAGACTTCCTTTTTCTCAGTTCCCCCTTTATTGCCTCATAGTATTTCATCGTATCAGGAGTGACCGATGGTCCCGTTTCTTCAATCGCTTGCAGGAAGTGTTTCTGTCTGACTTTTTTTGCGTGCAGATCCTCCCGCAGCGCATGCCGTCCTGCTTTTTTACACACAGCTGCAATGTCGGCACCTGTATACTGGTCTGTAAAAGAAACGAGTTTTTCAATATCAACATCCTCTGCAAGTGCCATATTTTTTGTATGGACCCTGAAAATTTCCCTGCGGGCTCCCTCATCCGGAACAGGGACAAGGATCAGCTCATCAAAACGCCCGGGTCTGAGCAGGGCAGGGTCTATTATGTCAGGTCGGTTGGTTGCCCCTATTACTACAACAGCCCTGAGTTCTTCAAGCCCGTCCATCTCGGAGAGTAGCTGGTTAAGGATCCTGGCTGTAACCTGAGGCTCGCCTACGGAAGTCCCGCGGATAGGAGCAAGCGAATCAAGTTCGTCAAGGAAAATAATGGATGGAGCAACCTGCCTTGCCCGCGTAAAGACTTCTGCAATCCTCTTTTCGGACTCTCCATACCATTTGGAAAGCAGGTCGCTGCCCTTGGCAGTTATAAAATTGGCATCGGACTCGTGGGCAATGGCTTTTGCAAGCAGGGTCTTTCCGGTACCCGGAGGCCCATACAGGAGCACGCCTTTAGGAGCTTCAACCCCTATATCCCTGTATGACTCAGGGTTCTTCAGAGGCCATTCCACAACCTCTTTCAGAAGCTCTTTTACTCTTTCAAGACCGCCCACATCTTCCCAGCTGACATTGGGGACCTCTATCAGGATTTCTCTTATGGCTGATGGCTGGACATCTTTCAGGGCATTTTCAAAGTCTTCCCTTGTGACTTGCAGGGCATCAAGGATCTCTTTTGAAATTTCAGGTTCGTTGAGGTTAATTTTCGGCAAAATCCGTCTAAGTGCACTCATGGCTGCTTCCCTGCAGAGTGCAGCAATGTCGGCCCCCACAAACCCGTAGGTTATTTGGGCAAAGTCCATCAGGTTAACATTATCGGCAAGAGGCATACCCCTTGTGTGGATCTGGAAAATCTCAAGCCTTCCTTCCGTATCCGGAACCCTCAGTTCAATTTCCCTATCAAACCTTCCCGGACGGCGGAGTGCAATGTCAAGGGCTTCAGGACGGTTGGTTGCCCCTATGACAATAACATTCTTGCGGGCCTTAAGCCCGTCCATCAGGGAAAGAAGCTGGGCAACGACTCTCCTTTCTACTTCTCCGGTCACTTCAGCCCTCTTAGGGGCGATCGAGTCAATTTCATCCAGGAAGATAATTGCAGGCGCATTCTTTTCGGCATCCTCAAAGATCTCCCGAATTGCCCTCTCGGATTCCCCGTAGTATTTGGACATTATCTCCGGGCCGTTGATGGAAATGAAATAGGCATCCGACTCGTTAGCAACTGCTTTTGCAAGCATCGTCTTGCCCGTTCCGGGTGGGCCTTGCAGCAGTACACCCTTCGGAGCATCGATTCCAAGCCTGTCAAAGAGCTCAGGGTGTTTCAGGGGCAGTTCTATCATTTCCCTTACCTTGCTGATGGCGTCCTTGAGCCCTCCCAGGTCCTCATACATAACAGTAGGGATATTTTGTTCGGAGATTATTTCCATAGCTTCCGGCAGGAGCTCTACCTGTGTCATATCCGTAATCTTAACTATTCCCGCAGGAGCGGTAGACACTACCTGTAGTTTAATTTCTCCAAGCCCGAAAGATGGTCCGAAGCCTTGCCCGAAAAAGTCCTGAAAGAAATCTTCAAACATG
Source organism: Methanosarcina acetivorans C2A (assembly GCF_000007345.1). Taxonomy (NCBI): domain Archaea; kingdom Methanobacteriati; phylum Methanobacteriota; class Methanomicrobia; order Methanosarcinales; family Methanosarcinaceae; genus Methanosarcina; species Methanosarcina acetivorans. The sequence goes on along the minus strand of NC_003552.1, from coordinate 2,230,250 downwards.
ACCCCTTTCCCAAAAGTCTCCCTTTCCCTGGACCTTCTGAGGCTTGTGGTGGAAATGAAATCCCCTTTTGAAACCGTGCGGTTCATAAATACGGCTTTGAGGGTTTCACTTGGGGCATAGATCTGCATGCCCTGGGCTACAGGAGCAAAGGTTACACTCTTTGCCTCTTTCCAGTCTGCTTTGCGGATGTCCACATATTCCCCTATACTGGTTTTTGCATTGGTGCGGATTAGTCCGTCCATGCGGATGATATCAAGCCCGGCATCACTGGGATAAGGACGGCCTATAAGGGCGGAAGTTGATTTCCCTCCTTTAATCTCCACAACATCAAAGGGCTTCAGGCCAAGTTTTTCCCTGAATCTTTCGTCGATTCGGACAATCCCTTTTCCGACATCCCTTTGATCGGCTTCTGCAACCTTAAGTTTTATAGTCGATTTATCCTCTTCAGTCAAATAACACCCTCCGTCTCCTCATAAAATATTCCCCCTCAGTAAAGTATTCCCCTGGTCAAAAGTATAGAGGCTTTTTGAAAAAATAAAACAATTTATGGCTTTTCAGGCCGGCATGGCTTCAGTTACTTACCTTCCTAGCCTCCTCGTCAAGCTTTTTTAAATTGGTAGGGATAGGATTTTCTTTTAGAAGTTTTGCGAAGTATACAAGATTATGTGCCATATATCTTACTGTCCGGTTAGTATAAAGGTGCTTATCCCCTCCTGCATCTATATAACTGGGCCCGGGACCCGCATCTCCCACCCAGTAACAGTCCACATTTGGAGGAACGGTACAACCGAGGTGTGTAAGGCTGAAGAGTATGGTTGAACATACATCGTGTGCTCCGTCTTCGTTTCCTGTAACGATGACTCCTGTAACCTTTCCGTAGAGGGGATACTGCCCGGTTTCGGGATCTCCTTCCATATATGTCCCATCCAGCCTCTCTATTACCAGCTTGGATACCGAAGAGAGTACCCCAAACCAGATGGGAGTTGCTATAACAAGGATATCGCAGGCTTTAATTTTGTGAAGGATAAAAGGCCATTCATCGCCGTTTCCTTCATCTGAAGAAATTCCGAAGGCTACATTGTGGTCAACAATCCTTATGACCTCACTTTCAACCCCAAGCTCTTTAAAAATTATCACAGCCTTATCCACAAGCGCGCGGGTGTTCGAGATTTGAGGTGATTTTTTCAGTGTGCAGTTCAAAAAAAGTGCCCTCATCGCCATAATATATATGTTTCCAAATGCCGTTATATATACGGGGGCGCATAACTGTTCAGAAGGATTGTTCCTTAATTAATCCCAATGTGATTTACTGCCGGACTGCCGGGTCCCTTTTGAAGTCACGATTCCTATTTCTAAAGTCAGGATAACTTTTTGAAGCCACAACTCATCCCTTACCCTCACTTGGGAGAGTTGCCACTTTCGAACTTATTAATTAATATGTTGAAAAATAATGGAAGAGGTCAATGTTGAAAAATAATGGAAGACGTCAATGTTAAAGAATAATGGAAGACGTCAATATATGAATCGTGGACGATCGAAAACCGGAAAGACCGAAAAATAGAAAGCACGAAAAACAAAGAAATAAAAGAAAATAAATTAAAAGGAAAACAGATAAACAACTTGAAAAATTTAACTGAGGAAAGGAAGCTTCTTAAAGTTTAAGCTCTTTAGCCATTTCCTGGAAAACTTTCCCTTTATCTGTTGTAATGAAAACACCGTTTTCGTGCCTGATAAGCTCTTTTTCCTTTAACATTTCAAGATACTTCTGAGCAATGTTAAAGTTAAGATTTACCTCATATACGATATGTGTTTTCTTTGCCCCGTTCATCGCAACTCTTAAAATATCTACTGCTATATCCGTCCTGCTTCTTCTCTTCAATACTAACTCCTCCCCCACTGTAGATTCAAAATAATCTTTGTAAGAGTCAACGCTTTCAAAATATATTAAAGCGTATCTTTTTGTAGGTAACAAAGATTCTAATCTTTATCGTTTCCCTTTCTATATAACAATATCAGTATTATATAATGTATTAAGTTCTAAAAGGGAAATCTAACCTGCGGTTGCTATTCAATAATACAAATATGAGCTACTTCTATATAAAAAAAACTGACCAGTCCTGACAAATAGTTTTACTAAAAAAGATCAGTGGGCCCGCTGAGATTCGAACTCAGGATCCCCGCCGTGTAAAGGCGATGTCATGACCGACTAGACCACGAGCCCAGTTTGCTATTAGTGACATTTTTTAGATGCTTGCCTTACAAGCAGTTGCCTGAAATGCAACTCCAACATGTCACTAGTTATATATATGTCTTTTGTTTGGAGAAGGCTCAGAACATTACCAGCAATGATAATAATTTTATTTCCCTCGGTTCTCTCTTCCTATTCTGGATCCGGGCTGATGAAGATTGAGACAGAAGTAATATTTTTAAGTGGCCCTTTTGAGAGTATAAAAAGTTCTACCTTTGCAGACATTCTTTCTGCATCTTTTGAAACGGAGTTCTTACAAGCAAAAAATATTTATACGAGATTAGCATGATGTAATATGTGAGCGGGTCTCTCTTTTGTAAGATAACCCCAACCCCCCAACACCCCAATTCATACTCCCCAACCCGCTCATACTTCTTCTAATATAACCTACTTATTTTGTTTAATTATATTGTTTTTTATAATATACGATTTTCAGGATACTATCCGGAAGGCACTAAATTCTCATGAAATATTTATTCGGTGGAACCGTAAAAACCAATCCATAACTCAATTCAGTTTTTCCGAATTCAAGAGGACTTCAGGGTGATATCAAGTAATACTTAATTATTAATCGACTGAAAATTAGGCCCCTCTGAAAGAAGCTCGCTACTGCAACCAGTTGTTCCCTTGAGCGAATTTCACTGCAAACCCATCAAGTAGTCCTCTTGAGCGAAACGAAGTGGAGCGAAAAGGACCGCGTACTCCCGAGGCGCAATTCGGGTGGCACAACTCGGGTGGCACAACTCGGGTGGCTCATGTTTAGCAAACGTAAGATCAGTACTATTCTTTCCTACCTGTGTTTCCTACAGTGTCATTAATAACCCTGATTTTTTTGGCCGGATTACGCCTATTTTCCAGAGAAAAACTATGTTGAGAAACGGTTTGAGAAATAAACCACTATCAGACTGTAATTATAATTTATTATGAATATTATCGAAAGCTATTTATAGTATGTAATATCTACTCATGCTTAGTGAGCGGGCCTCTTTTCCATAGTATAACCCCAAACCCATATTCCCCAACTATTCCCCCAACTATTCCCCAAACTCCCCAAACCCGCTCACGAACTTTTCTCTCGACTCTTTTCTCAACTTTGTTCGATAGTAGCATTATGATCTCAACATTTCTTAACATTGTTAGACTCTTCTTAACTTTTCTTTATCATCTCATCTTTTCTTAACTATTTTGAAATTTTTCATCCGGGATATCGGTTTAATGGCTGGGATAAAGGTTTAGTAACTGGAATATATCCAGAAAAATGGTCGGAGAAACCAGAAAATCTATAAGATTACCAGTAAATAGAAGAGCATGATGAAAAAAGAGAGGAGTAAGAGAGAACTTTGCTTTCAAAATGCCTGAAATCAGGCACAAACCAATATTCCATAAATATATTAAAAAAGTTTTTATATCTACAATTATATTGTATTATATGTGAGCGAACTCCAGTCCAAACTTCCCCCGCCACCAGCAACTTCTTCTTTCATTCAAGTCAATCTCTCAGTTCCGCTCACATAAAACTTCAATTTCTCTTTAGCAGCAGTAAGTATTATTTGTAAGCTCCGAATCCGTCTGCCCGCTGTATAAATAGCAAAAAATCCAACCTGTGCCCTTGTCCTTTTAAATCTGAAGCAGAGTAAGATGCAAAGCTTAAACTTGCCTGAGATGGCTCTCTTCAGAAAGGAAGCTTTAAAGAAAGTGTGAGGCAAACAAAAAAGAATTTTTCCGAATTCTCCAACCCGGAAAAAAATAAGCGATTAACGCTCTATAATGATTTAAAAGTCAAAAAGTGTCTTCTGGTTTTTAGGCTCGGCTTTCTTTGCCCCATCTCCTGCATTATCCTGCACACTTTCGGTAGGTGTAACTTTATCCAATATCTTTTGTTTTGAAGGCTCATTGTTAGCCGGATTCCCCTTTTTCGAAGGCTTAGAGGAGGTTTTCTGCTCTACAGATTCGGAAAAGTTTTTCTTTTCCAGCAGAGAGGGGGAAAAAGAAAATAAATTCTTTTCTGCAGGTTTCGGATCATCCACCAGTAGATACCCGGAATTCTCTTTTTTCTCCGAATTTTCTTTCTTTTCGGAGGTCTCAAGCAGGGAGTCAAATCCCATGTTAAGGGTTTTCTGCTTTCTTTCCGAGCTGTGGGGGCCAGGAGGATCAGATTTGCCGGCAGAACCTTCCTTTTGAGGTTTCTCTTCTTCCTCCTGAATTATAACAGGGCAGCTGAGGGTTCTCTGCTTGTTGTCCACTGCAGGCACAGGAGCCTTAAAAAAGTCCGGGTCTGCAGTTTCATTCTTACCCTCTTCAAGAAGTTTCTGCGCCTTGTCATAAATTTTCTGCAGTTTTTTGCTTGCCTTTGCACTTCCTGTAAGGTACATCAGTTCTTCAAGCTCAAGTCCGAGATTTGCGGTAACTTCCACTGCAGATTCCTCGTCCTTCAGCATGCGGGAATAAAGCCCGAGGAGGTTGTTCCTGGAGTAGTGCATTGACTCAAAACTGTGCTCCCCGATTTTCGAAGCAATATTGTCCCGCATGTCCCGCTTCGAACGGGTCTGTCCGAGCCGTCTCCAGAGTGAAGGCTGCTGATATTTGATGAAGCCCGGATACGGTTTTGTTTTTGAAAGGGCAGCCCCGCAGACCATGAGCATGCTGGCATATCTCCACATCCTGTAATTCTGGCGCTTTTTTACACGTCCCAGATAGAGGTCTGCTTTTGAAAGGTAGCCAAATCCCGTCTTTATATCTTCGAGGTTTCCGTCCTTGCGAGCATACTGGATAGGCAAATTTTCATCAATCCAGTGCACAAGGTCTTCAGGACTTTCATCAAGCCCGTATGCCGATTCAAGCGCCTTTTTACAGTCAGTGCTTTTAAAGATCTTCTGCATCGCCTTAAAGATATTCTCCTTGACATCCCTGCCCGCAGTCCCGATATCCTCAACTTCGAGCTTTTCCTTCCCGCTCGCTGCAGCCTGAAGGTCATTTATGGCACTCCTGAAATCTCCTCCCGCATTTTCTGCAATCTGCAGGAGAGCTTCCTGGCTGCAATAAACTCCCTCAGCCCCACAGACCTTTTTCAAAGCAGGGACCATAGAACGGCTCTGTACGGATCCGAACTTTATTTCCAGGCAAAGGTTCCGGATTGTGGGTGTTAACCCATAAATGTCATTTGCAATAAGCACAATCGGCTGAAGTGTTCCTTTTATGATTCCGGAAATCGCCCTCATCCCGCCCCGGTCTGCAGTCCCGTGGATATTGTCCGCCTCATCAAGGATAATGAGCCTCTTGCTCCCAAAAAGAGTATTCATTGACGCTGCAGAGCCAGCAATCTTCTCAATAACCCCTGCAGTCCTCTGGTCGCTCGCATTGAGTTCGATAACATCCCAATCCATATCCCTGGCCAGAGCATGAGCACTTGAAGTCTTTCCTATCCCTGCAGGCCCGTAGAGGATCACTGCTCTCGTTTCAGGAATCCGGGACTGCCATTCCTCAGCCCATGCCCTGAAATCCCGCACTGCTTTCTTGTTCCCCACGACATCCTCAAGGGTCCGGGGTCGGTATTTTTCAGCCCATTCGATTGCCGACATCATCTTAAACCATACCAATAAGAAAATTTCCTTATATGAAACCTTATCTAAATTAATAAAGTTAGTGAGTAGGTGAAAACAGCATGAATACTAAAGAACTAATTGAAGATTCGTATATAAAAAATTGGCTGTCCGGTATCGGTGCAAAGAAAAAAACCAGAGAAGGGTACACCGACAGCTTATGAGCTTACACCGAGATCGTAGGGAAGACTCCAGAACAAATTATCATAGAGTCAGAAGAAGATATCAGATCCGATAAGTTGATGAGGGAAAGACGAATTTTCAATGAGTTGCGCGAGTTTCGGGAATCGCTTGAAAGTTCCGACATTGCCCCGATGTCTGTAAAAGCTAAATTAACTGGTGTCAGAGATTTTTATAATATTCAATTACCTACGCTGCCTAGATCTACCGCAAGCTCAAGGCCACTTATGGAAAATAGACGAATTCCAAAAAAGAAGACATCCGGGGAGTACTATCCGTAGCTGATCATATAGAAAAAGCGTTAGTACTTTCAGGAGTTGCAAGCGGTCTCTTGTTGCCTTCGTAATCAGTAATCTCAAAAAGTGTTCCAGAAACAACATGAATGAACGGGCTGAGAACTCTGAAAACAAGATTAGAGCTGTTGACGAGGAGCAATCTCTTCAGCTGGATAGCTAGAACTACGCTGTCAATAGGGACAGTATCTCCAGGTGAGGCAGGATCTCCAGGTTTGACTCTGTGCATGGCAATGATCCTACCGGCCGAATATACTCTGAAGTTCTGCTTGTCCTGAATCTTATACTTCTGTGCGAGCTGGTCGAAAATCTCCCTTGCCTTTTCATCTTCGAACTCCCCCTGGATGTAAGGAAGCCTTCAGGGATAAACCAGCAACCCACTGTTTTTGTAGTCGAGTCTACGGTCTAACTTTCCGGAACCTCGACGTGCTGATAGTATGCAACAATATTGCTGTCCCAGGGATCAGTATAGGTCTTCATGGATGCAGGATCTAGCTTGGCCAGTCTTGCCAGCTGCTCAGATCCTGGCTAATAGTCCCGGCGCCAGTAACTGTGACCTGTCAGGATCAGGAGGTCCTTGGCATCTTCCCGGAAGGCCTCCATCAAAGCGATTTCTTTCAGATAAGCAGTGATGTCATCTGTTGCCTGAACAAACCGTTTATTGTCGGCAGTCTTGATGTTATAGTCCTGCAACAAAACGTTCTTCATAAGGAACAATTGTGCCCTTGATCAGTGGGTCTACGTTGAAAGAGTCTTCCCTGAGAGCCGAATCTGTTACAGGCATCTTGTTGTTATAGGCATCTTGTTCTTTGTATTTTTAAGCCAGTCTAACGTTCTGGTGTAGTTTGCATACTCATCAGAACTGATTTGACCCAGGGTCGCACCGACGGGAGGGAGTTGAGATTTTTTTGGAGAAATGATAGATTTGAAGAATGAAAAAAGTTTTATGGTGTCGGTTTTGGAAACCGACTATAAAAAGGAAAGTTAACTTCAACAATGTGAGATCTCTTTTGAGTGATCGAAATGTAATATACCTCTCCACAATTAGGGCACACGAATAAATGACTTACAGTACTACAAAAGCCCCCGAGATCACATTCTATGTTGTCTGCTTCTGTTATCTGTCCGCATCTACAGATAATCTTCATGTTTTAATCAATGCTTTCATGTTATTTATGTTCTGAAACCTCCCTACCACGCCAACGCCGTCCCAGGTCATAGCAGCCTGTACGTGAGGTTCTTTTCCCATCAGTTCCGTGATTGTCCATACAAGAGTATCGATTCTATCAGGTGATTCACTTTCACCAGAGACCCAATCGCACATCTGACCCTTAAGGTAAGGATACGAACCTGCGTGATACACTCGGTCTTGTTCATATAATGAGCTTACGGATTCGGCTCAGGTGGTTTCCAGTATGAGTCCTATACAAGGAGCCTATCCCAAAAACAATATTATTTCCACATGCATAAGAGTTTCATAACTACTTTCGTAATCAATAGCTCGATTGATTATTCCAATATCGAGATTCAACGAAGCGATTTTTGAGTTTTGGGATCAGCTCAAGGAGAATTATGAACAGGTTCTGAAGGAAAATTATACGCTTCAGGGCCCGGGTGTTTGATCCGGAAGTCTGGAATGGAATGGATGCTGGTTTAGTATCCAGAGTATCTGCCGCGTCGTCATTTCATGTATCACCTTTTTGAGAAGTTTCTGCAGGTGAACGAAGCGTCAGTACTTTGTTTAGATTCCTTGCAGATCTCATCCCTGGTCCACTTTGCACAGTTCATGCAACAGATTAGCCCCTCTTATTTAATACGAGAGGTAACGTAATTTTTTGCGATTCTGTCAGACCTCATATCGAAAACGCCTTCAATCTGTTTCCAGTCAATTGTTCCAGCGTTCACTTGATCGGCAGGAGTCTCTTTGTGTTGATTATACAGCTCCTTCCGTTCCTCTGCTTTGGCTTCGTCCTCTTCTTCCTGAACTCCCCTTTCATACCTGGATTTTTCAGTGTAGTACTTCTCAGCTGCAAGAACTTCAGCCCATTAGGAACACTGTTCTTTTTGTTCAACGCGTCCAATACACAATACTTCATGCTTTTGGCATGAAGTATTGAATGATAATACACAGCCATCTTCCATTCAAACCCCCTTCTGCAAGTACAATTTCCTCGATGTCCTCTACTGTTTTCCCGTTTTTCTCTATCTGCGTTTCAAGAGTTAGAACTTCACTCAGATACTCCTCTATTGCTTCATAATCCCTTTTTTCGAAAAGTTCTATCAACCTCCCGCTAATTCTGTTTTGATTCAGGAAAATTTTAGAATGAACTATTTTCTCAAGGTTTTCAACCCGGAGTTCTGCCGACCAGATCCTGTGCTTCAATCTTGCATTTTCTTCAAGAAACTCAATCCTCACATTTTCCAGCACCCATTTCAGGAAAAAAACGTAACATATAATTCATTCCTCCACCCTAAACAACGTTAACTGCCCAAAAGTTAGTCCTTTTGAGCACATCTTGCTACTAAGACCCATTAAGTAGTCCTCTTGAGCGAAACGAAGTGGAGCGAAAAGGACAGCGTACTGCAGAGCCGCAACTCTGCTGGCAAAACTCGGGAAGGGCAAAATTAATTAATGTTTGTGTTTGTTTTTCTTTGAACTACTTCAAATCTTACATAAAAGTCTGGATAGATATGGAAAAGAACGGCATGTATGCCCTCCTCGAGGCTATCGAAGCACGAGCCCGAATGAACAGGGCAAGAGTAGCTATGGGAATCAGGGACCCGAATCCCAAAACTCTTGAGAGTGCATGGAGAGCTCAGGTCCTGGGATATGCACAGGTTGTCCTTGTGGGAGACAAAAAAGAGATTGACAGGATCGGGACAGACCTTGAGGTTGTGGATACTAAAGACCCCGAAAAAGTCCTTTCCGAACTCCTGGTTTCAAGAAAGGTGGATGCTGCCATAAGAGGCACTGCAAAGGCGTCCGGAACCCTTTCAAATCTCAAAGAAGCCCTGGGTATGAAAAGGGTTTGCCGACTTGCTCTTCTTCTGACCGCGGATGAGACCCCCTTTTTTCTCGCTCCTGTCGGAATAGACGAAGGAAACACGATTGCAGACAAACTCCGTATGATTATCCTTGGTGCAGAGCACATAAGGAGGCTGGGAGTCGAGCCTGTAGTGGGAGTGCTGTCCGGGGGCAGGATAGGAGATCTAGGAAGGGACAGGCGTGTGGACAGAACCCTCGCAGACGGGGAATTCGTAGCTGCAAGGGCTCTGGGACTCGGAATCAATGCCAAGCACTATACAATTCTTATTGAAGACGCAATAAAGGAATCAAACTTTATCGTTGCCCCTGACGGAATTTCGGGCAACCTTATTTTCCGGACCATTGCTTTCCTCGGCGGAGGCGACGGGCTCGGAGCTCCGGTATTAATGGACGATTACGTATTTGTTGACACATCCAGGGTAGGCGGACATTTCACAAAAGCAATCATGCTTGCAAGTGCCCTCTCCTATCTTCACAAGGAAAGAAAAAAGGTGATTCGCTGAAGACCATTGCAGAGAACTGGCCCCCTGTAAGAGGGGACTATGTCACAGGAAAACCGGATTCCAGGATTGCAGTCGTAACCCTTGCAAGCCACCTCGAGGCTTTCCCCAATGCAGCTATCTGGGGAAGTTCGAAGACTGAAAACCTGGGTGTAGAAAAAATAATCGTGAACGTAATCTCAAACTCCAATATCCGGTATGTGCTCGTCTGCGGAACCGAGTCAAGGGGCCATCTGGCAGGCCATTCTCTGCTTGCAATCCATGCAAACGGGATTGACGAAAAAGGCAGAATTGTAGGGTCGCAGGGGGCTATTCCCTTTATAGAAAATATCTCCAGAGAAGCAGTAGACCGTTTCCAGCGGCAGGTAACTCTCCTGGACAGAATAGGGTTAAATGACCCCGAAGAGATCCGAAAGATTGTTGAGGATTACAGGGATAAGGGCGAAGTATACCCTGAAGAGCCAGTGGTTGTTTGCGCCCCGAAAAAAAGGCAGGCGTCTTTTGCGGTTCCTTCTTCGGGGGATGTGATAATTTCAGAAGAACTCGTAATGGATTCTATGGCAGGAATTATCTGCCTGGCAGAAAGCCTCTGAAGGCAGAAAAGCCTTGGATTCTCCATCAGGAAGATTCCTCTCTCAAGAATGATGTCAGTTTGAAAATATATTTTTAATTAGTATGTATTATATGGATGTCTTGTAATTAAGAAAGTTAATTCGAATCCTGAGATCATAAGAAAGAAACCGGGAATCCAATTAAGCAAGTTGGTCACAAGAAGTAAGGGAATTAATCATAAGAAGTAAGTATAAGAAGTAAATGTATTTTGAGAAGTGTGGATTTTGAGGGCGTAAAGATGTTTAAGTTCCAGAAAGAACAGGAAATTGCTAACATTGCAGGGATAAAGGTAGGCGGACAGCCTGGAGAACTGCCTACCTTACTTGCAGGGACTATTTTTTACAATAAACACGAAATCGTGGAAGATGCTGCAAAAGGGCTCTTTGATCGGATCGCTGCCGAGAAGCTCGTAAACTTGCAGGAAGTGGGTTCGGATATGACCGGGAATCCTCATATGGTCCATATCTTTGGCACAACTCAGGAAAGCATCACTCGCTACATTGATTTTATTGCAGAAGTATCAGAATCTCCTTTTCTTATCGATTCTCCCGAAGGGACAGTGCGTGCACATGCATCACGGTATGTGAGTGAAATAGGGCTTGCAGACCGGGCGGTTTACAACTCCATAAACATGAGCATAACTACTTCTGAAATCGAGGCTCTTGCACAGTCCGATATTGACAGCTCTATTATCCTCGGTTTTAATGCAATGGACTCCTCCCTCCGGGGCAGGATGGAAATGCTTGAAACAGGAGCAGGGCTGTTGGAAGAGGGTCTGCTCTCAATTGCAGACAGATGCGGAATCGTAAACAAACTTATCGATCCGAGTATCACTCCCATGGGAAACGGAGCCGGAATAGCCCTCAGGATGACAATTACTGCTAAGGCAAAATGGGGATATCCCACAGGCTCGGGAATTCACAATGCTCCCTCAGCCTGGAACTGGCTGAACAGGCAGAAGGAAAAGAACCCTGTCCTGTATAAGATCTGCGATGTAGGCTCTACCTGTCTCCAGCAGGCGGCTGCCGGGGACTTCATCCTCTACGGGCCGATAGAGTATGCCCAGTACGTTTTCCCTATGGCTGCAATGAGCGATATCATGATTGCAGAAGCTGTGGCTGACCTTGATATAGAACCCGCAAGCAGGCACCCGATTAACCTGCTGGTTTAATTTGTTCGAATACCTAGCTTGATTCTTTCTCACTAGCCGGTCCTTTTCTCTTTTTTTCGGTTGCAGTCGGCTATATAATTAATATTTAGGAATCTGAGCTGCTCTACAGGAATTACTTTTTTTATCTGTTACACACAGGTTGGATAAAATGGCGCGCTGATTGAGCTGCAAAAAAACCAGATTAAACAGCAGCGGCTGTAGTCAAAGATAATGCATTTTTAAATCGTGAAAAAATATTTCCAAATTTTTGATCGTCCACCTTTACATGGTTGATACTTTTGAAGAAAAACAATTCTGACTCAAACTTCTGAATTCTGCCCCATATAGCCTTATACGTTATACCGTGTCATTCCTGTTCCGGAAGAGTTGCACCACCCGAATTGCGCCTCGGGAGTACGCGGTCTGTTTCGCTCCGCTCAAGCAGACTAACTTAAAAACAATGGTAAAATAAAGAGACGCAGGAGAGCGGCTTTCCTCGTGAGAAAAGAGTAAGGAAGAAAGAAGAAAAACAGTAGTTAGAAAATGACATATTCTGTAGACGCTTGTGAATGAGAAATAGAATCAAAAAGGTTAAAGTGGCAGATATGCAGTCTTTCTTACTCTTTCATTTACTCGGTTTTTTCCTTTTGTGAAGGGCCGTCAGACAAGCTGGCGGAGGCGCTTATATTTACCTATGAATTTTAATAAGGTCCCCCAGGTCAAGACATAAATTCACCTGTTTCTTTTTTGCGTTGTGGAAGGGAAAAGTTCAGCCCTGCAAGGAGTAGAATCGAAAAACAAAAGATCCCAGTTTCAGATATCTGAATAATATCAACTAATTAATACAGGACCACCAAATTTTTGCAACCGAAAGTATTTACTCTCCAGAATTAGATACATTAGATAAAATTCCTTAAAATGGGAAATTCCCAGCGGATTAAGATAGGGGAGTAGTATAATGGCTATAATAAAGAATAAAACAAACCATACCATTCGTTTTGTGGCTTACCGGGCTGACGGGACCGAAATAGCTCAGAAAGCTACCAAGATTCCGCCAGGCAGCAGCCGTTATGTAAGCAAAGACTATGCAGGAGGAATTGACTGGTTCATCATTACGGCTTTTCTTCCGGAAAGCGGTATCAGGGATCATGTAGATCTGGATATCCTGCCAGCTGTGAGAGATGGGGATGATGCGCTTACATTTGCAAAAATAGGAATCGACGAGAAATTTGTGTTTGCAGAAGATACCGATAAGAAAGAATTCCGTTTTTACCATGATGAGGAAGAACCTGAAGGAGAAATTCACGGCTGGTAAGCTAATGAAAATAAGCCAGAAGAAAGTAAGCCTGTAGGCAGGAATCTCTCATAAGTGCTTCAAAATTCAGGCTACTCTTCCCGAAATTCATTTTCGATTTTTGATTTTTTACTTAAATATCCCGGTCTCCCCCGGGCCGGGTACCGAACCTTTTCTCCCGCCTGCACAACTAATACAGATTCCTTTTCTGCGATCCATGCACTGACTGCATACGAGTTTTCCGCATAAAGGGCAGGTATGAAGTTTAGCCGGGCGCCCGCAGATTGAACATAACCCCTCTACTTCCAGAATTTCAGTCTCCTGAATCTCCCAATAAAAGATGTTTTTGGATACTGGTTTTAAACTGTTGGTTTGAATAAATAAGTTTGAATATCTCGCTTTGAATAAATGGCTTTGAATTCAGAGCTAAACCAAAGATAGTTTTCAGGCGCTATAAACGTTTCCCGGAAGCAGTATACTCTGCTCTTAAGAATATCTGGTGATTCTGATTAATCGGGTGATATTATCCAGAACATCCAAATCTGGAATCTTTTGTTTTTCTGCCCTGCTCATTTCAGAGCTAAAGTCTCGTCTTCAGCACAAGAAGAGAATAACATGCGAATCCATACTGTCACCAGGAAAACACTGAATTCAGAACTGTCTTCCTTTTGTCCAAAGAATGTTTCTCCTTACCCCGGAAACCGCATTTAAATTCACAAATACATATAAGCGCTCCTGCCAGCTTGTCTGGCGGCCCTTCACAAAAGGAAAAAATAGAGTAAATGAAAGAAAATCCATTAATTCAGAAAAGAATAAACGGAGAATAGTCCTCCGTGAAAATAAAATATTAGACTGCTTCAGTCCACTATTCCGCCAGTGTTTGCGGAATGGACGGAACGCTGGTACCTGGCAAGGTAACCCGTGACCTCTTTTTTAGGGGGCACAAAGGCAGCTTTACGCTTTTCGAGCTCTTCTTCAGTGACTTTCAGATTCAGGATCCTTTCAGGAATGTTGATTTCGATAAGGTCCCCATCTTTTACAAGCCCTATTGGCCCTCCTTCGCTGGCTTCAGGAGAGACATGCCCTATACATGGCCCGCGGGTACCTCCGGAGAAGCGCCCATCAGTTATCAGAGCCACGGACTCGAGCAGGCCCATGCCTCCGATTGCGGCTGTGGCTGCAAGCATTTCGCGCATGCCTGGTCCTCCTTTGGGGCCTTCGTACCGGATAACGACAATATCTCCGGGTTTTACATCTCCTGCAAGGATGCTCTTCATGGCGTCTTCTTCACAGTCATACACTTTTGCAGGACCCGTATGGACGCGCATTTTCGGGTCAACTGCAGCCTGTTTGACAACTGAGCCGTCTGGAGCAAGGCTGCCTTTGAGGACTGCAATTCCTCCTTCGGCATGGATTGGGTTTTCGAGGGTTGTAATGATCTCCGCATTCAGCTTCGGGTTAACTATTTCAAGCTCGTCCAGGTTTTCCCCGATAGTTTTGCCGTTGACTGTAAGCTGGTCAAGGTGGAGTTTTGAAGCAAGCCTCTGCACGACAGCCTCGACTCCGCCTGCCCTGTCGAAGTGCAACATGAAATTGGGACCTCCGGGTCGGAGGGAAATCAGGTGGGGAGTTGTCCTGCTCAGTTCATCAAAGGTCTTAAGGGGCAGCTCAAGCCCGAACTCATGGGCAAGGGCAGGAAGATGTAATGTGGTGTTTGTGCTTCCTCCGACTGCCATATCGACCATTATGGCATTTTCAAAGGACTTCTGAGTAACAATCTTCCTCGGGGTCAGGTTCTCTTTTACAAGCGCAACAATACGCTCTCCGGATTCCTTGGCAATACGAACCTTTTTTGCATCCACTGCATGGGCAGTTGCACAGCCGGGTAGGCTCAGCCCGAGGGCTTCAGTCATGCAGGCCATTGTGTTTGCAGTAAACATCCCGGCACAGGAACCTGCTCCTGCACAGGACAGGTTTTCAAGCCTTTTAAGTTCGGCTTCGGAAAGTTTGCCTGCGCTATAGGCTCCGACCCCTTCAAAGACTGAGATGAGGTCGGTGTATTTGTCATCCACGTATCCTGGGAGCATTGGCCCTCCGGTTACAACAATGGCAGGAATATCAAGCCTGCCTGCTGCCATCAGATGTCCAGGCACGATCTTATCACAGGTAGGGATAAGGACCATTCCGTCAAACTGGTGGGCTCTGACCATCAGTTCGATCGTGTCCTCTATAACCTCCCTGCTCGGGAGGGAATATTTCATACCCTCATGCCCCATTGCAAGCCCATCGCAGACTCCTATGGTATGGAACTCAAAAGGAACTCCCCCTGCGTTCCTGATCCCGGCTTTAACAGCTTCAGCAAGTTTATCCAGGTGAATATGGCCAGGGACTATTTCATTCCAGGAATTGACAACCGCTATGAACGGTTTCTTCATTTCCGAATCCGTAACCCCGGTTGCTTTCAGGAGGGAACGATTAGCAGCACGTTCAGGCCCCTCTTTAATAATGGCGCTTCTCATTGTAAGTCTCCTTGTGATCTTGATATTGGAAATTATAATTGAATTAGTTCTAATGTATAGATAGGAAAAAACTTCATAGTATAAACAGGTTGGGGAAGAAAAAGCTGTAAAAAACCACGGAGAAAAATACCGGAAATCTAAATATGAAGAGCCTGGCTAAAAAAGTACCGAAGAAAGGCCGCTGAAAAGAGTGCCGAATAAAAGTGGATGAGAAATACTGACTAAAGGTAGCTGAAAAATACTGACTAAAGGCGGCGACAAAAGTTCCGAATAAAGGTAGCTGAAAAGGACAGATCAAAAAACATCTTTCCAGGCTGTCTCAAAACTAAAGTTAATTCTACAATTGTGTCAAATTTTTCTACTACAAGGTTAATTCATGTGTAAATTTCTCTAATTTAGGTGGTCTTGTTTTTAAATTCAACGTTGCTCATTATCCAATTGTAGAAATGGTTTGAGTTTTGAGACAGCCTGTTTCAATGTGTTTTCCGGAAAGAATACCCCCGACCTATGGCATGAAAGGGTAATTCCTGGAAAAAATATCCGTTTGAGCCACTAAAATTGTCATATAATGTCACAAAAAGGGCATTTACTATAATTGTATCAAAATAATTATATAGCCCGTCAAGAATTTTGAATTTAGGACAGTGAACGGACCTACCCTACCTACATCTACAAGATCACACCCAAGAAGCACACCCAAGAAACACATCAAAAAAATTTAACCATAACAGGGTAGTTCCCGTTCACCAGATTCTTTTTCTTGCCTGTATGGCCTCTTTTACTGTATAGTTTTTCATTTTCATAGCCTTTTTCTTCTCTTTAAGACCCAAAGTTATATTTCGGGACAGAGTAGAGTCTTTTCATGTACTGCTGGAATCCCGAGCTTTATGCGTTCAGTTCTTCAGCCCAGAAAAGCTGGGGGATTGAACTCCTCACAAAATTCCCTCTCAAAGGCAACGAAAGAGTGCTTGATGTCGGTTGCGGAGATGGAAAACTCAGTGCCGAAATCGCAAAGAGACTGCCTGAAGGTTCTGTACTTGGAATTGACCTTTCCGAAGCAATGGTTTGTTTTGCAAAAAACCACTACCCCAAAGAGCAGTTCCCGAACCTTTCCTTCATGTTGATGGATGCAGGAAACGTGCCTTTTGAATCCGAATTCGATGTTATTTTTTCGAATGCTGCTCTTCACTGGATAAAGGAACCAAAAGCCATCGAAACCGTCCTGAAAGGCTTTTTGAAAAGCCTGAGGCCCGAAGGAAAGCTGCTTGCCCAGTTTGGGGGAAGGGGAAATGCTGCGGAAGTCCTTCTGGTCCTTAACTCTATGCTTGAAGATGAGAAATGGAGCCCTTATTTTGGAAATTTTGTTTTTCCATACGGTTTTTACGGGCCTGAAGAATATGGAAAATGGCTCAAAAATGCAGGGTTTTCAGTCAGGAGAGCGGAACTGTACTCAAAAGATATGACTCTTAAGGGAAAAGAGGGGCTTTCTGGCTGGTTTGCCTCAACCTGGCACCCATTTACACAGAGGGTGCCCGAGAATTTGAAAGAGGAATTCATAGATGAGCTTGCAGTTAATTTTATCAAACTTCACCCTCTGGATAATGAGGGATATGTCCACATCAGGATGGTAAGGCTGGAGATAGAAGCAGATATTGAAAAATAAAAGGAAAAAGGTAAGAACAGTTTGAAGAAACCATGATAACTGTTATCGAAAGCAAATAGGGAACAGGAAAGAAAGTCGGCAAGAGGACTGAGATAAGCAAAACTAAAGTAAACAAAACCAAGGTAAAAAAAACCTAAAGTAAACGAAACTAAGGTACAAGCGATAGAAATAAGAATAACATAAATAAGTAAATTGATTGGGAAAATAGTTTTAGAATCAAAGGAATCGCAGTAAGGCTCCCTCAAAACCTTACCGAGATCCTTTTATGGAGGTTTTATGTTTTTTGGACTATTTTTCCACTTTAACTTTTCAGACTTTAGCCATTTTTTATTTTTTAGCCATTTTTTATTTTTTAGCCATTTTTTATTTTTTAGCCGTTTTTTATTTTTTAGTCGTTTTTTATTTTTTAGCCATTTTTTATTTTTTAGCCATTTTTTATTTTTTAGCCGTTTTTTATTTTTTAGCCGTTTTTTATTTTTTAGCCATCTCAGGCTTTTGCCATTTTATGTATTCCGTATTCGCGGGTATTCACGGTACTGTATATTTTTCTGAAACCCGCTTTAGCTTAATTTTTGGTCGGTTTACATCCGGATGGATGTTGTTATTCTTTTGTTGGGGTTCGTGAAGGGTTCATGACAGATCCTGCGGGTTCACAGTTTTTCTCCAGCCAGCTGTTTATTGGTGGTGGTAATGGAGTTTTTCTGGCTGGCAGGCCCGTATCACAAATACGGAATACGGAATCTTATTACCTTTAAAGTAGTATATATAGATTTCCATTATGCTGCAAAAATGAATACAGGAGGCATAAACGGCTTTTGGAAAGCGTTATAATTTATATATAAATACTTTTCGCCTTCGCCCGGCGCCGTTAAACTGGAAAAAGAGATCCTGGGATCAAAAAAACTGATATTTGATAAAAATGCAATTATATAACTAAAATCGAACGTAAAACTACAGGCAAACATGCTGATAGCAAATATACGGACTTGTAAATTCGCATACAAGCGGAGACAGGCAATTTTGTGATCTGGCGTACCCTCAGGCGGATCTGCAGTTTACAGGTACTATCCAGGAAGAGATTAGTAAAAATTCCTGTGCAGGCGGTTGGAAGAAAATGGACAGTGAGACTTCAGAAAGCAGAGGCGAACTAAACATCTCTCCTCACGTAGCAGATGCTGAGGACGGTGAAAGGGGAAAAGCCCTCCATGCAGCTCTGGAAAGGGAAGAAGCCCTGAAAACTATAATCAATAACAGTCAGGTAGTTGTATTTCTCTGGAAAAACGAAAAAAAATGGCCTGCAGAATTTGTTTCGGAAAACGTGGTGAACTTTGGATACACGGTAGAAGATTTCATCTCGGGAAGGATACTGTACGGGGATATTATACATCCTGATGACCTTGCAAAAGTTGAGGAGGAGCTTGAAAAAAGAATACAGAGTGGAGCTCCAGATTTTAATATGGAATACAGGATTTTTACAAAAGCCGGGGAAATGCGCTGGGTAAACGAGAGGACCTTCATCCAGAGAGACCCGGAGGGAGCGGTAACTCACTTTCAGGGAGTGGTGCTTGACATCACCGAACGGAAGCAGAGCGAAGAAGAACTGGAAAAAGTTCTTAAGATGCAGAAAGTGCTGACCACGGTAATCAACAACAGCCCGGCAGTTGCCTTTCTTTGGAGGGATGAAAAATACTGGCCCGCAGTTTTTGTCTCGGATAATGTGGTACAATTTGGATATACGGTTGAGGATTTTATTTCGCAGAAAGTCCTGTACGGGAAGACAATGCATCCCGATGACCTGAAAAGGGTTGAAAAAGAACTTGATCGACGGATCCAGAAAGGCGAGGTAAGCTTCAATTCGGAATACAGGATTTTTACAAAAGCTGGAGACCTGCGCTGGGTTAACGAAAGAACCTTTATCCAGAGAGAGAGGGATGGGAAAGTGATCGGCTTTCAGGGGATAGTGCTGGATATAACCCCGCGGAAAAAAATCGAAGAAGCCCTGAGAAAATCCCTCAAAATGCAGAAAATGCTGAAAACTATAATCAATAACAGCTCAGCAGTAGCTTTCCTGTGGAAAAACATGGAAAACTGGCCTGTAGAGTTCGTTTCGGAAAATATTACACAGTTCGGATACACCGTAGCAGATTTCACTTCGGGTAGACTTCTTTACGGGGATATAATTCATAAAGAGGACATCAATTCGGTTTCCGAAAGCCTTGAACGCGCAATTCGGGAGGGCTTTGACTTTTTTGAGATGGAATACCGGATCTTAACAGGGGATGGTGAAATCCGCTGGGTTGAGGAGAGGACGTATATCCAGCGTGATAGCGAAGCCGTCCCGGTCCACTTTCAGGGAATAGTTGTTGATGTTACCGAGAGAAAGGAAGCGCAGGAAATGCTCGATATTCAACGGGAACTCGGGAAGTCTCTGAGCAGCACCATGAGTCTTAAGACCATGCTTTCTCATATCCTTGATGCCTGCCTGCACATAGAAGAGATTGATGCCGGAGGCATATACTTAAAAGACGAGCTCCTGGAGCAGATTAACCTGGTGGCGCACAGGGGGCTTTCCTCCGAATTTGTGAAAAGGGTTTCTACATACAGGGCTGACTCTCCTGAAGCAAAACAGGTCTGGATTGAGAAACCCATTTACAAACTGGATTTTTATGCTGAAGAAATGGCAGAACTGTTAAAAACTGAAAGGATCACTGCCGTTGCCGTCATCCCCATGAAGCACAGGGGTGAGATAATAGGCAGCCTGAACTTTGCATCCCATACTGTGGACAGGATTCCCCAGAACGTCCGCAATTTCCTGGAAAGCATTGCCCTTCAGGTAGTGAACTATATAGCCCCCATTCGCATAGAGGCAGACCTTAGATAAGGGCAGCTGCCTGGAGCTTGAGCTATATCCGGGAGACGAAATCCTTATTTAAAATAATTTTTATAACTATTGCTGAATTGGGGAGAGAAAGCTCCAGGGTATGCCTTCAAGCCCTGAGCTTTAGATACGCAACTGCCGGTTTTTGCTCTCCTTTTTCCGGGGTTTGCATTAATCATACATTAGATCGCTAGAGGGGGATACAGGTTGAAAGCAATAGTAGTCTATCTCAGTACCTCAGGGAATACAAAAGCTATGGCTGAGGCTATAGGAAATGGGATTGAATCAAAGAATGTGGATGTACAAGTCATCAGTTTCTATGATGTGAAACTCGACGAACTCAAAGAAGCCGAAGCAATTGCCGTCGGTTCTTCGACTTTTTACTACAAAATGTTGCTGCCCATGGAAAAATTCATGGACGAAACCCTTGTTGCCTCAAACCCACAGGGGAAGATAGGAGCTGCTTTCGGGTCTTACGGGTGGAGCGGAGAAGCTCCAATACTTATAGCTGAAAAGATGCGGGAAATGGGAATGACTGTGATGGATCCCGTACTCCGGATCCTACATAAACCCACTGACAAGGATCTGCAGGAATGCAAACGGCTGGGCATTGACATTGCAGAAAAAGTAAAGCACAAAGGCACAAAGGCAGAGTAAAAAGCAGCAATAAAATAAAGGTAGCTGAATTAAAGGCGCAATAAGGTAAGGTAGCTAAAGTAAATGTAACCTAAGGTAAGGCAGCAACAAAATAAAAAACCTCGGAAAGTAAAGGCAGCAATAAAATAAAAGCCTCAAGAAAGTAAAGGCAGCAATAAATGAGAATAAAATGGTAACCTGACTGGAGTGACGAACTAAACTTTACTCCGAAAAGAGGAAACAGACTGGGCACAAAGGAAAGCTTGACTTAAAAGAAAGCCCTGTTAAAAATGAAGACTTTTGAATTTCAAAAATAACCTATCCAGGGCTGTCAAAAAATGAGTGGCCTGAATTATTTCAGGGCCATTTCCACTCGTTTCCTGAATTCATCAGGATTTTCGGAAACCAGGATAACAGTCCTGAAAAAGCCCCTATCTTTTCTGATTGCCACAGCTTTTGCGTGCTTTCCCGCAAAAATTAGCCTGCGGCCCCAGATTCTGACGCCCCATCCCGTATACCAGGGGAATTTTTTCGTAATCTCCACCGAGATGATCTCGGAAAAGGGAATTCTGTACCTGAAAGGTGGAAAAACCGCAACCACGCTGTCGGAACTTATCAGGAATCGCATGCCAAAAAAGCTCCACATTGCAGCAAGGTAAATGAGAAGGATAAGTGGCAGAATGTACCTTTCTTCAGGATCGATCCCAAAACCGAAAAGCCCGATCAAGGAAAAGATGTAAAATTCCAGGATAAGGAGCAGCCCTGTAATCATAAGGAGTTTTAGTTCTTTACTGTAAGCTGCCTTCTGTTCGTAGAAACCTATTATACTCCTGCCTTCTGTGATCGTTTCCTGGGGAGATTTCTCCAGTTTTTCTGGCAGTTTTACTCATTTCTGAGGAATTTCGGTAACCAGCGTTGAATCCAGAAGCAGTTCGTTGAATAGTTCGGTGCCCAGCTGAATGGCTGAGGGTTCGTAACTTACAAGGTTCTCTCTGTCAAAATGCCTCTGGTTCTTTGGGAAAAGGGATATCAGGAAAAACTTCTCACTAACAGCAAGATTTGCAATCTTCATTTCTCCCGAATACCGGTAAAATTTCACGTTATCTAGAGACATCATAAGTCTGAAGTCTTCAGTATAATCTGTAGAGTACCGTTCAAACACCGACTCCGACAAGAGAAAAGTGAATTCTGTTCCCTTTTTTGCAAGCTCCTGGCAGAGAGAGATCAGAGGCTGGTTAAAGTAGGCTATGGCTTCAAGAACACTGCTGGACTTAGAAAGGTTTTCCACAACTTCCGGGTCAAGTTCAAACATGCGGTCCAGGTCAGGCTGTATCAGTTTACATTTCCCAAGTTCTCCAAGCCGCTTTCTGAAGGAAGATGGAATTCCCTGAAGGTCTTTTTCCGACCAGTAATCAAAGTTATCTTCAAAAAGTTCTACGGTGCTGATCAAGGGCTGCATTTTTTCAACGAGGACCTTGCCTATAGGAGAAAGAGCGTAGATCTTGTCTACCTGAACGACCAGGGACATATCTTTTAATTTTTTTATCTGGGGGAGGATAGAAGTGGAAGCTGCCTGAAGGGCTTCCGTGATTTCATCCATATTTTTGGGCCCGCTTTTCAGAAAAAGCAATAACTGTTTTCGCTTATCGGAAAGAAAAATCAGCTCTATCAGTTCCAGTTTCACCCTTCAGTCTCCTGTATTTTTATAAGGTTCAAAAGATCGCAGATAAGACTAAAAAGATTACAGTCGCCAAAAATATATAAGTTATTACGTTTTCTCTCCCTTTCGATCCAAAAAGCAGAGTCTTTTAATAAGCTAGGTACTCTTAATAAGCCCGGGTACCCGAAGGTAAACACTGACAAAAAGTCTAATCTGGGAAATCCAAACTCGATAACTCTGACTTTATAGGTTCAGGTTTGACATGATAGGCTCAAATCTGATAAGTCTGACCTGATAGGTCTAATTTAATTCGAAAAAACTACACAATATTGATAAAATATTATGACATGCAGGATTTACAAAAAAATAAAAAATGAGCATTTGCGAAATGAACATTTGGTTTATTTACAGCTATATTTACAGCTATATTTACAGTGAAAAAACTGATGGGGTCTACCTGAAGTTATCTGCCCTGATAGCTTTTACCAGATATATGTTAATTATTTTTCAGGACATGAAACTTCAGGCCCCTTAAACTCAAAGCTCTAAGCTGGAGATTGTAACAACAAATAAGGGTTTGAAAGATTCCTTTCAACATTTCTTATCTGCATTGAAGAGTATAAGGAAAATCCCATATAGGATAAAGTCTATGCTGACAAGACTTCAGGCCGGAGCTTCCTTTGTCAGGATGTAAGCAACCATTTCAGGGTTCAGCTTGCTTTCCCTTGCAACCTTTTCTTCGATTCTCTCAGCAGGTGTACCTTCCATCTTCAGTTCTCTGATCTTTTCAATCACTGAGGACGGGATACTGTAATATTCATTAATGTCTTTCCTGTGTCCCCAGACGTCACCCTCAATAAGCTGGATTCTCTGCATCTCAAGGAACATTTCTATGGACTTTGAAACCGTGCGCCTGTAAGATTTAGGCAGCTGAATAACCTCAATCTTCGGACAGGTTTCCACCAGTGCAAAAATGTCTTTGTTCGAAGGCCTGAAAGCCAGATGAACAACACGCTCATTAGGGTTAAGTGTAAAAATCTCTTCCCTGGAACTAACTACTCTAATTTTCATTATGTCTTCCCCCACTATAAAGTTCTTTTATGTTTTTAACTCATTATAAAGTACTTATACTTATTATAAATATTTATCTGCCAGGCCCGTTAATTTTTAGGCAGTGTTCTGCATTTTCAGCCCTCTCTCATAACTCTAAAAGTGACAGGAAAATCCCGGTAAGGAGATAAAAACAGGCCTGAAGTGTTCGGAATCAGGGAATCCTCAACCCATCCGGTGCCCCTCCCCGGAGAAGGAAAAAGAGGATAAACGCAATTGAGGGAAATTATTAAAACCATTCTGTAAACCTTGACCCATGATCTACTATTTTCAGGAGCATACTCTTTAACTTGAGATACAGTTCAACAGCTGCCCTGCCCTCAAAAATTACTGGATACACTGAAGGGCCACGCTGGAAGTTTTCATAAGATACCATAGGCATAGGATCAATTCACAGAGCCCCCCCTTGCCTCTGCATAGCCGGTAAAAGCGGATCTCATGTTCCATAAATCAAACCTGGTAAAAATCGCAACTTTCCGGAATGAAATAAACTGAAACTTTCTCTACCCGATACACATTTTATCAGCCTACTTTTCGGGAAGGATGCTCCTAAAATTAGTGAAAAAATTTCCATTACCAATTTTTCGATCTGAAAATTTTCAATAAAACCTATATAGAGGGATGCAGAGGGATATATAGAGGGAGGTGTAGGGGGACTTTGCTGATGCCATTCCTCTACATTTAAGCCGAAGCTGCATGAGTGAGGTAAAGAATGGGGGTAAAGAATGGGGGGTAAAGAATGGAAATGAAAACGGGAAACTGGTAAGAAGGGGATCAGTAGAAAAGGAAAATTGGTGGAAAGAGAATTTGGAAAAAGGGGGGTTTGTGGAAAGAGAAATTGGCAGAAAAGGGAAACCGGTCCAGAAGAGCCAGCACCCACTGCCTCAGTAAAACTTCATAACGAAAATAACCCTCTTTTCATTTCCCCTTCTGGATGGGCACTACCTCTTTCTTGCCTGCTTTTCCAGCCCAGGAAAGAGCGCACATAGGACATTCCGGTCCGAAACCTGCGGCATTGTATCCGGTCATTCCGCCTGCCGCGTTATTCACCCTGGAAAATCCGTGTTTCTTGAGAATGCTGCACCCAATACCTGACCTTTGCCCCGTGCTGCAAATTACTGCATACTCAGCTTCTGGGTCAAGTTCCCTGTACCTTTTCCTCAGGTCCTGAACCTGAATATTTAATGCATTCTCTATATGGAAGCTCTCATACTCGGAAGAAGCCCTGACATCCAGAATCAAAGGAGGGTTTTTACTTCGGACCCATTCGTAGAGTTCAGGAATCGATACCTGGGACACATGGGAAGCCCTTAATCCAGCAGTTGCCCAGGCAAACATTTCCCCGCTAAGAAAACCGGCTATCCTGTCAAGCCCAACCCGGTGCAGCCAGACCGCAGATTCCCTTGCATCTTTCTCGCTATCCGAGACGAGTAGGATCTGCCTTTCGGGAGGTAGGAGCCAGCCCGCGTAGGTAGCAAAATTACTCCTGAGGTCGATGCACCAGGCGCCTGGGACATGCTCTCCCCCGAAATTGTCATAGTGGCGGCTGTCAAGAACTTCTGTGTTGTCCCTACCGGCAAACCTGAAAAACTCCCCCGGAGGAAGCTCTTTCGGGGGCGGAATTTCTCTGAGTTTTGTGGGCCCTTTCCGGTTGATTTCGGAGCAACGGCTAAAATGGTAGGGGGCAGGAGGCATATCGGTTGTCAGGTTTTCTATGAACCCCTCCCTATCAGGGATCTGAAGGGCATAATTGTATTTGCGTTCGTATCCGATTGTACTCGAACGTTTGGCACCCATAGCCCTCCCGCATAGAGAGCCTTCTCCATGCGCAGGATAGACCTCGCAGGAATCAGGAAGGGAGAGCAATTTTTTGTGCAGGCTGTCATAAAGCGTGGAAGCCAGTTCTCTGGCTTTTCCTGGAAAGAGGTCAGGTCTGCCCACATCTCCCACAAAAAGGGTGTCCCCGCAAAAAACAGCCGTAGGGTCAGGCCCTCTGGAAGTATCCGAAACCACATAACTTATATGTTCAGGGGTATGCCCCGGAGTTTCCAGTACCTTTACAGTCATGTCCTCGATTTCGAACGTATCCCCTTCAACAAGCCCGACATGTTCAAACTCACATTTTGCAGCTTCAGGGGCGTATATAGGCGCTCCCGTAAGTTCGGCAAGGTCCATATGCCCGGAGACAAAATCTGCGTGCAGATGGGTCTCCAGGATGTGGGTAATTTTCAGACCCCTGGATTTTGCCTCTCTTATATAGATCTCTACGTCCCTTTGCGGGTCAATGATCGCACAGCTTTTCTTCCCTGCAAGAATATATGAACTGTGTGCGATGCCTCTAACAAAAAATGGAATTATTTGCATACTATTTCCCCCTTAGACAGGTTGGCAGAGTGCCAAAAGTCCTTTAAAATATGATTAACTCTGTATCATAAAAAATTATCTTCTCGATAGGGAAGATGGAATTCACCAGCTAATTATGTATTTTTTCTGGCCAGGCCATGTTTCAGGTCTTTCTCCAAACCTTTTTTCCGAACCTTTTTTTCCGAACCTTTTTTCTGAACCATTTTTCGAAAAATTCCTTCCTGAAAGTATATGCCCGTTTGAAGAGAAACAACACTTAACTTTGTGAAATGTATTCTTGAATCCGATTCAAGTTCAATAGAACAGAATTTGGATCTATTTTTAATATTGGGGGTATCAGGTACAATGTTATTGATGGACATCATCACCTGGGAGCCGAAAGACTCCGAAAAAGTCAAGAGTTGCTACGTGAACTATGAGTACCCGCAGGGTTTGAAAGTAATCGATGAGTGGATGGACCTCGCAGGCTACCGGATGTTCTTGATTTATGAAGCTGATGACGAAAAGGTTTACGCGGCTGCAAACCTTCCCTTTATAGGGCTTTGCAGGTTCGAAACTTTCCCGGTCATGAAGCCAGAAAAGTACATGGAGACGATTCAGGAACTTGCAGGAAAAACCGGTCAGAGGATTGAAACTTCAGCTTCTGGCGAAGGAGCCGCAGGAGAAGAAATCCGGGACCAAATAGAAAACCTTGAAAAAAGAATTCAACGCCTGGAACACCACTCTTTTATCCGGCAGGAAGACACAACATAAACCCTGGATGCTTAATCCGGGAAAGGGCCTTTAAGAGCTGCGTCAACAGGGTGGGAGAGGATAAGAGTTGGACAGGAGCCTGTGCAGGCTCTCTCAAACTTATTTTTCAAGCGCACTTTCGAATTTGTCCGACCCCATCCTGTAAATGTGCCAGCCGTCAACAGGGCCTGCTCCGAAGTACTCATAGAACTCTCTGGCAGGGTTCCAGTCGAGCACTGTCCACTCCATCCTTCCACAGTTCCGCTCTTTTGCAAGCTTCACGCAGTGGAGGAACATTGCTTTTCCAATTCCTTTTCCCCGGAATTCGGGTTTCACGAAAATGTCTTCGATATAGAGCCCCTGCCTCCCTACAAAGGTGGAGAAGTTGTGGAAAAAGACCGTAAAGCCCGCAGGCACCCCATCAAGTTCGGCAAAGAAAACCTCGGCATAGGCCTTTTCCCCAAACATGGACTCTGCCAGGCTCTTTTCGGTGGCTTTGACCAGATGAGAGAGTTTTTCGAACTCAGCAATGCTTTTGACAAATTCAAGAACAAGGGAAACATCTTCTTTTTTCGCAGTACGGATATTCAAACCGGTTTTTGTCTCAATTTCAGCCATTTTTATTCCTTTTTTATTCCTTTATTAAGTTGATCAATTAATATAATCCCATAAAATCTTAAGAGGCTGCATATGCTTTATTTTCTGTATTCAAACGTGTAAACTATTAGATTGAGGATCATATTTTAATGTATTTTGTAGAAGTTTAATGCATTTTGTGGAAGTGAGCTTACCCTGCATGAGTCCTGAAGACTGAACAATTATTTAGTAAAAAATTTTATCATATGGGACTTCATAAGACTGGACATATTATTAATGCCTGAATAACTGTTAATTACTGATTATACCTTTTTAGTCCACTTAAACAAATTTAAAGCCAGATGAAGATCCTGTTCAGAACTAAAAGAAGATCTGGCATTAAGAAAATATCTGGCATTAAGAAAATATCTGGCACTATTAATGGAAAGTGAAGAGCATTCCGAATTACCAGTTATTTTCTAAACCTTAACGTAATTCGAACTCAAACCGGAGAAATACTAAAAATGAGGGAACAGACGCAAACACCGGCAAATTCACGCATTGCAGTTTCAGAATATTCTTTCTCTGTTTCTAAGGGTGATTTTTGATGCTCAGCCTGGAAGATTTCAAGCCGGTCATGCTTTCAGACAGGGCCTTTTTCGAGAGTCATTATGCGTTTTTCCCGCAAACCCATAGCAGCAACACCTTCACGAACATGGTCTGTTGGAACCATTTTACACCGTACAGGTACGCATACGTAAATGGAAATGTGATTATCTCGTGCACTACCGAAGGAGTTACCAGGTTCCACCCGCCGATAGGTCCCAGGAACCCTGAACTTATGCGTGAGCTTATACGACTGGCGCTGGATGTGAGCGACGAAACTCCCATTGAGCTCATTGATCCGGATACTGCACAGTGGCTGCAGGAGCTCGATCCCGAACTAGCGCTCATGCCGGACCGGAACAATTTCGAATATGTGTACAGGGCATCCGACCTTGCGGAACTCCCGGGGAAGAAGTACCAGAAAATACGCAGCCACCTCAACCGGTTCCGGAAGAACTGCTCGAGCACGGTTGAACCGGTAACACCCGGAAACCTGAAAGAAGTAATAAAATTCCTCAAAAAGTGGTCCGAATGGAAAGGATGCAGGAAAAATTTAGTCCTTGCCAGTGAGGTCGGAGCTGCTCGCTATGCGGTAGAACATTTCAACGAACTTCCCCTGCAGGGCCTTCTGATCCGGGTAGATTCCGAGATTGGTGCCATTACCCTCTATGAGCGTCTCAACACGGACACGGCGCTCATCCACTTTGAGAAAGGTCTCCCGGACTGTGAAGGGATCTATAAGGCTATCAATGAGGAAACTGCAGCGGTTCTTGTAAGTGAGGTGGAGTACATCAACCGGGAAAGCGACCTCGGAGTAGGCGGTCTCAGAGAGGCAAAGCTGAGATATCATCCGCACCACATGATCGAAGTGTATTCGCTTAAACGCCCGAATTGCGCCTCGGGGGTACGCGGTCCTTTTCGCTGCGCTCAAGAAGACTAACTTAAAAACAATGGTAAAGTAAGAGACGCAGGAGAGCGGTCTGTCCCAAAAAGACGGTAAAGAAGAAAGAAGAAAGAGTACAAATTTCGGAAAGTAAAAAATACTGCTGATGCCTGTAAATAAGAGAGAATCAAACAGATCAAAAAGATTGAAGTTCTGTCTGATCTCTCTCAAATATGTATTTCTTTCTTTTTTGGGCAGTGCCACCAGACAAGCTGGCGGAGGCGCTTATATTTATCTGTGGATTAAATACCGTTTTTCGGGTTACTGAGAAGTTTTTCGAGTAAGGGAGACTTTTTTTCATAGTATTCAGATTCTCTTAATACAAGCCTGAATTCACCTGTTATTTTTTACCTCAGGAGACCGGCTTGATCCTGGTAGGACGCAGAAGAGAAAAATGAACGTATCATCTCCGGGTGCTCTGAATTATACAAATCGATAAATAAAGAACCGCCAATCCATTTGAGAATAAAAAAGGAATTGAAAGAAGAAAACAAATTGAAAGAGGAAATAGAATCGAAAGAAGAGGACATAAAAAAATTACTCTTCTGGCTTTACTCTTCTGGCTTCACTCTTCTGCCTTCTTTTCCCCGAAAGCTTCTTTTACGATCTTAACTGCACAGAGTTCGCCGCACATGGAACAGGCGTCGCTTTCCGTCTTTCGTGCGTCCCGGATTTTGCGGGCCCGGTCGCCATCGATTGCAAGTTCGAACTGCTTTTCCCAGTCAAGGTCCCTGCGGGCATAGGCCATGGCCGTATCCTGCCTCCATGCACGTTCTCTCGGGCCTTCTTTTATGAGGTCAATTGTGTGGGCTGCGAGCTTTGTTACGAACAGGCCCTCTTTGATGTCTTCGAGGGAGGGGAGGGCGAGGTGTTCGGAAGGGGTTACCATGCAGAGGAAGTCCGTGCCGTACATCCCGGCAACTGCACCTCCGATTGCTCCGGTGATGTGGTCAAAGCCGGGAGCGATAT
The DNA here is from genome assembly GCF_000007345.1 of Methanosarcina acetivorans C2A. Lineage (NCBI taxonomy): Archaea > Methanobacteriati > Methanobacteriota > Methanomicrobia > Methanosarcinales > Methanosarcinaceae > Methanosarcina > Methanosarcina acetivorans. The sequence continues at coordinate 2,200,672 of NC_003552.1, read as the reverse complement.
CGGTCACCAGGGGGCCGAGGAGGTAGAGGGGAGCTCCGTCGCAGAGCTCTTTCATGCCTCGGACGCTGAGCTCGATCTCATTTAAGGGCACGTGACCGGGACCTTCCACAAAGGTCTGGACATTGGCTGCCCTTGAGCGTTTTACAAGCTCTCCGAGGGTGATAAACTCCATAAACTTGGGGCGGTCTGAAGCATCGGCAATACAGCCAGGGCGCATGCCGTCTCCAAGGCTGAGGGTCATGTCGTATTCTTTTGCTATTTCAAGAAGATAGTCAAATTCGGCATAGAATGGGTTGTCTTCCCCGTTGTGGAGCATCCAGGCAAGGGTAAATGAACCCCCGCGGCTGACCACGTTCATGATCCGGTCGCTCTGACGCAGGCGTTCGAGGGAATTTAAGTTGACCCCGGCATGCACGGTCACAAAATCCACACCCTGTTCGGCGTGCTTCCGGACAGCGTTGAACATATCGTCCGAGGTCATTTCCACGACAACTTTCTGGGACGCTGCAGCCTGGTAGATCGGGACGGTGCCTACAGGGATGTTTACGGCTTTAAGGATGCGGGTCCGGATCTCATTCAGGTCCCCACCGGTTGAGAGGTCCATTACCGCATGAGCCCCGAAGGCTTCTGCAGCTTTTGCTTTCTCTACTTCGGCATCGATGTCGATGCAGTCCCTTGATGTGCCGACATTGGCGTTGATCTTTGTACTCATGTATTTGCCAATACCGATAGGGAGGGTTTCTCGCCTGTTATTCTTCGGAATAGCTATCAGGCCCTTTGCCACGCAGGAGCGGACAGTTTCGGCATCTATTCCTTCAGCTTTTGCCACGGCTTCTATTGAGGGGGTGACGATTCCCTTTTTAGCGTCTTCCATCAGCGTCATTGTTACTCCGTATGATGAGGGGGAATGGGTAAGTATAAGAATGTATCAATTGTACAGAACGATTCAGCTATAAGGATTACCAGTGATTAACTGCAGCGATCAACTAATATTGATTAACTATAACGACCAACTGCAACGATTAATTTCAACAATCCACTATTCCGATTCTTCACTACACCGATCATTGCACTAATCAAGCTCTATGAGCCTGGGTTGCAAAGTAGAACAAACGGTATACTGATATATAACTTTTCATTTTGCGGAAAGCCACTCAATAATCTATAAATGGCGAAATATATAAATCATGTGTAGTTCCTTACAGATATAATGTGAATATTGTGTTTGATTTGTACATTACGAACACATCACACTTGTGATGCATATATTACGTGCATATTACTTGTATATACATATTTGCCGTAAAAATCAAGAAATAAAAATCAAGAAAACTGCTTGCAGGAATTGCATTTATAAAGATCCGGTACAATGGTTCTTAACGATCCATGCGATTCAGAGTTTAAGGAGCGCGTACAGACAAACTCTGTAAGAACGGCATCAAGAAAGAATTAAGTAAAGACATCAAGAAAGATGCCAGGAAAGAGACTTGGGAAATATTCAGGAAAGAACCCGGGAATAATTCTGAAAAAAATCCGGGAAAGAAAAATAAGAACGGAAGCAAAAAAGAAACCCTTACAGGCTGTCTCAAAACTCAAACCATTTCTACAATTGGATAATGAGCAACGTTGAATTTAAAAACAAGACCACCTAAATTAGAGAAATTTACACATGAATTAACCTTGTAGTAGAAAAATTTGACACAATTGTAGAATTAACTTTAGTTTTGAGACAGCCTGCTTAGATCTTTTCACATTTCAGTTTTTATCCGTATCAAGGAGTTCAGGTTTTTCACCATGACAGTTGTCGCATTTGCAGAAAAGAATAAGGCAGCAGCCCAGATAGCGAGCATCCTGGGCGATGGGGAAGTGGATAAAATCTCGGTAGAAGGGCTGCCTGCTTATGAGTTTAAATGGAAAGGGGAAGAATGGCTCGTGATGGGGTTATCCGGGCACATCATGAACTATGATTTTCCAGAACAATACAACAAATGGAGTGAGGTTAACCCGGGTACGCTGCTCGGGGTTGACCCTGAAAAGTTCGTGACAAGGGCAGAGTATGCAACTGCAATAAAAAAACTGGCAAAAAGGGCAGACAAAATTATCCTTGCATGCGACTATGACAGGGAAGGGGAAAACATAGGGTTTGAGGCAAAGACCCTTGCCGAAGAGGTTACTGACGTGCCTGTTGCAAGGGCACGCTTTTCAGCCCTGTCCCCAAAAGAGGTAAGAAAAGCTTTTGAAAGCCCCGTAGACCCAGATCATAACCTGGCAATGGCTGCGGAAACCAGACAGATACTTGACCTGAAAATGGGTGCGGCTTTCACACGTTTTGTTACGCTTTCGGTCCGGGAGAAGGCAAGGACAAAAGATATCCTTTCAATCGGTCCCTGTCAGACGCCTACCTGCGGTTTTGTTTACGAAAGGGAAAAGGCAATCCGGGCTTTTAAGGCAAAGGACTTCTGGAAGATTACTGCAATTTTCGGAGCAAAAGGCGGGGATTTCGAGGGCACCCACAGGGCAGGAAATATTCACGACAAAGAAAAGGCAGCGGAGATCTTCAAAAGATTAAAGGGAGCAAAAGAAGGCTTTGTTGTAAAGAAAACGGTAAAGGAAGCAAAGACCAGCCCTCCGAACCCGCTCAACACCACGGAGTTTCTCAAGAGGGCTTCAAAGTTTCTGGGAATTAGCCCGGAAGTTGCTCTTGAAGTTGCCGAACAGCTTTACCTCGCAGGGTTTACAAGCTACCCCAGGACAGAGACAAACAAATATGCAGACGACTTCGACTTCAAGACCCTGTTATTTGATTTTGCAAGACAGAAAGAGTATAAGCCCTTTGCCGAATCAATCCTCTCTGCCCCGATAGTTCCGAAGAACGGGGACAAAGATGCGCACGACCACCCTCCTATCCACCCCATCCGGGTGGCTGCAAAGGGAGAAATCAGCGCTGCAGTAACCATCCCGCACGCGGCAGAGGTCTATGACCTTATTGCAAGACATTTCCTGGCAAACCTTATGCCTGCAGCAGTTTTTGAAAAGACTCACCTTCACCTGCAGGTCCGGGAAGAGCCTTTTGACTCCTCGGGGACCGTGCTTAAAGATGCGGGCTGGCTCGAAGTCTATCCCTTTGAAAACAAAAAAGATAAGCTTCTCCCCTTTGTAGAGGAAAAAGAAAAAGTGGATGTAAAAAAGCTGAGCAATACCAAGTCCAAAACCAGCCCTCCGAAGAAGCTGACCGAAGCCGAGCTCCTGACCCTTATGGACAAGCACGGGATAGGGACAAAAGCAACAGCACCGACCCATATCGAGACAAACAAAAAGCGCGGATATTTCGAGACAAAGGGAAAGACCGTCTCGATCCTGGACACGGGCTTTACTCTGATGGACGGACTTTCCCTTACCGTCCCGATCCTTGTCAGACCGGACATCCGTGCAAAAATCGAAGCCCTGATTCAGGAAGTAGAGGATGGAAAAAAAGAGTTCGAAGCTGCCCTTGCCGAGGGCACGGCCCTGATAAAAGAGATGTATGCCCAGCTTGAAGCAAACAAAAAAGAACTGACCTCAAACATTGCTGGCACGATCAAAGACGAAGCCGCCCTCGAAGACAAGAAAAACTATATCGGGACCTGCAAGGCCTGCGGGCATGTGCTCAGGATCGTGCAGACGGACACAGGGCGTTTTGTGGGTTGCACAGGCTATCCCGACTGCAGAAACTCTTTCCCTCTACCGAAAACCGGAGCTCTCACGGTGCTCCGGAGTAAGGAATGCAAGAAGGGAGGTGCAGCTGTCCTGAAGGTAGGCAATAAATACAACTGGGCTGTCGGCATAGGTCCCTGCTTTAAATGTGAGCTTGAAAAGGAATGCTACCCCCCCGAAACAGTGGGACCCTGCCCAGAATGTGACGGGAGCATGTTCCTGATCTCCTTTAAAGACAGCCGTTTCCTGGGCTGCACGAAACGCTGTGGGTACACGCATTCGGTCCCGAAGACCGGAAAACTGACCCTGCTTGATAAAACCTGTGAGACCTGCGGTTGGAAGCTGTTCCGGCTAAAAGAAGAGGAAAAACCGGAACTTGATTTCTGTGTAAACCGGCGCTGTCCGGAAGGCCGGAAATACTGGAAACAAGCAGGCTCCAGAACTGAGCCCAGGGATCAGGCAAAAGTTGCTGCTGCTTCTTCAGTTCCTGCACCGAAGGTAAGAGCAGGAAGAACACCGGAAGCAAAAAGCACACCGGAAACGAGAAGTATGCCGAGAAAAGCGGAAAGCCCGGCTTCCGGTAGAGTTTCAAAATTATCTTCTACTGCGAGCAGACGGAAAGAGAGCAAGTGAAGAAACGTATTCCGGAGCTTTTCGGTATTCTTTTTTGTTGAGGAAGAGGTTGAAGGGCTTAAATATTCAAATACACCCTTACAACAAGCCAGATAATAAACCATCCGATAGTTGAGAGCAAATTTTTCCTGAACTTTGTCATCATATTTTACAACTACCTTTATCATATTTAAATTCTTTTATATGTTTAAAAATCTTAACCGTTCTTTTCACTCCGCGTCGGTTCACTCAAGAGAACTAACTTGTGGTTAAGAAGTGAGCTTCGCTCAAGCGGACTAACTTAAAAGCAATAATTAAGTGAATAGACGCAGGAGAGCAGTCTTTCTCAAAAAAACAAAAAATAGATAGAAGAATGAAAACAACAGGTTAGCAAGTAATAGCTGCTGAAGGTGTTTGTGCGTTTAAAAGAAGCACAACAGGCTAAAACGTATCAATTTCAGTATCATTCTTCATTCATCTCTTCTTTTGCTTTTGTGCAGTGCCGCCAGACAAGCTGGCGGAGACGCTTATATTTATCTGTGAGTTTTAACAAAGTCCTCCAAGTCAAGATCTAAATTCATCTGTTCCTTTTTTGCGCTGTAGAAGAGAAAAGTTCAGCCCTGCAAGGAGTAGAATCAAAAAACAAAAGATCTTAGTTTCAGGCATCTGAATAATATCAACTGGTTGATACAGAACCACCAATATCTCTGTTTCTCTTAAAAAAGCACGTCAATAAGCAAGAGGAGAGTCTTTATAAAATCAGGATATTTTGTAAACCGTGTCATGATGGGCAAAATCTCAGAAGATTACTTTATTTTGCGGATCAACAATTTCAAAAACGAGTACAAACGACTTATCAATATGGAATCACCTCAAACCTTCGATGGTCCATCTTTATCCGATTGATGTTTTAAAACACCTGAATTTCATCAGCTCCTTTAAAGTCCATTTTGAATCCGCAATTCCTGCTTCTCTTGCAGGTGTATTTTTGCATTCAACCCCTCTTTGATCTTTGTACCCTAATCCTCCATGCCCTCTACAGAAGTTAAAATGCGTGCAATAGAGCTTCATTTGGTATTCTAACCATTCTTTCACCTTTGAAAACCCTATTGTTTTCCTTGACACTCTGTTGTTATCCTGCCTGAAGGTTAGGTTTTGTCTTTCCAGTAAAGTTGTTGAGATTTCGCTTTGTTCAATGTCTTCTCCAAAAATGATCTTCTTCTCTACTTTCTCAAGCACTCCATTTACTCTTGTTTTGACTACCTGAGCATACCTCAAATCCTCAGAGGGAACTATTTTTGGTTTCTTTGGTCTTCCTCTTTTCCCAGTTCTTGGAAACTCTTTTAAAACTCCAAATTGTTTCAAAAGCGCTTCTCTATAAAAGTTCAACCCATCTGTGACAAAAAGAGGGATTTTATCTGAAAGATGTTTATCGATTAACTCGACCAGTTTGTCTGCAACATACTGTTTTCTTGGACCTATTATAAAATCAAGTATTAGCCTACAACCTGGTACAAAAGCTACCCACATCCAAGGCCCATCATCTTCATAATTTTTCATCCTTGGAACTATTTTTTTGGATTATAACCCATAGTTCGTCCATTTCTACCTTTGACACATCCACGTTCTTCATCATAGTATCATTTACTTTATCGCATTGTTCAGCTACACGGGCTAGCCAGCGCTTTACACTGGCAGGTTGTATCTCTAAAACATCGGCAATGGCTTGAATGCTCATTCCTTTCATAGACATTTTTAAAGCTAAATCGATTGTTTTATCATCTTTGCGAAGATCATGATAGAAAGTGCCTGTATGGTCGCAAAATGCTATGCCACATTCATTGCAACGATATCTCCTTGTTTTTTCTCCACGGCTGATGTAAGTTCCATTTCCAGTAACATTGCCTTGACCAGTAAGGCCGTAGAGCTTGCAGCCTTTATTCGGGCAGGCAACGTCAGTAAATTGTGGTTTAGGACCTCTTTTCCCCATAATATAAACATATAATTCTTAATATATAATACCAATCAAATACAAATTGACCATCAAAAGAATTACTCAGTTAGAAAATAGCTAGGCCAAAACGAGAAACATCGATCTTGAATGTGATTTTCAACCATAAATGGTTCTAAATTTTAGATATGCTGCTTCGACATTTTGGAGATGAATGTAAGTTACCCACTCGAAACAGCGAAGAGCCACGTATTTTCACCCCAACAATACTTTTCCATATATTCTTTTTGTGTTTTGCATAACCTGTTAGTGGACTCTTGTTTTAGTTTTCTAACTATTGACAAAACACTAACTGGGTCCACTCTTAATTAAGAAATGTATATGGTCTTTGTCAGTGTCCATTTCAAGAATATCAAAATCTGATTCTTTTGAAATATCAAAGACAATCTGTTTAAGCTCTTCGCTAATCGGTTCAAGTATCTGTTTTCGATATTTGCAAACAAAGAGCTCATCCCAAAACCCAGTTTTAATCTCAATTGAGCCTTTGCCAATTTCACTATTAATGCTTTAAAATCAAATTAAAAGCACTAAACTTCCTTTTTTTTAAAAAAATTGCTTTTACTTGCTCAGATATTCAACCTTCTAAAAGCTCCTGGTGCTCTTATCAGATCATGTCTTCCAACTTTAAAAGCTGTAAGTGCCGTAAGTAATGCGGCAATATTGCTTATCGATACATAGATTTTAGCCCATTCACTTCCTCTGGTTGGTGTTTTTGATCTATTGTATCCAACAACATCGTTTGAATTTTTCCTTTCAACAGTGGTTCTTATATTGTACAATTTTCCAAGCAATTTATGATAAATTCTTGGGACGTATTGAGCTCTGAAGTGGTTCCCCTTTTCTGTTTTCAAGATATTTCCAACACTATTCGCTCTTGCAGCTATGACTGGAATAACCCCTTTCTCAATTACTGTTTCATTGGAAAGATGACTATCAGGTCCTGCATCAGCGACCACAAAAAACGGTTTTTCTGTTGCTGATTTCATACATTGGTTTATTGTATCCTGAAATATGGTGTTGTCATTTTTACTAGCGTTTACTGCATCCCAATAAACAGGTAAACCCCACCAGCTATCAACAATACATGTATCAGTGTATCCTGTTCCTGATAATACACTAAATTTACCTGTTTTCTTGACATAATGTCCAGCATCTGGATCGGAAAGCTGTCCAGTCTCTTTATTTTTCAAACCACTGCAATTACACTCAAAAAATCTTCGATCCCAAATCCAGATTTTGTCACCAATAAGGTTAAGATTTCTACATTCTTGGATTAGTAATTCTGCATATGTGTCCAGATAAGGATAAATCATTTTTAGGTTTCGTCGATAAGAAGAAAGAGTAATCTTTTCTCCGCTTTTGATTTTTAATTCATTCCTTAGAGCTTGGTTCTGGTTGTAATCTCTGATAAATGATTCAAGATTAGAATATCCAAGTTTGCATCTTGATAACTCTAGCTTGAAAATATTATTGAAAGATAATTCTTCAAGTTGAGGTTTATACCCCATTGATACCTGAATGTCATTAAAATAAGAACCAAGCGAAGGGTTTAATTCAAAAATGTTCCTCAAATATCCTCTAAATTTTTTAAGATTTTGAAAAGCGAGTATTTGACTCAGAGGAAGAACATTCTCCATATAGTCCTTACTCTTCACAATTAAAGGTTTAACCTTGTAAGGGACATTAATTTTCCGTTTGAGGACATTTATTATGTCCTCAAAGAAATCAAACAGTACTCTTTGATACGCAGATATGACACAATGTCTACTGTTTTCTGCTTTTTTCTTATTCTTTTTATCACTCTTCAGGAACATAATTTTAAATTTTGAATTTTTAAAAAGAAAATGGTCCTTGAAAGTGGTGATACATATCGTTTTTTCAAAAAAATTACCTATAAAGCTTGCAAGCGTTGACTGGTTAACGTGAACGGTAAGAATTCTTGAATTGTCCTTTTTGTCTTCGAATTTTCTTCCAAATATCTTTTCATATTTTTTCCTGCCTTCAACACTCTTCAAGCTTACAACTATTGTTTTTGTAATCTCTAAAAAGTCACTCAACTGAAGCAAAAAATACTTATATCCCTTACCAACAATTTTTATCATGGATTATACCTTATTAAGGTTTATTTTTAGATTGGTACCTTAAAATAGGTTTAATTAGGTATAATCCTTATTATTTGATTTGAAATGGTATTTTAAAGACCAATAAATAATATTTCGATGAAATAATCCTTTTTTATTGTTATTTTAAAAAAAGAAGTAATTTAAAGAAAAATGGTAAAACCTCAATTATCAAAATAATTCAAGATTGCTTTCGTAATCAGAAGCTTTGTTGGTTACTTAAATTAAGAGATCCAAAAAAGCAAATTTTGAGTTTTGGGATAGACTCAAAGATAATATGATACATTAACAAAAATTTGGTATGATTCCCTGCCTCTATTTTATATTTACCAGAAACTATATAAATTGTTAAAACATATAATACCTTTGTATGATGAAAGCGTTCAAATTTAGACTCTATCCTACGACTACACAAGCTGTTCAATTAAATCAGCATATAGGTAGCTGTAGATTTGTCTACAATTGGGCACTTGATCAAAAAATTAAAGCTTACGAACAAACGGGGAAATCAATTTCCAGATTTGACTTGAACAAATTAATTCCTACGTTAAAGGTTTCTAATGAATGGTTAGGAGAGGTCAATTCTCAATCCCTTCAGGGAATGACTAAACAGGTTGAGTCTTCCTTCACTCGATTTTTCAGAGAAAAGAACGGATTCCCTAAGTTTAAATCAAAAAAGAATCCGGTACAATCTTTCCCTGTACCTCAGCACTACTTTGTGAACTTTGAAAACAATACTGTAAAACTTCCCAAGATTGGCGAGATTAAAGCAGTTCTTCACCGGAAGTTTGAAGGTGAACTAAAAACAGCCACAGTGTCAAGGTCTTGTAAAGGGAATTACTACATCAATATCCTTGTAGAAAACGGTAGAGAACTTCCAGCAAAGCAATCTTTTTCAGAATCAACTACGGTAGGTATAGATGTAGGTATCAAAGATTTTGCTGTCCTTTCCACAGGTGAAAAGATTGAGAATCCTAAATACCTGAAAAATTCACTTCAAAGGCTTAAAGTTCTTCAAAAAAGAGTGTCAAGGAAACAAAAAGGTTCTAAGAACAGGGCAAAAGCCAAACAAAGGCTTGCTATACTCCATGACAAAATAACGAATCAGAGGAGTGACTTCCAGAACAAACTCTCATTTAGACTTGTTAGCGAAAACCAAGCTGTAGCTCTGGAAACTCTGAATGTTAAAGGTATGGTTAAGAATCATCATTTAGCCCAGGCTATAAGTGATTCTGCATGGAGTAGCTTTGTAACAAAGTTAGAATACAAAACTTAATTGTTTGGAAAAACTATCCTGAGAATAGGGCAGTTTGAGCCTTCTTCTAAGCTCTGTAGCGTATGTGGATACCGCAATAAAGAGCTTCAGTTAAAAGACAGAGAATGGACTTGCCCTGATTGTAAAACAAAACATGATAGAGACATAAATGCCGCTATAAATATCAAGAAATTCGCTCTCATAGATCAAAATCTAATTGGATTGTAACACCCACGGAACGTGGGGAAGAGCTTGGGGACTTGCCCTCAATAGAGGGTGGATGAACCAAGAAGCCACTCAGTCTTTAACTGAGTGGCAGTTCACACCCCAATATCAAAACCTACCATTTCCCTGCTCATGTTTATTTCTTCTTTACTCTTATTTAACGAATCAAATACCTGACCAAGGTTCGAACCCATCGGTTCCTGATCGGAATTGATGACTTCAAGAGTAGAGTTTACAGCCTCAATCTCAAAAACTATCATTTGCTTGCTCATGTTTATTTCTTCTTTACTCTGGTTTATCGAATCAAATACATAGCCCAGATTCCCGCTTGAGTTTGCCAATTCCGTGTTTGAATCAACAAGCCCGAGGGTCTGTTCTAAAGATTCCAGCATGGAACTCGCAAGATCCAGTAATCCGACTGCCCACTGTAAAAAATTGTTAAAAGAACCAAGAACCACATTTATTACTTCGAAAAGAGAGTTTATACTATCTGCAAGTGATTCCGGCATGTCTGATATGGATAGGTTTTCTTCTGTTTCCCATCCAGCTTCCGTTTCAGCCATCACGGGTTGGGCGGTCAGGACGGCTGAGATAAAGAGAAAAATTATGACCCGATGTAAAATTCCTTTTTTCATAAACATCCTCACTGAAAACCAGAATTACCGATGTGAAAATTGCATACAGTGTATGAAAAATCCAATACAGTCTATAGAAATTATATACGGTATACGAAGATCACATACAACATATGAAAATTACATAACCGTAATAGTGCCAATTATTTCCGAAATGAAGTTTGCTGCAGCCCCCAATTAATATTACAACAAACAGTTTAATTTAAATCACTAATATATATAAAGATTTTCACACTGAGGGTCCTCCAGATTTCAGGTAATTTGCTCTTCAGGCAAAGCTTTAAATCAGATGATTCAGTTGTATCGCATGTTTCATTTTCGGGATTAGGTCCCGTTGGAATGTGGCCCTGCAGGCAGGGCTGAACCGTGAAACAAAAGTGAAACTTGGTGTTTAAATTGGTAAAATCTTTTTACGGATACGTACGTGATGCATGGAAAAACCCTGATGAGACTTACGTGAACGAGCTCCGCTGGGAGCGTCTTCAGGTATGGAGAAAGCAGGGTTCCGTGACCAGGATTGAAAGGCCCACTAGAATCGACAGAGCACGCTCCCTTGGATACAAAGCCAAGCAGGGTATTGTTGTCGTCAGGGTAAATGTACGCCGCGGAGGGCTTGGTCATGTAAGGCCCAACCGTGGAAGAAGGACCCAGAAGATGGGGAAGAACAAGGTCTCAGGTGGAATGAGCATCCAGAGAATCGCTGAAGTCCGTGCTGACCGCAGATACCCGAACCTTGAGGTCCTTAACTCCTACTGGGTAGGGGAAGACGGAAAACACAAGTGGTTTGAAGTCATCCTTGTAGACCCGCACCACCCTGTAATAAAGAGCGATAAGAACCTGAACTGGGTCTGCGACCCGTCCAGCAGGGGCAGAGCCACCAGGGGCAAGACCAGTGCAGGTCGGAAAGGCAGAGGCATGGCCACACGCGGCAAGGGAACTGAAAAGACCAGGCCGAGCATCCGTGCATATAAGAGTCGAGGCAAGTGATTCATCACATAACGATGCGTGTGATCGCCCACGCAACCGAAGACGTATCCAGAGTCCGCGAGACTCTGGACTTTTTTTTATCCGGTGCCGGTGTAAAGGAAGCAGCTAAGCTCATAGAAGAGCTTCAGGCTGAAGGACACCATGGAAATCCGATTACTATCCTTAGCGTGCAGCTTAAAAAAAAGGCGGAATGCCTGAACTTTGCCCACTTTGTCCGGGAAAACTTTTCGGAAGAAGATGTGGACATGCTCAGGGAAGAGATGCCTGAAAGGCTGGACGAGGATCTGGTTTTTCACCTCCGCTTTGACAAGCAGGCTGCGTACCTGCAGCAGGTAAAACTGACTAACTCTTCTGACGCCATTATTGCAAAGGTCAAGATCGAGACCTATCCGAAAAACAGGGAGAAAGCCGGAGCCATAGTGGAGGAGTTGTTTGGGTAAGCCTAAATTTTATGATTTTTGCGTTCATGCAGTTCCGGACGGAGATAGTACTGCCCAGGAACAGGTGTCCCTTGGCCGGCATTTCGGGTTCAGCGGGATTGCCCTTGCCAACCATTCTGACCGACTCCCTGACAGGAAGCCGATACTGCCTTTCATTGAGGGTTTTGAAGTCTTCAGGGGAATTGAGCTTGTGGAAGAAAACCCCTCAAAACTGCACAGTTTGATCGGAAAATTCAGGAATTCAATGGACGTCCTGATCGTGCACGGAGGGTCCGAAGCCGTCAACCGGGCTGCGCTCGAAAACCCCAGGGTAGACATCCTTAACCACCCCGCTTTTGACCGGAGCAGCGGCTTAAACCAGGTGCTGGCAAAAGCAGCAGCAGAAAATGGAGTAGCAATAGGCATAATCCTAAGACCCCTGCTTCATTCCCGCGGCTCAAGACGCATCCGCCTGCTCTCCGACCTCAAATCAAACCTTGAACTCGCAAGGAAATACGATGTGTCCCTTGTCCTTTGCAGTGATGCCATGTCCTGCTTTGACCTGCGCTCCCCAATGGAAATGCTTGCCCTTGCGGAAGTTTGCGGGCTTGAAGAGGACGAGGCTCTTGAGGCCATAAGTACTGTTCCGGAAAAAATCATCGCAAAGAATCGCCCGGGTCCTGGATATATAAAGAAAGGGATTGAAGTGCTTGAAGGAGAGGATCTCTTTTGAAACGCCTGCTGCCTTCACTCCGCACTAAAAAACGCTATCTTGCCTTTGAGCTGATTTCGGAAGAACCTGCAGGCAGAGGCGATATTGTAAAAGAAGTTATTTCCTCGGCTTCCTCGCTGCTCGGAGATATTACAACCAGCGACTGTGATATCAGGGTGCTGGGATTCGAAGCCGGAAAGGGGATCATCCAGTGCTCTCACACCAGAGTAAAGGAAACGAGAGCCGCCTTGGCAACTCTGACACGGGTCAACGGAAAAAGGGCAACTCTGCATGTACTGGGAGCCTCAGGCACCGTTAAGAAAGCCACGGAAAAATTTCTGAAGGATTACACGGTCTTTGAGCCTGAAATACATGAAAAAAGGGATTCGAGGAAGACCCCAGGCAAAGTAGACTAAGCTTCTGAAGCCCTGGAATCAAATTTCTAGAAAGTTCACTATTTTTTTTGCTTCCAGAATTGCGCTTCGGCACCCGAGCTTCGCTTCCCGAGTTTCGCTTCGGGAGCACGAGGTCCTTTTCACTCGCTTCGCTCGCTCAAGAGGACTAATTTATGGCATTTCTGTAAATATTTACTCGATAGGTCAAATTACGATTTCTCCGATCCATGTAAGGTCGTTAGCTGTATTCTGTCGTTCTTGTCCCGCTAGACGCAGGAGAGCGGTCTTTCCCAAAAATGACTGAAAAGAAGAATAAATCCTATAGTCGGCAGGTCGACATTAGATTTTAAGTATTTTTAATGATGGCGTTTTTCAAACATTATGTAATATATGTTGGGTTCAAAACTGGTTAACATATGACCCAAATCTCACGGCATATATAAACAATGAGTCGTTTTTGCAATAATGTCTAGTATCAGGAATAATGTGTTTTCTAGCAAAAACGCTATCAGTAAAAATATTACGAAAAAAACAAGTTACCTGCCGAAAGCAGGATAAATGAGAGATAAAAGCCAGCAAATAAAAAAGAGTGATTAGGCGTAAGAAACTACCATGTAAAAGTGATTTAGAAACCAATAACTCTGTTTCTTCTTTTTCTTTTTCTGCTTTTTGAATTTGAGGGAAGTATTCTTCGGAGAATGAAGACAGCTTTGAATTCAGTTTATCCTGATGAAAATATGAATTCGCCTGTTACTTTTTCGTCTGTTACTTCTTTTCTTATGTGACGGGCGAGACAAGTGTAGCTATACGGAGTCAAACAGAAAAACAAAAGATTCCGCTTTGGACATTCCAAATAATGCAATTTATTGATCCAAAACCACCATTAAACACAAATCTGATTAAGTGCCTATCCGAAAAGTCGGTAATGCGATCGAAAAGTTACAGCAGGTCTATAATAGCAGGGCGTCCTCTTCGGTTTTGCATATTGCTAATGGTAAGTTACAGTAGGTCACAACACTTTTCGGATAGGCTCTAAATGCAGCTATCCTCATTATACATACAACAGACACACATTGGGTCATAGGGTTTATATGTGGTCTTGTTTATATCCCGTCTTATTTATATGAAGTAAAAACCGAATATCAGCTGGAACTTTTAGGCTGAAACCTGCCGTTGCTAAGTTCGGAAACGGCATATGAACTGTCGGATTAACAGTCAAATAAGTTACTTTAATTGTCTAATAAGCTGTCTAATATATACTATAATGAATGAGTATTAGTGTAACAAAGTATAATATTGATGGGCAGAACTGATTGACAGAAGAGCAGCTTTGCCGTGACTCCTGGCAGTTTACGCATAAGTGGCTGAGGCCTGGATAGGGAATGTTTCTAATTTCAAGTGCAGACGGAGTATAATAGAAAAATTCTTCTTCACATGCCCTGAATCGGAAATTAAGCCCCGGAAAAGTTTCAGACTCTCATAAGCATTATAACTGAGTAAATACACTTTATTAAGGACATAGTTAACATCGGAACGGACCTTCAGACCCTGCCAAAAAATCACTATAGTATGGGAGTCCGGTTTAAGCCCGAAAAACGCGTACCTTGCAGGGTAAAAGTGCCTGTAAACTCCCTGTAACCGGGATATTTCCCACGGGTTTCACCGGGAAAAACTCTGTCAGGATTGAAAGTCCCGCGTAAATGGCTAAAAACTCTAATAAGGAAGAAATACGTTATAGGGATCAAAAATCGATTTCCTTACCTGAACGCTGGGTCGGGGACTTTAAGCTCCTGAGCTTTCGGGGTATCCGCACAGGTTAAATAATGCTTACCGACCAAAGCCTTTTTTGGGCATGCGGTATTTTAGCTGAAGATTCTGCGGATTTGAAATCCCTAAGGAAAAATAGCCGGTTTCTCGCCGGGAAAAATTGAAACAATATGGAACATAAATTAAGGCAAGGAGATACGGAATATGCAGATGGCACCACAGATGGGTTATGACAGGGCAATTACGGTTTTCAGCCCTGACGGAAGACTTTTCCAGGTAGAGTATGCCCGCGAAGCGGTCAAAAGGGGAACAACAGCCGTGGGAATCAAGGCAGCCGACGGGGTAGTGCTGCTGGTTGACAAGCGGATTACAAGCAGGCTTGTTGAAGCCGAATCAATCGAAAAAATATTCCAGATTGATGAACATATCGGAGCCGCAACCTCAGGGCTCGTGGCCGACGCCCGTTCCCTTGTTGACAGGGCCCGCGTAGAAGCCCAGGTAAACAGGGTTTCTTATGACGAACCCATAGGTGTGGAGGTAATCTCCAAGAAAATTTGCGACCACAAGCAGACCTACACCCAGTACGGAGGAGTTCGCCCATACGGAACTGCCCTCCTGATCGCAGGCGTTGACGACAACAAACCAAGGCTCTTTGAGACCGACCCGAGCGGTGCTCTCCTCGAGTACAAGGCAACCGCCATAGGCGCAGGCAGAAATGCAGTTGTTGAGGTCTTTGAGGCGGACTACAGGGAAGATATGAATATGGACGCTGCTATCCTCCTCGGAATGGATGCACTTTATAAAGCAGCTGAAGGCAAGTTCGATGCCGGAACCCTTGAGGTAGGCGTTGTATCCCTTGAGGACAAGAAATTCAGAAAACTGGGGCCTGAGGAAGTTGAGAACTACGTTCAGCAGATCCTTGAGAAACACAAGGGAACTGAAAGCAGCGAATAAAACCTATAAATATTTAAAGAATGAGCAATCAGAGAGTTTCTGATTCTCAAACTCACATTTAAGAGAAGGTATTCGAAAATGGTGTCCCTGGACGAGGCAGTGACTGCCCGGCTCAAAAGAGGCAGCAAACATTTCGAAGTCCTGGTCGAGCCCGAAGGGGCTCTGGCCTACAAGCGAGGAGAGGAAGTAAACCTCGAAGACATTCTGGCAGTTGAGACTATCTTCGAAGATGCAAACAGAGGGGACCGGGCAGCAGAGTCCGATATTCTCAACTCTTTTGAGACAACCGACCCCTTTGAGATTGCTGCCGTGATCCTGAAAAGCGGAGAGCTTCAACTCACCGCTGAGCAGAGAAAACGAATGCTTGAAGAGAAAAAGAAAAAGGTTATCTATACCATTTCCAGAAATGCTATAAACCCTCAAACTAGAGCACCTCACCCTCCCGCACGGATAGAAAGAGCGATGGAAGAGGCAAAAGTGCATATAGACCCTTTAAAAAGCGTAGATCAGCTGGTAACCATAACAATGAAAGCCATTCGCCCGCTCATCCCCATACGCTTTGAAGAAATCAATATCGCTGTGAAAATCCCTCCCGAATATGCCCCAAAGGCATATGGAGATATTTCCAAAGTCGGAACCATTACGAAGGAAGAATGGCAGGGTGACGGCTCATGGATTGCAGTAGTGAGGATTCCTGCAGGAGTCCAGACTGATTTTTACGCTCTTATAAATCATCTCACAAAGGGAGAGGCTCAGACTAAACTTTTATAAGAGGATGTTGGATGGATAAAAAAATAGTGATCCCTGGTGACCTGTTATCCGAAAACCAGAAAAAAGCCGGATACGGGACGTATGTCAAGAACGACAAGATCTATTCTTCGCTTTGCGGTATTGAAAACCTCAAAGAGGATAAAGTTGGAGTGATCCCACTTGCGGGAGCGTATATCCCCTCAGCAAATGATGTGGTGATAGGGATCGTTATTGTGGTTACTCCATCCAACTGGATATTTGATATTGCAGCTCCTTATGACGGTCTGCTCCATGTATCCGAGTATCCGAGAAGAGTCGAATCCCGGGAGATGCCTGAAATTCTGAACGTAGGTGATTCGGTAATCCTCAGGGTTAAAGATGTAGATAGCTCCATGAAAGTCGAGCTTGCCCTGAGGGACCCGAGCCTTCATAAACTCAAAACAGGTCAGATTATTAAAGTTGAGTCTGTAAAAGTCCCCCGTGTAATAGGACACGGTGGTTCCATGATATCCATGCTGAAGAAAGAGACAAACTGCAGCATTTTCGTAGGCCAGAACGGCAGAATATGGATCGATGGAAAGGATGAGGACATAGAACTTTTGAGTAAGGCTCTCCGGAAAATAGAACTTGAAGCCCAGCGTTCCGGATTGACAGACCGGATCTACAATTTTTTGAAAAATGAACGGATTAGACAGAAAGAGTCCAAACCTGTTGGGTTTTTTAAAAATGAGACGGAAGGTGTGACTGCAACAAAGGAAGATCATTCCGAAGAGATATACCGGAAGATCGATGTACTGCTGGACCCGAAGAATTGAATTCCGGATAGAGCTAAAAGAATTTTAGGTAAGCTTCTCTAGAGTATTTTGGTTTAGGAGTTGTTTGGAGATTAGAGTATGAGTGAGAAACCTGAAAACTTAATATTAATCACTGACGATGGGCTGCGCCTTGACGGGAGACGTGCGGATGAGATTAGGCCCATGAAAATTGAGATCGGTGTACTTTCGCGAGCCGATGGTTCATGTTATCTTGAATGGGGCAGGAATAAGATCTTGGTAGGCGTGTTCGGCCCCAGGGAAGCTCATCCCCGCCGCAGCCAGCGCGCAGATTCGGCAGTAATCCGCTACAAATACAATATGGCATCATTCTCCGTGGAGGACCGCGCTCGTCCGGGCCCTAGCAGGCGGAGCATTGAAATCTCAAAAGTTTCCAGGGAAGCTTTCGAGCCTGTGATCCTGGCTGAGCTGTACCCTAAGACAGCAATTGACATTTTCGTAGAAGTGCTTCAGGCCGATGCAGGGACAAGGACAGCAGCAATTAACGCTTCCAGTATAGCTCTTGCAGATGCCGGAATCCCAATGAAAGGCCTTATTACCTCCTGTGCTTTCGGGAAGGTTGACGGGCAGATTGTGCTTGATCTGAATAAGGAAGAGGATAACTACGGAGAAGCTGACTTCCCCGTAGCAATGACCCAGGAGGGAGAAATTACTCTTGTCCAGATGGATGGGCACCTTACACCTGAAGAAATCAAGAAAGGGCTTGAGCTTGTAAAGAAGGGCTGCAGAGAGATCCTCGCACTTCAGCAGGCTGTCCTTAGAAAGAAGTTTGAAACTCCTGTTGAGGAACCTGCGGCAGAAGCTGCAGAAACCGAAACTGAAGCCGAAGCCGAGTCCTTACCGGCCCCCGAGTTTGTTTCGGAAGAAGCTGCTGAAGAAGCTGAAGAACTCGAAGTAGAGGGTCTGGAGGAAATCTCTGAGCCTGATATCCTTTTTTCCAGCGAGGTAATCCCTGACTCCGAAGAAGAGGAAGAGATTGAAGAAGAATTTGAAGAAGAGGAAGTCGAAGAAGAAGCTGAAGAAGGCTTGGAAGAAGAAGCTGAAGAAGACTTGGAAGAAGCTGAAGAAGGCTTGGAAGAAGCTGAAGAAGGCTTGGAAGAAGAAGCTGAAGAAGACTTGGAAGAAGCTGAAGAAGACTTGGAAGAAGCTGAAGAAGACTTGGAAGAAGCTGAAGAAGACTTGGAAGAAGCTGAAGAAGACTTAGAAGAAGCTGAAGAAGACTTAGAAGAAGCTGAAGAAGACTTAGAGGAAGCTGAAGAAGGCTTAGAGGAAGACTTAGAAGAAGATCTGGAAGAATTCGAAGAGGAACCTCTTGAAGAAGAGACTGAATTTGAAGCTTCTTTAGAGGGTACTCCTGAAATCAAAGAGTTTGAAGAAATTGAGGCCAGGCTTGAGAAAGAAGCTGATTCTGGAGAAGCTGAAGAAGAAATTGAGCTTGAGGCTGAAACCGAGGGACTTGAAGAGGAAGCTCTTAAAGAAGAAGTCGAAGTCGAGGAAAGTCCTGCTTCGGAAGAAGTTTCTGAGCCTGAAATAGAAGCCGAGGTCGAAGTTGAGGAAGCTGCCGAAGCAGTAGAGGCAGCAGAAGAGCCTGAAGAAGAAAAATCCGAAGGTCCCTGGAAGGTAGTAAAAAACCCCTCTGAAGCCGAAAACAGAGGTGAAAAAGATGAGTGAAATCATAGCCACACTTAAGAAGGACTATATTTACAACCTGATGATCAAAGGTAAGCGTCAGGACGGACGCGGGTTTAAAGATTTCAGGGATCTCAAGCTTGAAACAAACGTTATTGTCAAAGCCGAAGGTTCTGCAAAAGTTACCCTCGGAAACACCCAGGTCCTTGTAGGTGTGAAGCTTCAGACCGGAACTCCATTCCCGGATTCTCAGGACGAAGGCGTGATTATTACCAATCTTGAGCTTAACCCGATAGCTTCTCCCGAATTCGAGCCAGGGCCACCCAGAGAAGAAGCAATCGAAATGGCAAGGGTCGTTGACAGAGGGATCAGGGAATCGGGCGCAATTGATATAAAGAAGCTTTGCATAACGGTTGGAGAATCCGTCTGGATTGTCTTTATAGACGTCCACGTCCTGAACGATGACGGAAATATCATTGATGCATCCTGTCTTGCTGCAATTGCAGCACTCATGACCACCATGGTCCCTAACGAGCAGCAGGGACTGGGCGAAGATGTACCCCTTGCGATGAAAGAGATGCCTGTCGGTATAACTATTGCAAAGATAGGCTCAAAGCTGATGGTTGACCCATCCCTTGATGAAGAAGCAGTTTGCGAAACGAAACTGACCATAGTTTCAAGTTCGGACGGGTCTGTTGCAGGCATGCAGAAAATGGGCATTTCCCCTCTTACCGAGGCAGAGCTGTTCGAGGCAATAGACCTGGCACTCGAAAAGGCAGCCGAACTCAGGGGACTCTACCTTGAAGGGCTTGCAAAAAGTGAGTAAATCGGGCAGGATTAATTAAATATAAATATTAAATGCCAGTATTACGGTCTAAGTGCACGTCTCAGGGTGATAGAAGAACCTTAGCTTAAGGCTGACCGGCCAGCAGAAGGGTTCCGGATTTCTATCCCTTAGGACTCAATATTTACATTTAAGGAGTTTATAACGATGGCAAAAAAATTTACGAAGAAAGGAAGAATTTCCAGATCTGCAGGCAGGTTTGGTCCCAGGTACGGGAGAAAAGACAGAAAGCTTGTCGCAGACCTGGAAGAACGCATGCGAGCTCCACATGTATGCACCAAATGTGCCCGCCCGACAGTGGAAAGGATCGGGACAGGGATCTGGAAATGCAGCAAGTGCGGACACACCTTCGCAGGCGGGACCTATATCCCCTACACGAGCGTTGGTCAGACCCTGCTGCGCACAATGAAAAACATTGCTGAAGCAAAGTAAACAAACACTTTTCAGGTACGTGAGGTTGTATGGGATATAAGTGCACTCGCTGTAAACAGAAAGTGGAAATTGACTACGAGTACACAGGTATAAGGTGTCCGTACTGCGGACACAGGATCCTGGTAAAAGAGCGTCCTACAACCATCAAACGCATCAAGGCCGAGTAAGGAGTATCTTAGTTACTCCTCTTGGCAAGCAAGAAACTCAAGAAATAAAAGGTTGTTTGGATACAAAATTATTTTCGAGTACCTGGACGGACAAAGGATAGATGCTTCCTGTCCGGACAGTACATACCTAATTCTATTTTGATTCTTTAGTTTGCAATTCATTATTTTGTTAATTTGTCAAATTGTTGATGGGAAACCGAAAGCAAATTTTGAGATTAATCAACCCATTTTAATATGACATCGGCATTACGGGCAGGTGCCTTCTGATTATCCTTCGCCGGGTATCCAAAGATCAGGGGTGCGATAAGCTTATATCCCTCCGGCACTCCCACTTCCTTCAGGAATTCCGTATCGCTACCCAGGCCTGCTGCCAGACCAATCCAGCAGCTACCGATCCCTAAAGAGCGAGCTGCAAGCATCATGTTTTCCGCCGCCAGAGCACAGTCCCTGTCGTCGATAACGTCGGGAGCCGCGAATACCAGGATGAAAACAGGTGCCCCATAGAGTATCCGGGTTGTCGGTTTTGATAAATACTGTACATATCCGATCAGGTCCGGATTGTCGGTATCCCCGTATACGGAAAGGAAAGCCTTCCTGGCAAGGTCATCATATTTATCAATGAGCTGCCTATTTTTCACGACTACAAACCGCCACGGCTGCTTATTCACGGCGCTTGGTGCATATGTTCCCGCCCGGATAATTTCCTTAATTATTTCGTCGGAAACTTCCTTATCGGAATAGTTGCGCACGGATCGACGCTGGTAAATGTTCTCCAGGATCGCGTTAGAAATTTGTTCAGTAGCTTTGATATTATCCATAAGGATCTCACCATTAACAGATAAATGAATTAATCTATTAATCTCTTTTCTGCTGCTCAATGTTATCTTTTTGAAGGTAAGGGGTTAACTATTTTCTCATGAGCAAAAAGAGAAACTGGACTTTGTTAGGCATGAGTATGAAATTGAGAAAATTGATTCTCAAGAAATCAGGGAAAAGATTTTCAATATTTAGTATGTTGACTGGAAGAGATTGGGCTTTTCTAAGGGTACATTGCATTACATGAAGAAAAATGCGAAAGAAAATAAACCGTTTACTATGAATAAACGTGTGAGGAAATGGTTTAAAGTGTGGGAGGGAGGATGTTGAAGAATGATATAAGTCAAGATTCCTGATTTTGAAACACTAACTTTTTATAACAGTTGTCTGTTTAGACACGATCTATAACTCTGCACTATTTTTTATGATATTTGCTTAATATTAAAAATAGCATCAGTTTTATAACTGATGCGAATGAACAATACTTAAAGAAGCTTATAAATTATTATCTTTTGTGATTAGCTCTCCTAGCTTCCATAACTTCTTGTGCTGTTTTCTCACGGCTATAGTCAGCAGAGCGCAGTTGCTCACCAAGCTTTTTGCCTGCCCGCTCAGCTGCAAGCATCACTTTTTCATCCTTTGTAACATCAGGAATCGTACTCGCGTTGATTGGAGAGTTTGGTCCATTTTTAGCATAGTGTCCACCTACCTTGCAGTCTTCACCATATCCGCAATAACAGCAACCAAAAGCACCTATTCCTTGAACAGTATCTATAACTTTGATTAAGTTAACTAAACAGAATGTGTTTAGAAGTTCAGCAGGCGGAGAAGGGGCAAAACCTCCAAGACTCACAGTAACTGCAAGTTTTCCCCAGAGAATATCAGCTTCACGGTGCCTGAATTGATACCATCTTTCAAGGAAAGAATGCATTATTGCGTTCAATGTGTTGAAATAATTGACACCACTCAAAACATAAGCATCAGCTTCAACAATCTTATCACGTATGGTTTTCAGGTCATCATTTAATTTGCATACATTGTCATCAGCGCATGCCATACATCCGATGCAGCCACCTATGTTTTTACCATGCAGTGAAATAAGCTCATATTCACATCCTGTGTTCTCTAGAATTTTCTGTACAACTTTAATAGAGCCTGAACGTGATTCTGCCCTCGGACTTCCCGATATGCCAAGTACTTTCATATTTAGAACTCCTTCATATTCTTTATGGTTGAGTGCCAGCCAAAGACATTGACTTACAATAGAAGAGTTGTTAGTTATTAATATATACTTAACCGGCATTCAAATGTACTAATTTGCTGATGTGTATTCCAGTAACCTTTTGCACATATTTCATTCCGGAATAAATTTACAAGAAAAAAGGTAGATAACCCTTCGTAGAAGAGACTTCACGATAGGGGAAAAAACCTACATCCCCCTGCATTTTACAAGATTAGTTTTCTCCATGAACAAAGATAGAATACAACTCACTGGCAGTTTCCATTAGCCTGAAACCTTTACCCGTACTCACGTAGTCTCCCTCTCACGTCGCTGTATGATTATTTTACTATCCAGAAGTTTCTGCGGGTGGAAAAAGAGACTACCTCTACAAGGTTCCGTAAATTTGTAAAGAGTTGTGAAGCTCATTAGCTGGGTGAAAACGGTTTTTACGTCAACGTTCCCATTGCTTCTTCGCGAGTCTTTAGATGTACTGAAGCTTCTAAATGCAGTTTTTTGACTCCAATCGTCCAGCTCATGGCGCTTTTGCTCGCCTTTTTCTAAGGCATCCTCAGGACACGGAGGCTTTATGGGAAGAGGTCAAGGACCTTATCACTCCAGAAGTTGGTTTTTTATTATCGATGATACTACTCTCGATAAACCTTATTCCAAACAGATCTACCAGAAGGAATGACAGTTCATCTGAAAGAATACATCTTTGTTAAGGTATTTCGGGTAGTTTCCAAAGCCGGAGATTTTAACCGTTATCTACTTATAGGAAAATATCTACCTACATGTAGATAGATACTTGCATGCAGGTAGATTTGTTGTCCGGGAAATAACAAGAATGTTTAAAATTTTGTATAAATTCGGAGGGACAAAAAATTGAGCAGTATCTGTCATCTTGTACCAAAGAAAAAGCCCTGGAAATAGGTTACGATTTATGTGGAATAACACCTGTGAATTTGGTTGAGGAATACTCATCACATCTTGATGAAAGGATTAGAAATTTCTCTGAGTCTCGCTCATTATATGAAAACCTGTATCCTCTAGCCTTTCCTCAAAAAAATGTAAAGTGGGCAAAATCAATTATTGTTTGTGTGAGAAGATATGGGAAATATAAAATTCCAGAGGAACTCGATAGTTACATAGGAAAGACATACCTGGTTGATGGAAGACCGAAACACTCAAAGGAGTATTTCTGGAGACTCGAATTTGATGCTTATTTAGGCGAGCTGGGGATTAAATATGCTTCTGGAATAGTTACCGCCCGTCTGGCAGCAGTGAATGCCGGCTTAGGACGTACAGGCAAGAACAACTTTTTCTACACGAAAGAACATGGTTCCTGGGTCTTCATTGAAACGTGGGTAATTGACAGTGAAATGGAATATGATATGCCTATGCGTTCATTAAATTATCCGGATGGCTGTAACAAATGCATAGATTCGTGCCCGACCGGAGCTATGAACATGCCTTTATCAATGAACAGGGGAAAGTGCATCGCTCAACTCACAAACGGGTTAAATTCGCAGACAGAGGGCTTGCGAGCCGAGATGGGGACCTGGATATGGGTGTGACATCTGTCAGAATGTATGTCCAAGGAATAAAAACAAATGGGAAGAAATGGAAAACTTTATTGATTTATCAGATATAGCGCCATATCTGTCGCTTGAAAGTATATGGAACATGGATGAAGAAATCTTCCTTAATGTAATTCAGCCCAGGTTCTGGTATATAGGACAGGATGGCCTGCGGATATGGAAATGCAATGCTTTGAGAGCTATGGCCAACAGCGGAGACCGGAAGTATTATGAATATATCAAAGAAGCCGTGGAAAATCCTGATCGGAATATTCGCAATACTGCGCTGTGGGCCTGTCAGCAACTTGGTATATAATGCATACGAAATGCAAAATGTTTTTCATCCGAACCGGGCCAGAAACTAAGCTTAATATGAATGAGTGTTATTCAAGTACTCATAAGAAACATGTGTATTTATATGACAGACATAAGCCAGACCAATCAACAAATACGCCACTACGCAAGGCACTTTTTGCAATGCCAGGGTTATAATGGATTTAGTTATAAGGATATTTCCCGGAAACTGGGGATAAAAAACTCTTCAATACATCATTACTACCCTAAAAAAGAAGATTTGGTTGCTGCCTTGCTTGAAGAGAGCAGAAAGAACTTAGTCGAGCATATTGCCCGAATTGTGGAGTCTGGAGGGTCTGCTCGTGAGCAGCTTCAATACTATTTCGATTATGCATTGAAGGAGTTTGATGAAGGTAAAAGTATCTGCCCTCCTGGCTCAGTGATCCTTGATTTTGAAGAACTTCCGGAGGAAGTTAAAAAGCAAAATCTGCTGCTACTGCATTGTATATTAGATTGGATTTCCAAAGTTCTCAGAACCGGCCTGGAAAAAGGGGAATTCAATTTTTCAGACCCTGTCGAAGCACGCGCGGAATTGGTAGTCGAAACATTGATGGGTGCCAGACTGTTATCTAGCATCCAGGGTAGAAAAACACTTGTCAGATCTATTTCCTTAATCAAATCTGATCTTGGGTGGAAGGATTGATTTTTTTCCCATCCCGAATCTACCTATATATAGGTAGATGGATTCTAATTATCAAATCAATTTTTTGCTCTAAAGAATTGAAACTAGTAGGATACATAAAATAAATTTGGAGGAGATTTGTAATGCCCGTTATGAGTATTTTAGGTTGTAAAATGCTTCAAGATGAAATAATTTGGCTGATTGCAAACGATTCCCAAATAAAGAGAATTTTAATTGTAGCAAATGGGAATATCGCTGAATTTTCCGAAAAAATAGATGAACAGCATATATGTTATGATATTATTCCGTTCGAAAAGCTACCAAAGGTGCTTAATAATATCGACAGGAATGAACTCACTGTTGTAGTCAACCTTATGAAACTCGGGCTTCATTCAGTACCAAAAATATTGAAATCCGAAGTCTATCAAAATATCAGGGAAATGATACCGTTCTCCAATGGGATACTCATTTTTTACGGCCTTTGCGGTAATGTTCTGGGTAATGTGGAGGAGGATTTTTGTCTGGAAAAAGATGGCTGTACGGTGCGGATACTAAAGGATGATGAAAGAGTTGTAGATGACTGCATCGGAGCAACGGTAGGCGGGGGTGCAAACTACCTTAAATTGCTTAAAACCCACAGCAAAGAGCCTGCTTTCTTCTTTACACCCATGTATGCCAGCTCATGGAAAGAACTTTTAAACATCAATAAACTTCATTCTGATCCTGAAAAGGCGTTGAAAATGGCAAAAATGATCAATGACCTGGCAGGCTATTCAAGAGTTGCAAAAGTCAATACAGGGCTTACATATGTGAAGAACATCGATGCAAAGATCGAAGAATATGCTCAATTATTCGGATACAGTACTTTTGAGATCAGCGGTAATCAGGAAATATTCGAGAAATGTTATCTTTCGATAAAGGATGAAATCTGTGATAGCTGTTAAGAAAAGATAATTATGCCGGTCTTAAGTATAGTTGCCTGTGAAATGCTTGAAGATGAATTAGTATATGTTCTCTCTAAAGATCCTGAAATCAAAAGGCTATTTGTAGTAGAGAACAGAAACAGTTTCCGATTTGTAAAAAAACTCAAGTCTGAAAATCTTAAGCCTTTTATGTTTCCGTCTGACAGGCTGTATCCTGTTGTATCGGAAATCAATAGAGAGTCGCTCAGAGAGTCACTCAGAGAGCCTCCCGGTAATTTTTCGAGGAAGTTTTCGATTATTCCTTTCTGTAAGAAAATATACGATTTTATACTTCGTAAAGAGAAGAAACAGGGATTAACTGTTGTTGTGAATCTTCTTAGAAAAGAGTTACATTCGAATGTTGATACTTTGCAATCTGAAGTGTATCTGAATGCCAGAGAAATGTCAAAAATCTCGAATGGTATTCTCTTATTTTATGGAAAATGTGGCTTTAGTTCTGAAAAAATGAAGGCAGAATTGCAACAACTTGGTTGTCCTGTTTATTTTCTGAGGGACGATGGAAGAAATATTGTCGATGACTGTATAAGTGTAGCACTTGGAGGAAACGAGATTTACACAAAAATGATGTTATCAGGAAATGGCAAAGGAGCCATATATGCAACACCAATGGTACTTTCCGACCTGAATGAAACTAATTACAAATCTTCTGAATCATACAAAAAGATCAGAAAATATCTAATTTCTCCGATGTATAGTCTTCTTTTTAAGATTAATAATCAAAACTATAAAGATGTTAATTTTCATAGAAATGCTTCCGAATTTGCAAAAATATTTAACATGAAGATTATCAATGTTAATGGAACAATGAATATAGCAATTAACTCTTACATGGAAGCTAAAACTGCTATCTGTAAAAGCATAGAAAAATCCTTTTAAAACTAAAAATCTTTTTGATAGTGTACGTCAATCACATAATTTTAAACAAAAAATAGACTTTTCTATTATGCAGACCTTATATAACTCGAATCATTTTTCGAGATGGGGGCTTTTGAGAATTAATGGTTGAGCACAGTTCTTACACATAAGTTGCTTTTTTCGTATTACCTATATCCCAAAACAAAAGTGCAAGGTGCCTTTAGATCTTACCCATTCTTTTGATACATTTAGCTATTTTTCCAATCCTTAGCTTTTAACAATCTACTCACTCAAGTAATGGTAGATAATCTTCCTCAAGAAGCTTTTTTCTTCCGACTTCAGATTTTTATGATCAGGTTTAGATTTGCTTTTCTTTTTCCCGCTTGAAGTATAAGCTTTTAAGGTATGAGAGCAAGTAAGATACTCATAAAACTGAATTAAATAATACGTATAGTTTGATGCCATCAATTACAGGATATCTGGAAAAAAACGAAGAAATTTAATAATAGTGATGTAAAATCTGTCTATAAGAACTTGCCACTGTGGAACGCCCAATTGAAGATTCCCACGGTGATTTAAAAAAATCATTATTTAAAGTAATATAAGGAGGCGAAATAACGGACAAGACGCCATCAACGTGTGGAGAATGCGAAATATATAACAGATCCTACGGATTTTGCCAGAAAATAATGGAATATGTCTCTCCGTATGAAACTGATTTTAGATGCCTGAAAAAAAGTAACAGAGCTGTAAATGAATCCCCTATTTGTCCGGGAGCTGTTCATGAGTCGGAACCCCTCAAGAACATCCAAGTAAGTACTGCATGAAAGGCTTTTCTGGAAAATCGGGTCGAATCAGGAACTTGCATCTTATCCGGCAGTCACGCTAAATAAGTTCCACTGACGGTTTTATGCTTACTTCCGGTACAAGCAAAAAACAAAAATGATTTTTCGGGTGGAACTGGCTGGAAGTAATCAAGAAATACCAGAATAAGACCAGCTTCACCAAAAAAGAAGGTAGAGGATATTTAAAGAAGGTAGAGGGTATTCATGCGTCTCGGTTAAGTGAGGAATCATGATAAATTGCCTCCATTTTCGTAACAGTTCTCAAAAACTGTATCCTATCGGGAGTTGGAACTGGGTATCGATTTCATGTAAAAAGGACAAAATTTAAGGCGACTTTTGGTGCAAAATCGATATCCTTCAGGCAAGAAAATTCCTTAACCGATGACCAATGAGAGGGTATTAAGTTCTGAAACTGATCTATCAGATAGTGCAATATACTTACATCTGATAGTGCAATATACTTACTAAAAAGACTAAAAAAACTAAGACTCTCTTTGTATACACATGTCATTTTATTACTGAGAGTTTTTTCTAAAAAAAGTCCAATTTACACAATTTATATGTCCACGAAATTTATATATTTTGACATTGTTTGACCGTACCAAGTGTGCAGAGCTTGAAAAAAGTGAAAAATGAGATTCAGAATGGATTCTTCCTCCATTCGTGCCTCCAATCCCTTAAATTTGAAGGAAAATCTACTTTCCTCTCAATTAGAATCTTATTCCAGGCTGTCTCAAAACTAAAGTTAATTCTACAATTGTGTCAAATTTTTCTACTACAAGGTTAATTCATGTATAAATTTCTCTAATTTAGGTGGTCTTGTTTTTAAATTCAACGTTGCTCATTATCCAATTGTAGAAATGGTTTGAGTTTTGAGACAGCCTGTTATTCGATACTTTTTAATATACAATAGAAAGTCTTGGAAATAACTCCAAACTTCTACACAAGTTATATATTTAGAGATTATAATAGTTTGCAATAAATTTTCATAGCTATAAAAACGGAAGGAATGTTAGAGAGTTAGATAAATCCCCTATGCTGCACCGTCACACTAAAAAGCTGAAAGGGAAAAAACTTTACTCTCAATTCAGGCTCTCTTCACAGCCTATTTTGAACAGATTTGAACCTGAAAATAGATATTTTCTATCCCAAACAGACCCAGAAAAATTACGAATGCAAAAAAATTTAAAGTTAAAAAAAATGAAAGTTGGCTAGTATTGAGTATTTTAATTTCACTAAAGTGAGCATGTATTTTACTTAAGCATGTATTTTACTTAAGCATGTATTTTACTTAAGCATGTATTTTACTTAAGCGTGTATTTTACTTAAGCATGTATTTTACTTAAGCATGTATTTTACTTAAGCATGTATTTTACTTAAGCATGTATTTTACTTAAGCATGTATTTTACTTATCTTCTTCACCTTAACAGGGTCTACTTCACTCATTTGACCTGGTTGATTAATGATCCATTAAGAAATTCCTGACGGGTTAGAAGTGAGCTGGTAACCCTCACGTCATAACAGGAAATTTGTTTTTCCGTGTTTTAACGTTAAAAATATTCGTTGAAGGCACGCAAAACATTTCCCACTATGCCTTTTTCTGCAATTGATTGTTTGATCTTATAGACTTATAATCATATTTTTACTCCGCTAATCTTAAACGACCTTTCAAACCCACCATTCCAATAAAATATCTACGACCATGACCACGCAATTTAATCAACGCCTATTTTTTGATTTATCTATTTACAGACCAACTAAAGAAAAATATACCTATAATTGTACCCTTAATTCTCGCATACGGTTATGAATCACAACTCTGCCGTGGATAGGAAGAAACCAGAGAATAATAAAAAGTTTCTAAGAAGACATCTCCAGGATATTTTTGTTTATTTTTTCTCAGCAATCTCAAACATTTCCAGACAGAATGTAACTTCTCAATATGAACTATGATTTATTGTTTGTTATCTAAAAGAATATTATTAATATCTATAGTAGTATAGTTTTGTAATTGAAGAATTTTATTATTAGTTACAAAAGTATTATTTATTCACAAATAACCACATCATATTTGATATATCATTTGCTGGTTTCATTTTTACTGAAGTGACAGGTCCGGGATAAAATATTCATGGTTAAAATCGTTATGTTAAGCATAATTTAATAAAATTTTGAATGAATACACTTCTGAAATACACAGCATTTAACGTGCCAACATCTGAAATCTGGTACGCTCATAAATTGTTTAGAAAAATTGATATATCTGAAAAGTTATGAATAATGTAAATATTTGTATTAATTATTAAGTAAATATCGAGAAAGAAATCTTTGAAGGAAATGAACTTAAGATAGATATGTAAAAACATCTCCTATTAGAAGCAGGATCGTTGGTAGTGTGCCTAATTTTCTGTAAATTTGACATCAAATGTTTGCGTACTATGGAAAAAAGTGGGCGTCTGAGACG
Organism: Methanosarcina acetivorans C2A; assembly: GCF_000007345.1. Taxonomy (NCBI): domain Archaea; kingdom Methanobacteriati; phylum Methanobacteriota; class Methanomicrobia; order Methanosarcinales; family Methanosarcinaceae; genus Methanosarcina; species Methanosarcina acetivorans. The sequence goes on along the minus strand of NC_003552.1, from coordinate 2,170,493 downwards.
GAATTATCCAGCAAGCAACTTCCTGATATTTTAATTTTACAGGACATTCACTACACTACCGGGAATTGATCCCCCAACTGCCATAAAATAGGTGCATGAGATATTTTTTACAAAGAATAGTGACAATTTATTTATTCTGATTTTCTGGCAACATTTTTGATTCCTGCTGTCTCTCTGTCAGGAACTTATTTACACAGAATTCAGGAATTTTGTCTAGAACCAAGTACAGGAGGAAAAATTTACGTCCAGAAAACTAATCTTGATATTGTTAACACTGATTCTGAGCAGTGGAGTCTGCTTTGCTGATAATTACGTAGGCGGAATCCCCCTCACACCTGCTCAGAGTGGAACAGTAGATGGTGGCGTCTATGTTGACAGCTACTACGGAACGGCAAATCAGGGAATAAACGACGCAAAAACAATAGGTCATACATTTACCCTTCCGGATAACGCCGAAATCGAATGGGCAATGCTGCTCACTACAGTATATTGTGGTCACATGCAAAACAATTACGTAGGAACTGCAAACGTTAGCTTCAACGGTGTGACCCTCGGAAACGAAACCTTGAATGTTCCTTTTAACTTCATTGCAAACGGGGGCAATGACGGCGAAGCATACGTCCAGGTAAATGACCATGTAAACAGGGTGACAAGTGATTATATGATGTATTATGACGTCACGAGCCTTGTAAAAGCCGGGGAAAACACGGCTGTAGTAAGCACGGCACCTCTCGATGGCTCCTTTGACGGGCGGATAAAACTGATAACCCTTGTTGTGGCTTACAATGACGGCAGTGGAGACAAGATCCTGTATCAGATCAACCGTGGACATGACGCAGATACTTATTATGTTGAAGATTATCAGGGTGAAACTTACGTGGGAAGCACAGATTTTGAGGCGGATTTGCCGGAAGGTTCTTCCCTGGTTGATGCAGAGCTCACAGTTGTGCACATGGCAAGCACGGATGGAACATACACTTTTAATGGTAATAATCTCATCTCAGGCACGCCTCAGGGAACTTACTGTGGGTCCAATACATGGGATGTTAAAGACGAATTAGAATCCACCGGCAAAAACACCTTAACCTATGACCGGAATGCTGGATTCTATAAATGTGCCCTAGGCATTCTGACAGCCGAATACACAACATCATCTTCTGATGATACCGGTGACGATACATCTGATGACACTGGCGACGATACATCTGATGATACCGGTGACGATACATCTGATGATACCGGTGACGATACATCTGATGACACTGGCGACGATACCTCTGGTAACACCAGCGAAGAAACGTCATCAGCTGATCTGGGCATACAGGATGTAAAAGTCTCGCACAATGGGTTGGCCAAAGCCTGGAACAAGCTGAACAACACTGTAAGCGTTACTGTAATAAACAACGGGCCAGAGAATGCAGACAGTTTTGCTCTCGAACTTTATTCTGATGGTACCCCTGTCGAAAGCAGGCAGGTCACCGGACTTGCAAATGGGGCTACTGAAACGGTTGATTTTTCCTGGAAGCCGGAAGATATAAAGGATTATACTCTCAAGGCAGTTGTTGTCCCGGGTTCTATCATAAGCGATACGGACACGACAAATAATGAACTGAGTAAGACCCAGGAGGTGCTGCATAACGGTTACGCTGGGGATAATCCTCTTGAAACCTATGCCCACGGTACGGTAAAAGGAAACATTATTTATGATTATGGGAACAGCAGCTACAGTAATAAGGTGTTTTCCGGAGATACGTACAGCGTAAGCCACTCCCTGGAGCTTCCTGAAGGAGCAACTGTGAAGTTTGCCCGGCTCTATAACTTCTGGACATGGAGTGCGACAGCCACTGTCGGAGTTATTCCTTCCATGAGCCTGCAGTTTGAAGGCAACTCTCTGACCCCTGAAGCAGAATACGACGATCAGAAAGGCTGGGGCTCAGTATATGACTATCCAACAGGGACCTGGGCTTATGATATAACAGGGCTTGTGACTGGAAGCGGAACTTATACTACAGTGGTCACAAATACTCACAGTGATACCGGAAACTTTGTCTGTTTTGACGGGATTGCCCTGCTTGTGGTATATGAAGACTCCTCTGGAGAGGAAATCGAATACTGGATCAATGAAGGCTGCGATATGGTAAGTACGATGAGTACTTCGGGCGGTCTGACTCCAGAGGAAGCTACCGTAGAAATTCCGTTCGAAGGATCCATAGATCTCAGCAATGTAGATGAGGCCCGCCTCTGGACTACAGTCCAGTCAGGAGGGCATGATGGTATATCTCTGGAATTCAATGAAATGAATACTTCAGGGATTTATGACTCGACACCTTATTCTGATCTGGACATCGATGAAGCAAGGGCTGTCGGAACCTATCTTCTGACCGAAAACAACAGGGCAAGGATAATACCTCCCTTAGTTACGGATAATAGTGGCGACTATCTGGTCCCTTCAAATTCAATCCTTATTGTCAGTTATAAAGATGGAACGTCTGCCACTCCTGCCCTTTCTCTCTCTGCAAGCACCCTGAATGTGACTGTGGGGGAGGAGACTGAGGTTGTATATAGCGTAACAAGTGACGATTCCCCTGTTGAAGGGGCACTTGTTTCTCTGAGCGGTTGTGCAACAGGTTCGGGGGAGACAGATGCAAACGGAACGGTAGCACTTGCGGTAAATGCAAGCTGTGAAGGAGCTATTACTGCAGAGGCTAGCAAAGACGGCTATACAGGTGCAGAGCTTACCCAGCAGGCGAAAGAAGCCTCCTCTTCGGGGTCCGATCCTGATGCAGAAGCATCCCTCAATGTGACGCTCATTCCCGCAGTTTCCCTGACTCTCTCTCCGAATTCGCTCGATTTCGGAACAGTCTCCCTGGGGACACCGAGTGAGACCCTGAACTTTACTCTCCAGAATAACGGAGACACCAGTATAAAAGTAACCGCTGAAGTGGTTGACCAGGAGGACGGTCCTTTTGAAACAGGGCTTCTGCTTGATCAGAGCATCTGGTCCAGTTACAGTAAGATCATAGCTGCAGAAAGTTCGGAAACCTCCGAAGCTCAGCTTGACCTTCCGGCAAACTATCCGTCTACAGGGGAATTTCAGGGACGCCTTCTTTTCTGGGCAGAAGCAGCCTGATAGGGCTGTTTTTCTGTATATTCCTATTTGAAATCCTGTGAAATTCAGAAAAAAAGTTAAAATCCTGACCAGAAAAAGATTTATTCTTTTTTTGAGTCTGCCATTTTCCTTGCGGATTTTCTTTGTTAACCCTCAGGAAAAGCTTGGAAACAGATACTGATAACTCCTATGATGGCTTTAAGTTTGTCAAGATAAATCGGGATCAGTTTCCTCATTAAGATAGGGGATTCATTATTTCCTTGATATTCCGCAACCGACTTCCGGGCCAAAAATTGATTGAACTTTAAAAGGTCAAAAACACCTGCAGTTACTGTGGAAACTCAAAAAATTCTCGGCACTGACTTTGTTTTATCCGAAGCATTATAGGACCAATTTTGAAAAATGAAATGAATATGACAGGTAATTTTCCTGACAGGTAATTTTCCTGCTCATATCCTGGGAAAACAGGGCTTCTTAAGAAAATAAGAGATATAAAAATTGTGAGGAATTCTCATTCTTAAGAAAATGCTTGCTTCTTTCCGGCCTTATTAGGAGTTGTAATCCTTAGAATTTAAAAGATCCTCAATTGAATCCCATATTATTTATTATTAATTTTTTAATAGTAATCCCTTTTAATTGAATTTCACTGATTATTTTATTATTAAATATTGTTATTTTAGTGATGAATATTAATAATAATTAAGCAAATAATTTGATACATCGGTTAATAAATAATCATATATACTGCAAAATATGTGGGAATCATATTTTTTACAAATTTTTCGCAGCAATCAGGTTGAAAATGGACTCTTGCATTTAAAAAATGGGGGTATTTTCCCGGCAGGACTAATTATCCAAAAAAGATATACTTCAACTGATCTATTCATTAATATTGAAGCTTTGAACACTGCAAAACTACTACTTAATCCCAATAAAAAAGAATTTTATATCTCGTCAAAAAGCATTTAGAAAGATTAATATATAACAAAATATGTTAATAAAATGATTATTAGTATTAATAATCAGACATAAATTGGGAAGAAGTTAGGGAGAAAATAATTCCGGATCTGATCTGTAAAATAGAATCCCATCAGAAAAGGGAATAATCCAGCGTTACCTGGCTTAAAAATTAACTATGAGCATTTTTCCAACTCATAATAGAAACAATTTGATTTTTTTGAACCTTTTTGGATTTTTGTTACCTCCTCTGGTGGGAGCTGATTGTGCACATAGTTCTGGAATTCATTTTCCAACTCGTACAGGAGGAAAAGTTACGAACAGAAAACTAATTTTCGTATTGTTAACGCTGATTCTGTGCAGCGGAGTAGGCCTTACTTTATTTACAGGCGCCGCAGCTGCAGATGAATGGGTTGGAGGCTTGCCGCTGACAACCGTACAGACAGAGACAGTCACCGGTGACCTCTGGTTCGATGCAACCCCAGCGCCTAACTGGGGAGAACAGGTCGTGACCAAGACCTTTACGCTGCCTGAGGCCGCAGTAGCCGAACCCGGACGGATTGCCTGGGCCAGGCTTTATATCTCTGCTTACTGCGGGCACATGCAAAGCGATTATGCTTTTTCCATTACCAACAGCTGGGATGGGGACAATGACGGCGTTTACGAGCAGGTTTGGCCCGAAACTGAGCATGGAGCATTCCAGTATTTTGTTGACGCTGATTGGAATCCGGTTGGAAATGACAACAGCGAATTTGACGGGCACGGGGAACATGAACCCTATCTTATGCTCAATGACCATGAGAACAGGGTGACGAGCGACTACTTTATGTGGTATGATGTAAAGGACCTGATCTCCGATCAGACTATCAATGTCAATGTCGACACCACCGGCTCGTACGACGGGCGGATCAAAGTCATTACTCTCGTAGTCGCATACAACGACCCCTCCTCCACCACACAGACCACTTACTGGGTGAACGAGGGGCATGACGTCTGTTCTTATTTCACCGAGGACAATTTTGGAGAAGCTGCTGTTGGGAACACAAGCTTTGGCACAACTGGCCTTTCTGAGGTCACTTCAGCTACCCTGACAGTTGACTATATGGCAAGTAATAATGGGTGCTACGGATTCCCGACCGCGGATAATAACTTTGAGTACACTGGTGAGACCCCCCCGGTTGAGGGAACGTTCACCAACCTTCAGCTCGACCGGGACCCTGATACACAGGGCGCTTATTCAGGTATAGATTCCTGGAACGTGACTTCCTCAGTTACAGGTAGCAGTGATGTCACACTCGGCTATGCCCGTTACTTCTTGGGTGAAGGGACCGCAGCATTTTACAAGATCCCCCTCGCGTTCCTCGTGGTAAAAAGCCCGATTGAAACGAGTTCCCAGCCGCCTGTGGCAGACTTTACGGCAGATGTAACAAGCGGGGATGCCCCCCTTGAAGTACAGTTTACCGATGCATCAACAGGGACGGTTTCATCCTATGCATGGGACTTTGATAATGACGGGACTGTCGACAGCACCCAGCAGAATCCAATGTATACCTACTCCACTGAAGGAACCTATTCTGTCAACCTCACAGTTACGAATGAAGATGGAAGCGATTCCGAGCTGAAGACAGACTACATAACCGTAACTCAAGCGGGTCAAGTGGCAACGAACGATCTTAGCATCTCAGGAATCGTCAACACCGTTCCGGCTTCTGCGGTCTTTGCCAGGGAAACAAATCCTGTGAAAGTTCTCAATGTCCAAAACACAGGAACTGCTACCCTTACCAACATTTCGATAGCTGTGTATGCAAGCGACGTTTCCAGTGGAACAGTTCCCGTAAACACGACAACGATTGCGTCCCTTGCTGGCGATGCAAAGACCACCGTAACCCTGATCGACCCCACCATCCGTGACCTTGAAGGCGGCACCGTGACCTATACTGCCGTTATTGACCCTGACAACCTTATAGCTGAAACGGACGAGACCAACAACAACAAGAGCAGTTCGGCTAAACCTCTCAGGTACAACGGGTATAAGGGCAAAGGCATCTACTGGGAAGGCGGAAGCAATATCACTACCATGCATACCTTTGATCTCCAGGGAAACCTTTTGTATTCCACACAGCCTGATTCTGCTTACCAAGCTGTCGGATGGGAGAGCAGGACCGAAACCTGGACTGCAAGTGACCTTCCGGTCCCGGACGGTTCCACCATAGAAAAGGCCTTCCTCTATGTTGCCTACAACTGGGATCAGACTCCCGGCGGATATCCGTGGTTGAATATTAACTTCAACGGAAACACCCTTGATAACGGCAACATCTCAACAGGAAACGGAACCCTCTACAGGGACTGGAGCAATTTTGGTTCATATGCTGACTATGAATACGGGCTCTGTGTCTACGATGTAACCGACAAGTTTAGTTCTGCAGGAAACAGCCTTGTCATGACGCCTGTTGGTGAAAACAAAAACGCACTGTATCCGAGCACTCTTGTTGTGATCTACGGAAACGAAAATGAAACCAGGAAACAGATCTTCATCAATGAAGAATGCGACGAGCTTGGTTTATCTGCGTCCAGTTACGGGACCACCCCTGAAGAGGCTACTGCATATGCTCCTTTCACCGGCATGTCCATTGACGTGGAAAAGGTCACAAACGCTATGCTCTACAGCTTCGCAGGAAGTGCGGGGCCCGATGAAGGAAACCTGCTTTTCAACGGAAACATAGTGGCAACCAATGCATGGCAGGGAAGTTCAAATTCAGGGAGTCCCTTAGTCTTTGAAGCTACAAACTACATCAATGCAACAGGAAACGAGGCAGGTATACAGAGTACGACAAGCGGAGGTATGGATGCACTCCAGCAGATCCTTGTTATCGAATATGAGGAATCGGCACCTTCTGCGCCAGTGGCCAACTTTACGGCAACCCCAACATCTGGAGATGCCCCGCTGGCAGTAAACTTTACCGATACATCAACCGGGTCTCCGACTTCATGGTTATGGGACTTTGATAATGACGGCACTATCGACAGCGAGGAAAAGAACCCATCGTATACCTACGAAACTGCAGGTAATTACTCTGTCAACCTCACTGTAAGCGGATCTGAAGGCAGTGATTCCGAGGTAAAAACCGAGTATATTGTTGTTAAGAACGGAACTTCTGCCACTCCTGCGCTTTCTCTCTCCGCGAGCCCCCTTAATGTGACCGTGGGAGAGGAAACCGATGTTACGTACACCGTAACAGGTGACGATTCCCCTGTTGAAGGGGCACTTGTTAACCTGAGCGGTTGTGCTACGGGTTCGGGAACTACCGATGAGAACGGAACTGTTGTAATTGCCGTAAATGCAAGCTGTGAAGGAACCATTATCGTAACAGCTAGCAAAGAAGGCTATACAGGTGCAGAGCTTACCCAGCAGGCGATAGAAGCTTCCTCTTCGGAGCCCAGCTCCTCTTCAACTGTATCGCTCGAAGTGGATATCATTCCTGCAATTTCCCTGACTGTCTCTCCGAATTCTCTCGATTTCGGAAAAGTCACCCCCGGAACACCAAGTGAGTCCTTGCCCCTGACCCTTCAGAACAAAGGAGGTGCCAGTATAAAAGTGACCGCTGAAGTGGATGACCAGGAAAACGGTCCGTTTATAACGGGACTTCTGCTTGATCAGAGCATCTGGTCCAGTTACAGTAAGGTCATAGCTGCAGAAAGTTCGGAAACCTCCGAAGCTCAGCTTGACCTCCCGGTAAACTACTCGTCGACAGGGCAATTCCAGGGAAGCCTTATTTTCTGGGCAGAAGCAGCCTGATAAGGCTGTTTCTTTCTTTTTTTATATAATTTCTATAAGGCATGTTTGAGGGTATTTATTTCTTTCAATTTTTTTCTCTAGTCCTGTTCAACAATTGACAGGCCCGGAAAGTTCAAGGGGACCAACAGTTATCCTTGAGATATCATTACATGTCGAGTGTTATAACATGCTGAATGTCAAAAAAGTTAAGTAATGAGTAGAATACCAGATTTTTTCTGGTTTTTCCTCGCACCTATGGCTCCCCACCTGCCCATATATCACAGGTGAGGAATTCCAAGCATTGCAGGTGCCATCCACAGATTTTGTAGATCTTTTCACTTATCCATGTCTGTTCTATAGACATATGAGATTATAATAAACTCCTATTTAACACTTTTTGTTTATTTCATAATATATTATGTTATGAAAATTAATTTCTGTACTATTAACTTACTGAAAAGATACATTTTCCAGGAATTCAGGTTGTAACCGATTATTGTAGAATAATAAAAGATTCTCGATTGAGTTAACGGTTACTCACAGTTAATTTCTCAATAGTAACAGCTCTCAATCTGGGTTTGACAACCATATTATTATTAAATATTGTTATTAAATAATCAATTATTAATAATAATTAGATAAATATATAAATTATTTGATTATCAAATAAGTTAATCCAGAAATAAATATTAAAAATAAAAACTTTTCCTAATATCCAAAATAATTAAGCTAAAACATAAGAGTATATTTTTGAAAAATATATTTATTAACCTGACATGTCAATTTAATTATTTTTGTAATTATATATTGCAAGCAGGCATTTAATGGTGTTTTCTCAGAGATAAAGAATTGCTAATAAGATATGTACTTAAATAATCTGCGTTTGTTTCAAAACTTATCATTCCTTGAAATTGTTATTTGTTGTTCATAATTATATATAAATATGCATATCCTAGAAACGTTTAGAAAGATTAATATATAACAAAATTTGTTAATAAAATGATTATTAGTATTAATAATTAGACATAAATTGGGAAGAATTTGTGGAGAAAATAATTCCAGATCTGATCTGTGAAATAGAATCCTATCAGAAAAGAGAATATTCAATATTACTTGGGTAAAAATTAACTATAGTTGTTCAAGCTCACAATGACAATAATTTGCTTTTATTTTTTTCTGAAATCAATTGGATTTCTGTTACCTCCTCTGGTGGGAGCTGATTGTGCACATAGCTCTGGGATTCTTTCTCTATTTCGGTACAGGAGGAAAAGTTACGGACAGAAAACTAATTTTTGTATTGTTAACGCTGATTCTGTGCAGCGGAGTAGGCCTTACTTTATTTACAGACGCTGCAGCTGCAGATGAATGGGTTGGAGGCTTGCCGCTGACAACCGTACAGACAGAAACAGTCACCGGTGACCTCTGGTTCGATGCAACCCCAGCGCCTAACTGGGGAGAACAGGTTGTGACCAAGACCTTTACGCTGCCTGAGGCCGCAGTAGCCGAACCCGGACGGATTGCCTGGGCCAGGCTTTATATCTCTGCTTACTGCGGGCACATGCAAAGCGATTATGCGTTTTCCATCACCAACAGCTGGGATGGGGACAATGACGGCGTTTACGAGCAGGTTTGGCCCGAAACTGGGCATGGAGCATTTCAGTATATTATAGACCCGAATACATGGGAGACTTTAGGAAATGACAACAGCGAATTTGACGGGCACGGGACCCAAGAACCCTATCTTATGATCAATGACCACGAGAACCGGGTGACGAGCGACTACTTCATGTGGTATGACGTAAAGGACCTGATCTACGGGCAGACCATCAATGTCAATGTCGACACCACCGGCTCGTACGACGGGCGGATCAAAGTCATTACTCTCGTAGTCGCATACAACGACCCCTCCTCCACCACACAGACCACTTACTGGGTGAACGAGGGGCATGACGTCTGTTCTTATTTCACCGAGGACAATTTTGGAGAAGCTGCTGTTGGGAACACAAGCTTTGGCACAACTGGCCTTTCTGAGGTCACTTCAGCTACCCTGACAGTTGACTATATGGCAAGTAATAATGGGTGCTACGGATTCCCGACCGCGGATAATAACTTTGAGTACACTGGTGGGACCCCCTCGGTTGAGGGAACGTTCACCAACCTTCAGCTCGACCGGGACCCTGATACACAGGGCGCTTATTCAGGTATAGATTCCTGGAACGTGACTTCCTCAGTTACAGGTAGCAGTGATGTCACACTCGGCTATGCCCGTTACTTCTTGGGTGAAGGGACCGCAGCATTTTACAAGATCCCCCTCGCGTTCCTCGTGGTAAAAAGCCCGATTGAAACGAGTTCCCAGCCGCCTGTGGCAGACTTTACGGCAGATGTAACAAGCGGGGATGCCCCCCTTGAAGTACAGTTTACCGATGCATCAACAGGGACGGTTTCATCCTATGCATGGGACTTTGATAATGACGGGACTGTCGACAGCACCCAGCAGAATCCAATGTATACCTACTCCACTGAAGGAACCTATTCTGTCAACCTCACAGTTACGAATGAAGATGGAAGCGATTCCGAGCTGAAGACAGACTACATAACCGTAACTCAAGCGGGTCAAGTGGCAACGAACGATCTTAGCATCTCAGGAATCGTCAACACCGTTCCGGCTTCTGCGGTCTTTGCCAGGGAAACAAATCCTGTGAAAGTTCTCAATGTCCAAAACACAGGAACTGCTACCCTTACCAACATTTCGATAGCTGTGTATGCAAGCGACGTTTCCAGTGGAACAGTTCCCGTAAACACGACAACGATTGCGTCCCTTGCTGGCGATGCAAAGACCACCGTAACCCTGATCGACCCCACCATCCGTGACCTTGAAGGCGGCACCGTGACCTATACTGCCGTTATTGACCCTGACAACCTTATAGCTGAAACGGACGAGACCAACAACAACAAGAGCAGTTCGGCTAAACCTCTCAGGTACAACGGGTATAAGGGCAAAGGCATCTACTGGGAAGGCGGAAGCAATATCACTACCATGCATACCTTTGATCTCCAGGGAAACCTTTTGTATTCCACACAGCCTGATTCTGCTTACCAAGCTGTCGGATGGGAGAGCAGGACCGAAACCTGGACTGCAAGTGACCTTCCGGTCCCGGACGGTTCCACCATAGAAAAGGCCTTCCTCTATGTTGCCTACAACTGGGATCAGACTCCCGGCGGATATCCGTGGTTGAATATTAACTTCAACGGAAACACCCTTGATAACGGCAACATCTCAACAGGAAACGGAACCCTCTACAGGGACTGGAGCAATTTTGGAGCGTATGCTAACTATGAATACGGGCTCTGTGTCTACGATGTAACCGACAAGTTTAGCTCTGCAGGAAACAGCCTTGTCATGACACCTGTTGGTGAAAACAAAAACGCACTGTACCCCAGCACCCTTGTTGTGGTCTACGGAAACGATAATGAAACCAGGAAGCAGATCTTCATCAATGAAGAATGCGACGAGCTTGGTTTATCTGCGTCCAGTTACGGGACCACCCCTGAAGAGGCTACTGCATATGCTCCTTTCACCGGCATATCCATTGACGTGGAAAAGGTCACAAACGCTATGCTGTACAGCTTCGCGGGAAGTGCGGGGCCCGATGAAGGAAACCTGCTTTTCAACGGAAACATAGTGGCAACCAATGCATGGCAGGGAAGTTCAAATTCAGGAAGCCCTCTGGCCTTTGATGCTACAAACTACATCAACGCAACAGGAAACGAGGCGGGAGTCCAGAGCACGACAAGCGGAGGTATGGACGCACTCCAGCAGATCCTTGTTATCGAATATGAGGAATCGGCACCTTCTGCGCCAGTGGCCGACTTTACGGCAACCCCGACATCTGGAGATGCCCCGCTGGCAGTAAACTTTACCGATACATCAACCGGGTCTCCGACTTCATGGTTCTGGGACTTCGGAGACGGAGCCAATGCTTCCGAGCAGAATGTCTCACACACCTACACCTCAGCCGGCAGCTATAATGTGACCCTCACAGTTTCCAATAAAGGTGGTAGCGATGAAGAGCTCAAGACTGATTATGTCAAAGTAACCGAACCTTCGGTTTCAGAGCCTGATCTCCTTGTCTCTGCCCTCACTCTTAACGCCGGGGAAAGCTTTGCAAACGAAGAAAATACCGTCTCGGCAAAGGTCGAAAATAGTGGTACTGCAGCCGCCGGATCTTTTACGGTCAGGTTTGATGTAAATGATATTTCTACAAATGTCTCAGTTGACGGACTTTCAGCAGGGGCTAACATCACACTTTCAATAACCGACCCTTCCATCCGAGCTTATGGGGACAGCGTTGAGATCACCGCCACCACAGACACAGAAAACAGCATAATTGAGTCCAACGAGACTAACAATGCCCTTTCCATTACAAAAACAGTAGTCTACAACGGATACAAGGGCAAACGCTGGACCGATGGGGACGACATTAACACACGGGCAACGTTTGAGGGTAAATATGATATCATCTACTCCAGTGGGGACTCTGTCTACACATCCTCAAAGTGGTTATCCGTTACTGACACATGGACATCTTCCGACCTGTCAATCCCGGCTGATGCAAGTGTCGTGAGCGCCAGGCTCTATCAGCCCTACTCTTATAACAAGATGGGTATTGATCCTTCATTCACGGCAGTCTTCAACGGTGCCACGATATCAACCGATGCAACCTACAAAGATATCAAAGGTTATGGCAGCTACAACTTCCCGTATGGTCTCTATGTTTACAATGTGACCGATCAGTTCAGCACTGCAGGGAACACGCTCGTCCTGACCCCTGAGGGAAGCGCAGGCACGACCAATGATTATGCCCTCTGGGGAGCTTACCTCATCGTTGTCTATAGCGACCAGGAAACAACCGAGAAGCAGATTTTCATCAACGATGAGTTCGACATGCTGTACTCCAAGAGCAGCTATTCGGTGACCAGTGATGAGGCGACCGCCTATGCGAACTTATCCGGGGTTGATACAGAGGATATCGGGAGTGCAGAGGTAGTTTCTATCCTTGCCAGTGCAGGCGACTCAGGGAAGAGTAAGTTCTTCTTCAACGGCGAAGAGTACCCCGGCTTCTGGGCAGATTACCATGACGATTCAAAGATAGGTTTCTCTGTCTACAATGTAACGGACGGGATCGCAAGCGGTGCCAATGAAGCAAGGTTCCAGAGCTATGACGCGGGCACCGGCGGTGACAATGTGTATGCCATGAATGCCATTCTCGTAGTTGAATACTCAGAATCTGCACCGATGGCCGATTTCATGGCAAATACAACCAGTGGTACTGCCCCTCTCTCAGTCCAGTTTACCGATCTTTCTGAAAACGCAACTGGATGGTACTGGAACTTCGGGGATGGAGCAAACTCAACTGAGCAGAACCCGGAGCATACTTATTCTGCGGCAGGTAACTATACAGTGAACCTCACAGTTACAAATACAGCTGGAAGCGATTCCGAGGTGAAGACCGATTATATCATGGTATCTGAATCTTCTACTCCTGCAGAACCTATTGCTATGTTTACTGCTGACGTAACCGGCGGGACTGTTCCTCTTACTGTGAATTTCACGGACCAGTCCGCAGGTTCCCCAACTTCCTGGTTCTGGGACTTCGGGGACGGAGCAAACTCAACTGAGCAGAACCCCTCTCATACGTACACATCAGCCGGAAATTACACCGTAAATCTGACTGTAGAAAATGCTGCTGGTTCTGACTTTGAGTTAAAATCGGATTACATAGAAGTTTCCGAAGCTTCCGGGCCAACCGTTACTCTCTATTTCGACCCTGAAAATTCCTCAGTTTCAGAAAACGAATCTACTGAAATAAGTATCGTTGCCAGCAATTTCCCTGCAGGTTTCTCAGGCTACAACATGACCGTTACTCTCGACGACCCGGCTGTTGCTGAGATAGTCGACATCGAGTACCCTTCCTGGGCTCTTATTACTGAAAACTCTTCCCTGCCAGCGACTTCTATCTACCTGAAGGCTGTTGACGGAGAAGATGCCGTTAAGGAAGGAGCAGCAGATGTTGTGCTTGCCACTCTCACGGTTTCTGGGAAGGAGAAAGGATCTGCGAACCTATCCATAGGAGTTGACCGTCTGGATGACGATTCAGGAAACGTCATCGAGCCGACATTTTTAACAGGAAAAATTGAGGTGACCCTTCTGTCGCCCCTGCCAGATCAGGAATATGCCCCCAGGGATCTTGACGGAGACGGACTCTATGAAGACCTCACCGGAAACGGGGAGTTCAGTTTCGTAGATGTAGTAGCATACTTCCACAACATGGACTGGATAGAGGAAAACATGCCGGTGGAGTACTTTGACTTCAACGGAAACGGAAGGATAGACTTTGATGATGTAGTGGACATGTTTGCAATGATATGAGTGAGGAGAAAAAAGGAATGAAAAAACAAAGGGGAATTGAGAAAAATTTTCACATATTTCCCACGATTTTTTCTTTCATTTATTTGAAAAACCCTTTTAACGAGGTGATTCTTTGCAAAAAAGGTCCGGAGTTTTAATTTCAATACTTTTAGCTTTTGCTACCCTTCTTTCTGCCCTGATCTGTACTGGACTTGCAGAAGCTTCTCCTTCTCTTATAATAGAGCCATCGGAGGAAATTTCCCTGGGGACCGGGGAAATCTGTGAGCTGTCTCTGAGTGCGGATAGCCTGCCTGAAGGACTTTCTGGTTATAAGCTGACCGTGGAACTGACTGATCCGGATGTCGCTGAAATACAAGCCGTTAACTTTCCCGAGTGGGCGAGTCTGACTGATGTGTCCGAGCTTCCTGCTTCCTCCGTGAAGTTAAAAGCAGTCGACCTCCAGGAAGCCATAGACGGAGAGGCGGAAGATGTAGAACTTGCAGTCCTTACCTTAAAAGGGCTCGAAGGCGGATCTACCGGAATCACCGTCACAGTATCCAAAATGGATGACGACTCTGAGAATACGATCATCCTCGAAGGAGCGGAATATCCGAAAGAAGATGGAGGAGATTCGGAAGAAGATGGTGGAGATTCAGAAGAAGATGGAGGAGATTCGGAAGAAAATACGTCTGTCGAGGACAATGTCGAAACTTCAGATAGTGTCAAAACTTCAGACCCCCTGAGTCAATCGAACAGTAGCTCCATGTCAGTAATACAGGAAGATCCTAATGAAACCGCGGAGGAAATGAAAAACTCCGCTGATGAAAACTCCTCCTTAAAAAAGGAGGTAGAAATCTCAAGTCCCGAAACTTCCGAAAAACAGGACGATCTCATACATTCTGATGAGGAGGCTGATGAAAGTAAAAATGATACAGGTAACAATACAGGAACAGGTAACAGTACAGGAAACAGTACCCTTCCCGGGTTCGGATTCATCTATTCGATATCAGTTTTCGTTTTTTTTGTGGTAATTTACTCAAGATCAAAAAAATGAGAAAAATATAAAGGAATTTTATGGAAAGATTTAACATGAAACTAACAAGAAAAAAGTTTACAGGAAACTTACTGAGGAGCCTTGCAGTCCTTCTGCTGTTCAGCCTTGTTGTGTGTACGGCTGCCGGTGAAGAACTCTATTTTGAGCCCCAAGAGGCTGTTTTTTCAGATACCGGCTCCGTAGCAAGTCTGAGCCTTTATCTTGATCAAGCGCCTTCCGGGCTTGCAGGATACAAACTTAATCTCAGTATAAGCGATCCTTCAGTTGCCCAGATAACGGGAGTGGAGTTCCCCTCCTGGTCAGGCATAAATAATAGTTCAAGTCTTCCGGCGGATTTGGTCCAGATCAAAGCTGTTGATCTGGAAGAAAAAATAAATGCAGGAGATTTAGATGTCTTTTTAGGTACGGTAACTGTAGAATCCCTCGCTTCCGGGGAAGCAAATCTCACCGTATCCGTTGACCGGTTGGATGATGACTCCGAAAATACGATCTCTGTCACCGTCCGGGAAGCAAAACTGACTTCTGGAACGACTTCCGAGAACCCGGTTGTTTCTATTCTTCCGGCAGAATCTACCCTTTCTTCGGGCGCATCCCAGGTCTTTGAGATCAGGGCGGATAAATTCACAGAAGGTATTTCTGGCTATGACTTTAACCTCACCCTCGAGAATCCGGCTGTTGGAAAGTTCACGAATGTGGAGTATCCCTCCTGGGTTGGTCTTTCGGAAAACTCCAGTATGCCCAATACTTCGATAAAAGTAAAAGCGGTGGATACTAACGACGTTGTTAAGGCTGGTGATGAAAACGTTCTCCTGGCAAATGTCACTTTTGTGGCTGAAACTCCGGGGGAAAGTGAAATATCTCTTACTTTCAACCGCCTGGATGACGATTCAGGCAGTAACATAAACGCCGTTGCTGAAGCATCAAGTGTTAAGGTCCAGGGTTCTTCAACTCTGCCTGTCGCCAAATTCACTGCAACTCCTACTTCCGGAGATTCCCCCCTGACTGTCCAGTTCACTGATGAGTCTACCGGCTCGCCTACTGCCTGGACATGGGACTTTGGAGACGGAGCTACGGCAACTGAGCAGAGTCCTTCGCACACATATACTTCAGCAGGTAATTACACCGTGAATCTTACAGTTACGAATGACGGTGGAAGCGATTCAGAGGTGAAGACTGATTATATTACTGTATCCGAATCTTCTACACCTACAGAACCAGAACCAGTTGCCGCTTTCACTGCTGATGTAACGAATGGCACTGTACCACTCACTGTCAACTTTACTGACCAGTCTACTGAAGCACCTACTTCCTGGGCCTGGGACTTTGATAATGACGGCACTGTGGACTCAACTGAGCAGAACCCCTCGTATACATATACTTCAGCCGGTACTTACACTGTCAACCTCACGGTTGCCAATGCAGAGGGAAGCGATTCAGAAGTGAAGATCGATTATATTACTGTATCCGAATCTTCTACGCCTACAGAACCTGAACCAGTTGCTGCTTTCATTGCTGATGTAACGAATGGCACTGTACCTCTCACTGTTAATTTCACGGACCAGTCCACAGGTTCCCCAACTTCCTGGCTCTGGGACTTTGGGGATAACACCAGTGCAACAGAACAAAATCCCTCGCATACATATAATTCAGCCGGTAACTACACTGTGAACCTCACGGTCATAAGTGAAAGTGGGAATAGTTCTGAGGTGAAGGCCGATTATATCACTGTATCCGAATCATCTACACCTACAGAACCTGAACCGGTTGCTGCTTTCACTGCTGATGTAACGAATGGCACTGTACCTCTAACAGTTAACTTCACGGACCAGTCTACAGGTATGCCTACTTCATGGGCCTGGGACTTTGATAACGACGGAAACATGGATTCCACAGAGCAAAACCCGAGCTACACTTACACTGCCGAAGGAAATTATACTGTCAACCTAACAGTATCCAGTGAAGTGGGAAGCGACTCGGAAGTAAAGGTCGAATATATCACGGTAACCGACTCGTCGACTACACCAGAGGCCCGGCCGGATCTCATTGTTTCATCCATCATCCCGCCTTCCAGTATTACTGCAAACACCTCCTGCAACATCGGCGCCACCATCAGTAACACAGGCGAAAGCGATGCTGGAACCTTTAACGCGACTCTTTCCGTAAATGGAGCGGTTGTGGACACCCACGCCGTATCAGGGATTGTATCGGGCAGTAGCGCTACTGTTAATTTCTCATGGAAGCCGGTTGCTGCCGGATATTACAGTGTTAAGGTAAGTGCAGATGCGGGGAATGTAATAGCCGAATCGGACGAGACAAACAACGAGCTTGCGGATTGTATCAAGGTTGAGGAGGCTTCTTCAGGGAGCCAGAGCCAGAACGGATCATCAAGTGTGTCCCTGAATGTCACCATTGTTCCGGTTGTTTGCTTTGAGGTTTCTCCTTCAGCCCTCAAATTCGGAGAACTCTCCGCCGGACAGACCAGTGAACCACAGTTGCTAACCCTCAAAAATTGTGGAGTCTCCGGCATAAAGGTTACCGCTGAAGTAAGCGATTCTTCTGCAGAAGACAATCTCTTTGGCCTGGGACTGCTGCTGGATTCACAGATTTGGAGTGATTACTGCAATGTGATCGGAAGCAATAGCCAGGAGAACGCAACCGCGGCCCTACATGTTCCTTCTGACTACACCGGAACTGGAAACAAAAAAGGAACGATAACTTTCTGGGCGGAGGTAGCCGAATAAGGCTGACCTCCTTCCCTTTTTTTGTAATAAATATTTTATCTTTATTTGATTTATTCTTTGATTTTACATAACGACCCTTTGTCAAATTTAGGCTTTTCTCCGATTTTCCTTACATATTATTCCATACTTCAGACTATTGAACCCCTTCCGGTACACAAAAGCTCCAAACGTTCTTTCCACTGAAAAGAACCAAAAAATTTCAATCGTACCATAAAAAAGAATACCACGTCAAACCCACTACCTCTTAAAATCCAAAACAATAGCGATATTCGGGTAACATGAAGAAAAGATTGATAAATGATTATTGAAATAGGGATCAGATTTTTTACTTGCTCTACCCTCGAATCCTGGATTCCCCACCTGCCTACCTTACAGGTGAGGGATTCCTGGAGTTGTATGCTATGCACAAATTTAGGAGGCGTGTCTATTTAGGTGTTTTTTAGGTAGACATATGTATGTATGCTGACCACCTATTTAACATTTACTTAAATTAATGTAAGATTAAATATTATTATATTTAAAATTTGTATTACGTTCCTATGGAAAATATGGCAACTTAGGAAAAAATCATAGGTATTTATGTTGAGCTTAATCAGCATCACTATCCTTTGTGAATTGCTATTTTTTGCAGTTATAAACTCGATTCTTTGCACTTATGTAAGATGTAGAGATGAGCAAATGGTCTTTAAAGCTCCTGAAAAACGATAATTAGAATAATAATCTGCCGTTTATTCCGAATCCCCGTTTGCTCACGTCAATTTACTAATGAGTTGATCCCAAAACTCAAAATTGATCTCAAAATCCATACTTCTAATAATTAATCAAGTTTTTGATCATGGAACAGGGTTCTAAAAACTTTACTAATTTAAGAAAATATCATTTTTAGGGCGAACTTATAAGAAATGTTGATATATAGTATTATTAATAATCAATAAAGTAATATAATACAATTAAATTTTGATATAATTTAATGAATTATTATGTATTAAATAAATATAATATTGTCTGGTGATACGATGGAAGCAGGATTAATGAGAATAGGCGTTTCCATTCCTGATGCCCTTCTGACCCAATTTGATGAAATTATCAAAAAAAGAGATTCCCCCTCTCGTTCGGAAGCGATAAGAGATGCCCTCATCAGTTATATTACTTATTACGAATGGATGGAGGACATAAAAGGCCGCCGCGTAGGGACAATTGCAGTTATTTACGACCACAAAAAAAGCGGGCTTTCAAATTCTATTATTAACGTCCAGCACCATTACTCTCATCTGATAAAGTATTCCGTACATATGTACCTTGATACCGATGATTGTTTTGAATTAATAGTGCTGGACGGAAACGGCCAGGAAATTACAGAGCTTGCCGGATCCATAATAGCTCTCAAAGGCGTAAAATTCTCAAAACTCACAACAGTAGACCCGAATAAAAAGATCTGACTTTTTCATGAACTCAAAAATACAAAATGATTCCGAAAGAACTAACATCTATACAAAATGATTCCAAAAGAACTAACATTCTTTACCTGACGTACCAGAAAAGATTTAATCATGCAAAAGCTCAGGATTTTACCGGTTCTTCTCCTGTTTTGGTTCTCCTCCTTTTCTTTGAACACCTGTAGGGTCCGAGTTGAAACTAAAACTCCCGCAGGTCTCCTTTTTTTCCAAAATGAGGAAGCATTTGGCACATAATTGTTAATAATCTCAGGAATGATTTATTTGTATTAAAAATAATTTTGGAAGCATTATGCTATAGTCTTTATATTCAATACTTTCCATTTAAATAGTTTGTATTAGTGTTATTTATAACTATATTTGTAACACGCATGGGGGTTGAGAAAAATTATATTTTTTAATTTTGACCTCAAAATGTCATCCAGCTATTGGAAAATACGTTATGAAATTCCTTATTAGAAAAGCAGGATCGGTGAAAGATTAACCGGTTATCGATCAACCGGAATAGGTTGGTTGAATCATGGGGATGTAAAAATCCTGGACCAAATAGGACTTACGTGGTTGAAGCATTTTTTTGTAAATCACATAGGACTTACGCACCTGGGGTTTAAAATCAAGAGCAATAGGCATTGCTGAAAAAACATATAGTTTAGGCAGTTGAAGGTTTAACGAAATTGATTTTCAGTTCAACCATGCAATTCATAATTAGCAATATAAGTGTTACAAATGAATTTATTATTGTTACATAACATGTATATAAATTTTCACTACTCTTATTTTTTAGATTAATTTATATACATAGTAACCTTTTTTCATACTAAATTAACCAAGTTTTGAGAACTGATCCTCTCCTGAAGATTCAGAATCCAAATTCGGATCAACTACATAACATTGAATCAAATGTTGGAAGGCTGAGAGAAGGCACCAATACTTGAAAAGGTTCGTTCTTGACTTCAGAAGTGATAACTAAATTTTACAGAGTAATTTAAATTCAATAATTTGAGTTGATCTGAAAAACATCATATAACGCAGACCCAAGTTTTTAATTTACACAGTAAATTTTTTTAATTTTTATTATTGGGAGATTTCCCCCTCAGATTAGAAGAGCTACAAAATAACTGTGATTCAATCCCGAACAAACCACTCAGATCCTGCTGAAAAAGTCCACAGTCACAGGATTTGTGAGTGAAAATTTCAGAAATGTGGAGTGAGTGAAAGATGAAACGAATATTTCTGATTCTCTGTATAACTGTACTGATGTGCATGACCGGACTGGCGTCCGCAGATGTGACGACAGTTGAGCCGGTCGCAAACTTCACTGCTAACGCCACCAGCGGCACTACCCCCCTGACCGTACAATTCACTGACATCTCTACCAACGCAACCAGCTGGTCGTGGGATTTCGAGAACGACGGCACGGGGGATAGCACCGGGCAGAACCCGGCGCATACCTATGACGAAGCAGGCACCTACTCGGTCAAGCTCACTGTCACAAACACCGCCGGGAGCGACTCCGAAGTGAAGACGGATTATATCACCGTCGAAGGAACAGGAACCGGAGGAATCGCAGACACACCATGGCCCAAATTCCAGGCAAATCTCAACAATACCGGGCAATCACCATATATCGGACCGCAAATCAACAACAATATCTGGACATACGTCACAGGGAACTCGATAAGGAGTTCACCTGCGATTGGTGAAAACAGGACCGTCTACATTGGGAGTTACGACGGTAAACTCTATGCATTCAATCCTGACGGGACCCTCAAATGGAGTTACACAACCGGAAATCAGATTACAGGTTCAGCAACGATAGGTGCAGATGGTACCATCTGCATCGGAAGTTACGACAGGAGACTCTATACAATAAACCCTGACGGAACCCTCAAATGGAGTTATACCACCGGAAATCAGATCTTCAGTTCGGCAGCAATCGGAGAGGACGGCACCATCTACGTCGGAAGCAGGGATAACAAACTCTATGCACTGAACCCTGACGGAACCCTCAAATGGAGTTATACCACCGGAAACCAGATCTTCAGTTCGGCAGCAATCGGAGAGGACGGCACCATCTACATCGGAAGCCTGGACAAAAAACTCCACGCGCTCAATCCTGACGGGACTCTCAAATGGAGTTACACAACCGGAAACCAGATTTACGGTTCTCCTGCAATAGGATCGGATGGCACCATCTACATCGGAAGCCTGGACAGCAAACTCCACGCACTCAACCCTGACGGGACTCTGAAGTGGAGCTACACCGCCGGAAACCAGATTTACGGTTCTCCTGCAATAGGATCGGATGGTACCATCTACATCGGAAGCCTGGATAGCAAACTCTATGCACTGAACCCTGACGGGACTCTGAAATGGAGCTGCACCGTCGGAAACCAGATTTTAGGTTCCGCAGCGCTCGGGTCAGACGGGACCATCTACATAGGGAGTTACGACAGTAAAATCTACGCAATCACCCCAGATGGGACACTTAAATGGAGTTACGCAACCGGAAACCGGATTTACGGTTCTCCTGCAATAGGGTCGGATGGAACCCTGTACATCGGAAGTTTTGATTCGTCACTGTATGCGTTCCGGGATGCTGTCCCGGTTGCCGGCTTTACCGTCAACCTCAGGAACGGAGAGGTACCTCTTGCAGTACAATTTACCGATTTCTCAACCGGCAATATTACCGAAAGATCCTGGGACTTTGGCGACAATACAACCTCATCCGACCGGAACCCGATCCATACATACGTAGCAGCCGGAACGTACACGGTAAACCTGACCGTCTCGAATATCTATGGCAGCAACAGCAGTTTGAAGGCCGATTACATAACGGTAGGCAGTGGAATACCTGTCGGGAATTTCACTGCAAACGTGACAAAAAGTATCATTCCCCCGCTCACGGTCCAGTTCAACGATACCTCAACCATTAACCCGACTGACTGGTTCTGGGATTTCGGGGATAACATCACTTCCACTGACCGGAACCCGATCCATACATACGTAGCAGCCGGAACGTACACGGTAAACCTGACCGTCTCGAATACCTATGGCAGCAACAGCAGTTTGAAGGCCGATTACATAACGGTAGGCAGCGGAATACCTTCGGGGAACTTCACTGCCAACGTAACAAGCAGTCCAGCTCCCCCTCTGACTGTCCAGTTCAACGATACCTCAACCATTAACCCGACTGACTGGTTCTGGAATTTCGGGGACAACAGCACCTCCACCGAACAGAACCCTGTACATACCTATGCAGCAGACGGTAGCTACACGGTAAACCTGACAGTCTCAAACAGCTATGGAAGCAACAACTGTGTGAAGGCCGATTACATAATGGTAGGCAGCGGAATACCTGTCGGGAATTTCACCGTAAACGTGACAGGCGGCAGTGCTCCATTGACAGTCCGGTTCAACGACACATCGACCGTTAATCCTGCATCGTGGGCCTGGGACTTCGGGGATAACACCGCCTCTACCGAACAGAACCCGGTGCATACCTATGCGTCGGATGGGAATTACACGGTAAACCTGAAGGTCTCAAACAGCTATGGAAGCAATAAATGCGTGAAGACCGATTACATAACGGTAGGCAGTGGAATACCTGTCGCAAACTTCACCGCAAAAGTGACGAGCGGTTATGTTCCGCTGATTATCCAGTTTACCGACACGTCGACCGTTAACCCGACCTCCTGGGCCTGGGACTTCGGTGACAACACTACTTCCACCGAACAGAACCCGGTCCATACATACGCAAGTGTCGGGAACTACACGGTAACCCTGAAGGTCACGAATAGCTACGGTAGCAACACCGAGACAAAAGCCGGCTATATCTATGCAGGCAGCGGCTTTTCCCGGAATATCTCCTTCACCGCAAGCGACCAGTCCGTATACCAGCAGGAGATTGTAATTCACCGGACCAATGGGACTGATTATGAGGAAAATACAGGCGACCTGAACGTCTGGCATGTGTATATTGGGGACCAGTGCCGGGAGGATTATGGAGATTTGCGCTTTGTCGATTCCACCGGAACCCAGCTGGCGTGTTACCTCTGGCCTGACTATACCGCAGAGCAGGCGTTGTTCTACGTCCGGCTTGAGGGAGCAGATCAACCTGGAAAGATCCAGATCTTATACGGAGACACCGGGGTTTCTACGGCAAGCGATGCGGATGCCACAGGATACCTGATCGATGAGTTCTCCACGCTTAATCCGAACTGGAATACATCCGGGGTAGCATCTGCGGTAATAAATGAAAGCCGGTTAATGACCACCGGGAATACAGGTACCTTTCATTCACTTTCATCCGCGGCTGTGAAACAGTCGATAACCCCTATACCAGGCGCGTTTTCTGCAGAAGTCAATCTGACATATGACGCAAGTGAAGTGAATTGTAGGGGAGAACTGTTCCTTGTTGCTTATACTTCAACGGATTATACGGCAATTGGATATTACGATTACTCTTCGAATTACTACGGCTGCTTCTTCTATAGTATAAGCGGAACAACTGGAGATACCGGGAAATATGGCAGCCGCCCGGGGTCAGGCAGTATGCATCTTAAAATTATCCGGGATGCTTCAAACACCATATCGGTGTATGAGGACGGAACCCTCATGGGGACAGGCACTATGGCTGGAAGCATAACTGCCATTGGGCTCACCAACACCGGATATAGTAGTAGTAGACCCGGCGATACGGCGTATTGGGATAACCTCATTGTCCGCTCCTACAGCACCACACCTCCCGCAGAATCCGGTTTACAGCCTATCGTGAACTTCACCGCAAACCAGACCGGCGGCAATGCTCCGCTGACGGTTCAGTTCAACGACACATCGCGTTATTACCCAACATCATGGTTCTGGGAGTTTGGCGACGGTTCAAATTCGACCGAACAGAACCCTGTGCATACCTATGCAACGGAAGGGAATTACACGGTAAACCTGACAGTTGCGAACAACTTTAGCAGCAACACTTGCGTGAAAACCAATTACATAACAGTGGGCAGTGGAATACCGATCGCAAACCTTACTGCAAACGTGACAGGCGGGAATGCTCCATTGACGGTTCAGTTCAACGAAACATCGACCGTCAATCCTGCATCGTGGTTCTGGGACTTTGGGGATAACACCTCTTCTACCGAACAGAACCCGGTGCATAACTATGCAACAGAAGGGAATTACACAGTAAACCTGACGGTTGCAAACAGCTATGGCAGCAATGCCTGTGTGAAGACCGATTACATAATGGTTAGCAGCGGCATACCTGATGGAAACTTTACTTCTAACGTGACGAAAAATTATGCTCCATTCACGGTCCAATTTGAGGACGCATCAACCGTTAACCCGACATCCTGGGCCTGGGACTTCGGAGACGGTACCACGTCCACAGAGCAGAAACCGGTGCATACTTATACAACTCCTGGAAACTTCACCGTGAACCTGACAGTCTCGAACAGCTACGGCAGCAACTCCTCAGTAAAAGCCGATTACATCCATGCAGGCAGGTACATCTATTCCCAGAATATTACATATACTGCCGGAGACCAGGCCGCGTACCAGCAGGAGCTTATAATCCACAGGACTAACGGCAGTCCTTACGAAGAGAATACGGCAGACGGCATAAAAGTCTGGCATGTGCAGGCAGGGGATCAGTGCCGGGAGGACTACGGTGATGTGAGGTTCACAGATGCCACGGGGTCCGAGCTGGCATATTATCTGTTGCCGAACTATACTACAGAACAGGGACGGTTCTACGTCAGGCTTGAAGAAGCAAATCAGCCCGGAAAGCTGCAGGTCTTATATGGAGACCTTGAAGTTCTAACGACAAGCGATGCGGATGCCACTGGGTATCTAATCGATGAATTCTCCACGCTTAATCCGAACTGGGATACATCCGGCGTGGCATCTGCAACAATAGAGAACGGCCAATTAAAAACTATTCCGCATGGTGCTTTGATAAGCAGTGGCCAGTACAGGACTGCGGGAGTTATACGGTCGATCACACCGATCCCGGGTGAATTTTCAATTGAAGTCGACCTGACTTATTACCCGTATCGTTACAGTGATGGAGACATTTTCCTGGCTGTTTATACCTCCGACAGTTATACACTTATCGGCTACTATCAACCCACATGGGGTACCGATGGGGGCTTTGGGACTTTTATCGATGGACAATATAAATCCTTTACTGGGGATGGGACCCGGCCTGATGCTGGAAGCATGTATCTGAAAATCACCCGGGATGCCTCAAATAAAATATCAGCCTGGGAAAATGGGGTCCTCATGGCCACCGGCACCATGGCTGGCAATATCACTTCCATAGGGCTGGTCAGTACGGACCTTAATAATGCCGCAGGAGGGCATACCGCATACTGGGATAACCTCGCAATCCGCTCCTATAGCACTGCTCCTCCCGCAGCATCCGGCCTCAAACCGGTAGGGAATTTCTCAGTAAACACTACAGGTGGAAATGCTCCGCTGACCGTCCAGTTCAATGACAGTTCGTTTAATTCCCCGGCTTCCTGGGCCTGGGACTTCGGAGACGGTACCACGTCCACAGAGCAGAACCCGATGCATACATATGCAGCGGATGGGAGTTACACGGTGAACCTGACGGTCTCAAATAGCTATGGCAGCAGCACGCTCGTGAAGACCGATTATATCACGGTAGGCAGCAGCATACCTGTCGCAAACTTCACAGCAAGCGTGACAGGAGGAAATGCTCCCCTGACGGTTCAGTTCACCGATACCTCCACGATTAACCCGACCTCCTGGGCCTGGGACTTCGGGGACGGTACCACGTCCACAGAGCAGAAACCGGTGCACACCTATGCAGCGGATGGGAATTACACGGTAAACCTGACGGTCTCAAACAGCTATGGCAACAACACCTGTGTAAAGACCGATTACATCATAGTAAGCAGTGGGGTTCCGGTCGCAAACTTTGTCTCAAGCGTAACGGGCGGAAATGCTCCCCTGACGGTTCAGTTCACTGACACCTCCACGATTAACCCGACCTCCTGGGCCTGGGACTTCGGGGACGGGACCACGTCCACAGAGCAGAAACCGGTGCATACATATTCGTCGGATGGGAATTACACGGTGAACCTTACGGTTGCAAACAGCTACGGCAGCAACAGTAGCGTGAAGACCGATTACATAACGGTAGGCAGCGGCATACCTGTCGCAAACTTCACTGCTGATGTGACGAACGGTTATCCCCGATTCGCTGTTCAGTTCACCGACACCTCCACGATTAACCCGACCTCCTGGGCCTGGGACTTCGGAGACGGTACAACATCTACCGAACAGAACCCGAGGCATACGTATTCTACCTCCGGTACCTACCCGGTAAGCCTCACAGTTACAAACGGCTACGGAAGCAATACAGCGACAAAAACCGGGTACATCTATGCAGGCAGGAATGAGTATTACCAGAAGATTGATTTTTCTGCCGGTAGCCAGTCAGTGTACCAGCAGGTCGTTGTGATCCACAGGAGTACAGGCACCGCTTACGAAGAAGACTCAAATGGCATGAAGGTATGGCACCTGTATGTTGGGGATCGATGCCGGGAGGATTATGGGGATCTGCGGTTCACCGATTCCACGGGCTCCCAGCTGGCTTACTACCTCCAGCCGGATTATACTGCTGCTCAAGCGCGGTTCTATGTCCGGCTTGAAGGGGTAGACCAGCCAGGAGCGTTGAATGTCTTATACGGGGATGCAGGCCTTACAACGACAAGTAATACGGATGTGACAGAGAATGCCGGGGATGAGTCAGGGTACTTATTCGATGCATTCTCCAGCCTTTCTACCGATTGGGACATATCCGGTGTAGCATCTGCAACAATAGACAGCGACCGGTTAAAGACCGCCCCGAACACAAATACCCTGGGTGCATATTCAACTGCGGCCGTGAAACGGGCGATAACTCCGATCTCCGGTGCGTTTACTGTTGACGTTGACCTGACATACGTGCCGACTTCAACCAGTTACCCTTATAGGAGCCGGGGAGAGTTGTACCTGGTTTTGTATAATTCCCCGGCATCCTATGCAGGAGCCGGGTATTACGATAATTATTATGGCTCGTCCGAAGAATACAACGGTTCGTTTTTCTATACTATCACTGAAGCAAATGCCGATACCGGTCAGGGCACCCGCCCCGCATCCGGCAGCATGCATCTCAGGATTAGCCGGGATGCTGCAAATACGGTCTCGGTGTATGAAGATGGAGTGCTCCAGGCAACCGGAACCATGCCCGGAGATATAACAGCCATCGGTCTTACGAACACCCGATACTCTACGAATTCCTATTATTATACTGCCTGCTGGGACAACCTCGTCGTCCGCGCCGACACCGTTTCTCTGCCTTCAGCCTCTCAATTCAGCGGCGAGGTTAGGACTGCAGCCCCGCCGGTCGCCTCTTTCACCGGCACTCCGGTTTACGGGCTCCCACACGCAGTCCAGTTTACCGATACCTCCGCCAACTACCCGACCGCCTGGAGCTGGGACTTCGGGGACGGTACCACGTCTACCGAGCAGAACCCGAGGCATACCTATTCAGCGGACGGAAATTACACGGTCACGCTCACGGCGACTAACGAGTACGGAAGCGACACTGTGACAATAAGTGATTACAAAGTCGAGACGATGATCATTACATCGGTTACCGTTTCCCCTTCAAGTGTAAGGCTTAACGAGACCGAAACCCGGCAGTTTACGGCAGTCCTCCTGGACCAGAAAGGAAACGTGATGACCAATACCTCAGTCAGCTGGTCGAGCAGTGACAAAGCAGTCGGCAGCATCGATGCAAGCGGACTGTTCACAGCCCGGGCAGCAGGCAAGACTAACGTTACGGCCTCTGCAGGAGGTCTTAACTCTTCGGCAGAGGTAACCGTAATTGGCCTGGCCCCTGACCTAACGGTCCTGTCCGTCAGCTCGACTACCTCCCCCGTCTCCAACACGGTAAGTGCTACTATCCGGAACGTGGGAACCTCTGATCCGGGGGTATTCCGGACAAGTTTCTCGGTAAATGGAAAAGTTACCGGTATCAACGTGACCGGCCTTGCTGCGGGGAACACCACCGATGTCAGCTTCACGGATCTGACGCGCCGTAAAACCGGAGACATCGTTTCGATCTCAGCCACAGTTGACCCTGAAAATCTGGTTGCCGAGCTCAACGAGACCAACAACGCATACGCTGCAGAGGTAACCGTTGGAACGACTGGCAACTACTATTACGGAGGGAGATACTACTCCGGAATAGACCTGGAGACCGGGGTCTACGTGGAAGGCAATGTGGCACTAATCTATTCCCAGGGCAGCTCGGGGTACCAGACAGGGGGCGGATGGTATTCTACTACCGTGCAGTATACCAGCACCGACCTTCCGATACCTGAGAATGCGGTCGTAAAAGAGGCCAGGCTCTACCAGTCCTATACCTGGTGTAATGGCGATCCGGGTTTTACTCTCCAGTTCAATGGCAATACTGTAAACCAGTCCGCGTTCTATGCTGACCCGTTAAAAGACGGGGATGGTGCCGAATATGGTTTCAACGGTCAGGCGGTCTACAATGTAACACGATACTTCAACCCTGAAGGAAATACCGCAATTATTGCCGCTTCCAGGCCAGGTGGAGGGCTGTATGGTGCAGTGCTGGCTGTTGTCTATGAAGATCCGGGCGAACCGCATAGAATGGTCTGGCTGGATGAAGGCTGCGACAGTCTTTACGGAGGAAGCAGCGACGAGTACGTTGGTTATGCAGTATTCAACAATGTGACCACAAGCAGGGTTACCTCTGCAAGTGCGACAACCGTGCTTCCATCCGGTGGGGATAACGGTCAGTGGACAATACTCTTCAACAAGCAGAGCGTATCGCTTACCGGCGGTGCAGGCAGTGACCCGGGCTACAAGTATTACGATGTCACAAGCAGCCTGCAAGAAGGCACTAACGAGCTGGGTGTCCGGTGTGACGGGTATATGAACCTTGCTGCCGCATTCCTGGAAGTCACTCTGGAAACTGCCTCTGAGGCCAACTTCACAGCAAGCACTACGAGTGGAAATGCACCGCTTGTCGTGCAGTTCACCGACACCTCGACCGGTACTCCAACTTCCTGGCTCTGGGACTTCGGAGACGGCAGTACCTCTACTGAACAAAATCCGGTCCACACCTACTCTACGGCAAATACAAGTTATACTGTCGCTCTCACGGTCTCGACCTCCCTTGGAGCCGATACCGAGACTAAAACGGATTACATCAACGTGGGTGCTCTTGTTCTCGCCCCGGCCGCGGACTTCAGCGCAAACGTCACAGGTGGTGAAGCTCCTCTCTCAGTCCGGTTCACAGATGCCTCCGCAAACACCCCGACCTCCTGGGAATGGGATTTTGGAGACGGCAGCACCTCCACCGAACAAAACCCGGTCCACACCTATGAGGCAAAAGGGACATACAACGTGACGCTCACCGCATCGAACTACGGCGGCAATAACACCTTAATAAAAACAGACTACATCAGCGTGACTTCTGATGTTTCAGCACCTGTTGCCAACTTTACCATCGATGCAGACACCGGCCAGGTACCTTTCACTGTTCATTTCACCGACACCTCGACCGGCAGCGTGAGCAACTGGAAGTGGGACTTCGGTGACGGTAGTACCTCAACGGAGCAGAATCCGGTCCACACCTATCTAACCCCGGGGATAAATACGGTCACTCTGGCAGCTACAGGGGTAGGTGGGATCAGCACAACGACCGGTATCGTCACCGCCACAGCTCCTCTTACCTCCGATAGTTATAACGGGGGCATTCCCCTGACCACAGTCAGGAACGGGACCGTTTCAGGAGGGTTGTGGTACGACTCGTACCCGGGATTTGAGACCTCTGCACAGGAGACTTTCACTCTGCCGGACTATACGGAAATCAAATGGGCCAGGCTTTATGTAGACGTCTACTGCGGGCATATGCAAAATAACTACCGCGGCAATGTGACCATAGACATTAACGCCGATGGGGACAACACCTATGAACTTCAGGAACGCGAGATTTTCAACACAAGCTACTCGTTCCCTGGGGACGGTGGAGCAGGCCCGGTCTGGCTGAGCGACCACATGAACCGTGTTACAAGCGACTACCTGATGTGGTACGACCTCACAGACGTTATCAGTTCAGGCGAGGTAAGCGTCAGGGCTTCAAGCGGCAAGATAGATTTCTCATTCGACGGCAGGATAAAAGCCATGACCCTTGTTATTGCCTACGATGACGGGGATTCGGACAAGGTTTATTACTGGGTTAACCAGGGCCACGACACGGTAAATCCGGGGGATGACTCCACCGGATACACCGGTTCGACTGAATTTGAAACGGCTTTGCTTGCCGGTGGGTGGGACTCAGCCAACCTCTCGGCGGTCTACTATGCCAGTGTAAACGGTGTGTATACTTTCAAGGGAACAGCGCTCAGTTCAGGAACCCCGGAGGGGAGCTACTTCGGCGCTGATGAGTGGGACATAAATTCCATGCTCACTGCCGGCCAGAACAGCACGCTTACATATGACAGGGACGGCTCCAACTACTACAAGATCCCTCTTGCCCTCCTGAGCGTGAGATATGAAAATTTGTCTCTCCCCTGGCAGGACAACTGCGATTCCCTTGACGACTGGACGTGCAGCAACTGCGGCCTGGTCAGTACCACGGTCTACGAAGGTTCGTACAGCATCGGCTGTGATGCCTCCCAGCAGAGTGCCTCTGCAGAACGTACGATCAGAATTCCTTCCGGGGCAAAGACTCTGAGGTTTGACGCTGCCACGACCAGTACAATGTATGCCTACAATGAATATGTAAAATTCTACCTGGACGGAAATGAGATATTCTCTATTCCTGTCACAGCTGCGAAGAATTGGCACCTCTATGAGTTTGATCTCTCGGGAATAGAACCCGGAAAGCATACTTTTAAAGTCCAGGCAGATTGGAATGGATACAGCTGGGACAACATCGGATTTTACATCGACAACATCTGGGTGATTGCAGATGAAGAAGTTCTGAGTGTCATAAACGTCACCCCTTCCGAAGCTGAGCTGTCTGTGGGTGAAAATCTGACATTTGCTGCGTCTGCATATACACAGTATTGCGAGAGCCTTCCCGACACTACCTTTACCTGGTCTTCTTCCAGCGAGGCAGTCGGCAGCATCAATGCCACTACCGGCTTTTTCACTGCCCTTACCGGGGGAACGACGAACGTCACGGCCTCTGCCGAGGGTATGAACGGCAGCGTCCAGATAACTGTCAAAGCCTCATCAACAGCAGCCCCTGTCGCAAACTTCTCGACAAACGTCACTGGTGGGTACGTGCCTCTGGACGTTCAGTTTACTGACCTTTCCACAGGTGAAGGGATTACTGGCTGGCTCTGGGACTTCGGGGATGGAGCAAACTCAACTGAGCAGAACCCTGTGCATACATATGAATCGGCAGGTAACTACACCGTAAATCTGACTGTGGAAAATGCTGCCGGGAGGGACTTCGAGTTAAAAACGGATTACATAGAAGTTTCCGAAGCTTCCGGATCAACCGTTACTTTATACTTCGACCCGGAAAATTCCTCTGTGGCGGAAAACGAATCTACTGAAATAAGTATCGTTGCCAGTAATTTCCCTGCAGGCCTTTCAGGCTACAACCTGACCGTTGCTATCGACGATCCGGCCATTGCCGAAATAGTAGATATAGAGTACCCTTCCTGGGCTCTGATTACTCAGAACTCTACCCTGCCCGGGACTTCTATCTACATGAAGACTGTTGACCTGGAAGATGCCGTTAAGGAAGGAGCAGCAGATGTTGTGCTTGCTACTCTCACGGTTTCTGGAAAGGAGAAAGGATCTGCGAACCTTTCGATCGGGGTTAAACGTCTGGAGGAAGATTCCGGAGATTCTATCGAACCAGCTCTCCTGGCAGGGACAATTGAAGTGACTCTCCTGTCACCACTGCCTGATCAGGAATATGTTCCGAGAGACCCTGACGGAGACGGACTCTATGAAGACCTCACTGGAAACGGGGAGTTCAGTTTCGTGGACATAGTGGCTTACTTCCATAACATGGACTGGATAGAGGAAAATATGCCGGTTGAGTACTTCGACTTCAACGGAAACGGAAGGATAGACTTTGATGATGTTGTGGATATGTTTGCAATGATATGATCAAGGAGAATAAAAGAGAATGAAAAAACAAAAGGAATAGAGAAAAATTTTCTCAAATTTCCCACAACTTTTTTCCTTTCATTTATTTGAAAAACCCAATTAATGATTTATTCGTTGCCAGAAATTACAATTTATCTCGAAGGAGAGAAATAACCCTTAAACCGATAGCGACCTTTTCCAATTGTAGTAATTTCAGATAACACCGTAACAAGATAATTCATTGGTGAGATGCTTAAGCAAAGTGTTAATGTGTGAAAAATGTGAAAAACGGAGATGTTCTTTTCTAATCAGTGATTTCACGACATTTAAATTATGGGTAAGATGTTATCCAATTCCCCATTTATATGTGGATAATATTAGTAGGACTTACGCACCTGTAGTTTAAAATCAAGAGCAATATGCATTGCTGAAAAACATATAGTTTAGGCAGTCGAAGGTTTAACGAAATTGATTTTCAGTTCAACCATGCAATTCATAATTAGCAATATAAGTATTACAAATGGATCCATTTTTGTTACACATCATGTATATAAATTACCACTATTCTTATTTTTTAGATGGATTTATATACATAGTAACCTTTTTTCATACTAAATTAACCAAGTTTTGAGAACTGATCCTCTCCAGAAGATTCAGAATCCAAATTCGGATCAACTACATAACATTGAATCAAATGTTGGAAGGCTGAGAGAAGGCATCAATACTTGAAAAGGTTCGTTCTTGACTTCAGAAGTGATGACTAAATTATACAGAGTAATTTAAATTCAATAATTTGAGTTGATCTGAAAAACATCATATAATGCAGATCCAAGTTTTTGGATATACACTGTAAATTTTTTTATTTTTTATTATTGGGAGATTTCCCCTTCAGATTAGAAGAGCTACAAAATAACTGTGATTCAATCCCGAACAACCCCCTCAGATCCTGCTGAAAAAGGCCACAGTCACAGGATTTGCTGGTGAAAATATTAGAAATGTGGAGTGAGTGAAAGATGAAACGAATATTTCTGATTCTCTGTATAGCTGCACTGATGTGCATGACCGGACTGGCGTCTGCTGTGGTGGAAACAGTTGAACCAGTCGCAAACT
The DNA here is from genome assembly GCF_000007345.1 of Methanosarcina acetivorans C2A. Taxonomy (NCBI): domain Archaea; kingdom Methanobacteriati; phylum Methanobacteriota; class Methanomicrobia; order Methanosarcinales; family Methanosarcinaceae; genus Methanosarcina; species Methanosarcina acetivorans. The sequence continues at coordinate 2,136,720 of NC_003552.1, read as the reverse complement.
TTACTGCTAACACCACCAGTGGCCCTGCACCCCTGACCGTGCAATTCACCGACATATCTACCAATGCAACTGGCTGGGCATGGGACTTCGGGGACGGCAACAACTCTACGGAACAGAACCCGGTGCACACCTACTCAACTGAAGGAACTTACACGGTTAGCCTTACTGTTAGCAATGCAGGTGGAAGCGATTCCGAAGTGAAGACAGAATACATATCTGTAAGTGAACCACTACCTTTAGCCCCTGTTGCCAACTTCTCCGCAGACATTACTTCAGGAGTCGGACCGCTTACAGTGCATTTCACGGACAGTTCAAGCGGATCTCCGGATACCTGGGAGTGGGACTTTGACAATGACGGGGACGTGGATTCCACGGAGCAGAACCCCCAATTCATCTATACTGGTGAAGGCACATACTCTGTGAAACTTACGGTTACCAGCTCAGCAGGAAGTGATTCCGAGCTGAAAACTGACCATATCACTGTAGTCTACCCGTCTCCGGATTTCACAGCAAATGTGACTGAAGGAACCGTTCCTCTCACCGTGGAGTTCACGGGAAACGTTTCTGGTCTGGCTCCTGAGTACTGGAACATGTGGGCCTGGGATGTAGATGGGGATGGGACATACGATTACTCACCTAATTTCAACATCACCCATACCTACACCGAACCTGGCACTTATGATGTGATTGTAGCATATGATGGCTGGACACAAAATGTGAAAGCTGGTTACATAACAGTGCTTCCTGAAATACCTGTAGCCAATTTCTCAGCAGACGTGACATCAGGTATGGAACCGTTAACAGTCAACTTCACAGACCAGTCTACGGGTACAGTCTCTTCTTACTCCTGGGACTTTGATAACGACGGAACTGTAGACTCAACTGAGCAGAACCCCTCGCATACCTATACTTCAGCAGGTAACTACACCGTAAACCTCACGGTTTCAAATGCTGGAGGAAGCGATTCCGAACTGAAGACAGATTACATAACCGTAACTCAAGCGGGCCAAGTGGCAACAAATGACCTTAGAATCTCAGGGCTCGTCAACACCGTTCCGGCTTCTGCGGTCTTTGCCAGGGAAACAAATCCTGTGAAAGTTCTCAATGTCCAAAACACAGGGACTGCTACCCTTAGCAACATTTCGATAGCTGTGTATGCAAGCGACGTTTCCAGTGGAACAGTTCCCGTAGACACGACAACGATTGCGTCCCTTGAGGGCGATGCAAAGACCACGGTAACCCTGATCGACCCCACTATCCGTGACCTTGAAGGCGGCACCGTGACCTACACTGCCGTTGTTGACCCGGACAACCTTATCGCTGAAACGGACGAGACAAACAACAACAAGAGCAGTGCGGCCAAAAATGTCAGATACAACGGGTATAAGGGCAAAGGCATCTACTGGGAAGGCGGAAGCAATATCACTACCAAGCATACCTTTGATCTCCAGGGAAACCTTTTGTATTCCACACAGCCTGATTCTGCTTACCAACCTGTCGGATGGGAAAGCAGGACCGAAACCTGGACTGCAAGTGACCTTCCGGTCCCGGACGGCTCCACCATAGAAAAGGCTTTCCTTTATGTCGCCTACAACTGGGACCAGACGCCCGGCGGATATCCGTGGTTGAATATTAACTTCAACGGGAACACCCTTGATAACGGAAACATCTCAACAGGAAACGGAACCATCTACAGGGACTGGAGCAATTTTGGAGCGTATGCTAACTATGAATACGGGCTCTGTGTCTACGATGTAACCGACAAGTTTAGTTCTGCAGGAAACAGCCTTGTCATGACGCCTGTTGGTGAAAACAAAAACGCACTGTACCCCAGCACCCTTGTTGTGGTCTACGGAAACGATAATGAAACCCGAAAGCAGATCTTCATCAATGAAGAATGCGACGAGCTTGGTTTATCTGCGTCCAGTTACGGGACCACGCCTGAAGAGGCGACTGCATACGCTCCTTTCACCGGCATGTCCATTGACGTGGAAAAGGTCACAAACGCTATGCTCTACAGTTTCGCGGGAAGTGCGGGGCCCGATGAAGGAAACCTGCTTTTCAACGGAAACATAGTGGCAACTAATGCATGGCAGGGAAGTTCAAATTCAGGAAGCCCTCTGGTCTTTGATGCTACAAACTACATCAATGTAACAGGAAACGAGGCGGGTATACAGAGCACGACGAGCGGAGGTATGGACGCACTTCAGCAGATCCTTGTTGTTGAATATGAGGAATCGGCACCTGCTGCGCCAATTGCCGACTTTACGGCAACCCCGACATCTGGAGATGCCCCGCTGGCAGTAAACTTTACCGATACATCAACCGGGTCTCCGACTTCATGGTCCTGGGACTTCGGGGACGGAGCTAATTCAACTGCGCAGAACCCCTTGCATACTTATTCTGCAGAAGGTAACTACACTGTAAATCTGACTGTGGAAAATGACGCTGGTTCTGACTTCGAGTTAAAAACGGATTACATAGCAGTTTCCGAAGCTTCCGGATCAACCGTTACACTCTATTTCGATCCGGAAAGTTCCTCAGTTTCAGAAAACGAATCTACTGAAATAAGTGTCGTTGCCAGCAATTTCCCTTCAGGCCTTTCAGGATACAACCTGACAGTTACTCTCGACGACCCGGTTGTTGCTGAGATAGTCGACATAGAGTACCCTTCCTGGGCTTTGATTACTGAGAACTCTACCCTGCCAGGGACATCTATCTACCTGAAGACTGTCGATGAGAATAATACTGTTAAAGCAGATGCAGCAGATGTTGTGCTTGCCACTCTTACGGTTTCTGGAAAGGAATCAGGGTCATCGAATCTTTCGATAGGAATTAAACGTCTGGATGACGATTCAGGAGACTCTATCGAGCCAACTCCCCTGGCAGGGACAATTGAAGTAACTCTTCTGTCCCCACTGCCGGACCAGGAATATGCCCCTAAAGACCTTGACGGAGATGGACTCTATGAAGACCTTACAGGAAACGGGGAGTTCAGCTTCGTAGATGTAGTGGCATACTTCCACAACATGGACTGGATAGAGGCAAACATGCCGGTGGAGTACTTTGACTTCAACGGAAACGGAAGGATAGACTTTGATGATGTTGTGGATATGTTTGCAATGATATGATTAGGGAAAAAGAGAATGAAAAAACAAAAGGAATAGAGAAAAATGAAAAAACAAAAAGGGGAATAGAGAAATATTTTCTCAAATTTCCCACAACTTTTGTTCTTTTGTTTATTTGGAAAACATTTTTAATGAGGTGGTTCTCTGCAAATTATCTGCAATGATTAGGGTATTTCAGGAATAGACAATTTATCAACTCCGATATGAAAACTTGGAGGCTTGAAGACGCTGCTTCGGTAGATTTGACGGTATTTACAGTTATTTCCGGTGAGATTTGAGGTTTGCATTTCATACAATAAGAGTCAGGCTGTCTCAAAACTAAAGTTAATTCTATAATTGTGTCAAATTTTTCTACTACAAGGTTAATTCATGTATAAATTTCTCTAATTTAGGTGGTCTTGTTTTTAAATTCAACGTTGCTCATTATTCAATTGTAGAAATGGTTTGAGTTTTGAGACAGTCTGGAGAGTATTAATTATTGATTTTGAAATCTCTACTTTTTAATCTCTACTATTTAATAACTTGATCATAACAAATATTAGATATTTTAGATAAAATAGCAACAATTAGAAAAATTTATATAGATATAACATATAAAGTGTGACAAATATTAAAAATTGTAGGAAAAAATAACTTGATTGAGATATCCCTGAAACGGTGCAGAAAATAGTTCTAAAAACCAGTAGCCTGCATTGTTTTATCTAACAGGAACTTAAATAACTGACACTGAAAGGGGCTGGAGAATGGTATGTCGTCAGAAAGCAGGAACTTGAACAGGTTTTTCCTGTACTTTGCAGGGATACTTATCTTTTTTATTTATATTACTCCATGCCTCGCAACTTACAATTTCGAAGGCACCCCAGAACAGGATGAACTGATTGAAATTACCTCGGGTACTGTAAAAGGCGGGCTTTATGTTGATGGGGGGGAAGGGCTTAAGAAAACCCCTTATGTGCAGGAGTTCAATGTGCCTGGAGATGTCGTAACCTGGGCCCGGGTCTATGTAGGGGTGTGGGGAGGCACAGAAGAAAAAACAGGGACTCTTGACCTTACTATTAACGGGGAGGAGTTCGAAAGCCTGGATCTGGAGGGTAAAAACGATAAGGGGGATGATGAGGATCAGAACCCTGCTATCTACTGCACGGGACATGGAGTCTACTGGATTGCCTATGATGTGGGCACGAATATAAGTACCGGGCCCGTAACTGTGGAAGCCCAGACAGAAGGAGACATTGATGGCAGAGTTTACGGCATAATCCTGGCTGCAGTATACGAAGATAAAGAGGGACAGAGCACAAAATACTGGGTTGAAGAAGGAAATATAAACCTGCATGGGAAGGGTTGGAGCGAAACCCTGGCATCAACTCATGATGAAGGGTATGCGGACTTCTCGGGCAAGGTGGATACGGACAAGTATAACACTGCAAACCTGGCCGTGGTGTATCTCTGCGGGACTCCGGGGCTTGATGATTCTCTTTATTTTAACGAAGAACAGCTCTCTGACGGGGAGAACAGTAACGACATTGCAAACTCAAAAAGTTATTTTGACTTCAAATTCTTCGATGTACTGGATTTGCTTGAAGAAGACGACAATGAACTCAAATTCCAAAGAGATGAGGAAGATTATGTGCATCCCGTACTGGCTGCTCTGACTCTGGGAACGGGCGAAGAAGGAACTTCTGACCTTATCGTCTCCGGGCTTACCGTTCCTTTACTTTATGCAGGGAAAGACAACACTATAAAAGCAAGCATCAAAAATATTGGTAAGGATTCTGCATATGGTTTTCAGGCAGCGCTTTATGCCGATGGAGAAATTGTTTCTACTGCTCCAGTATCTTCCCTTTCCAGCGGAAAGAGTAAAACAATTGAGTTCAACTGGAAACCCGCTTGGGATGGGGAACAGGCCCTGAAAGTTTATGTTGACTACACGAACAAGAAAAAAGAAACCTGTGAAGTAAACAACTGGAACAGTCCTTTTCTTGCTAAGGTCGTGGATCTAACTCCCCCCGAACTTGAGATCGATTATCCGGAAGATGGGGCCAGGGTAGATGCTGGCTACCTTACAGTTAGCGGGACAATTGAAGATACAAACCGAAATCTCACAGTTGATGTTAACGGGCAAAATGCTCTGATCTCAGGCGAGAGCTGGAGTGCCAGCGTGCCTGTAGTTTCGGGTCCCAATACAATAGTCGTATCTGCAGTCGACGGAGAAAACAACACAGGAAGGGAACTCATTGTTGTAGAAGGCAAAGAGTCTTCCACAGACAGCAAAGAGTCTTCCCAATCCGACCTTACTGTTTCTTCGAAGGCCGAGAATGAAACGGAACCGGTTAATCAGTCAATTTTAGGTTCCCAGACAAGGGAATACGAAAAACAGGCGGTTTTATCCCCAATTTCCGAGGGAATCGGGTTTATTTCTGCAATTTTATTCTTGAGATATCGAAACAGGGGGAAACGGCTGTGAACAAAAGGGTAAGCCAAAAGAAGAGCAGAAAATATCACTTTTGTGCGGTTTTAGTTCTTTTCACTGCCCTGTTTTTACTCTCAAGCTCTCTACCTGCATCGGCAAATGAAGATGACTGGGACAACCTGACCGTTACCCTGGGACTTGAAAACTCTCTCGTCTCCAAAGACGGGTACACCCTGGAAGCACTAAAATTTGACGGATACGGTATGGTCTTGATTCGGGTGTCGAAAAATGATACCATCCTTGGGGAGACGGTTCTTGAAAATAACAGCTCTGGCTGGTGCTATATGGACAGCAAGAATTTAAGGTTAAAGGCATTCAATGTTACTGACCAGAGAACTCTTCCGATGTTTGGCAGTCTCTTTTCCCCAAAAGTCGAGCTCCTTTTTGAAACAAAAAAAGATATTGAAGAAAATGTGATTCTGGAACTTGATCTCGAAGAGGACAAAGATGAATACCTGCTTAATGATGAGGTAATCGTTGATATGGAACTTCGAAACACAGGGCAGGTAAAAGCCGAAAAGATAAGCCTCGATTTGGATTCGGACGGGCTCCTTGTCAGAGAGGGATGTCCTGAAAAAGTGGTACTTGATAAGGGCTCGAAAAAGAAATGTGAACTGAGGTTTAAGTTTCCGGAAAAGGTAAAAGAAAATTATAACATTACCGTAAATGTGAACTGGGAGGACGATTCTGGTAAGCATTTTCTTTCTGATGATGTGGAAATTGAGGTTTCCGAACCTCTGAATATCTATAAAAACGCAGGTTCAGAAGGCTTTTCAGGGAGCCCGGTATATGTTACAGTTTCAGTAAAAAATATCCAGGAAAGAGCAGTGAATGTCCGACTTTTTGACCTGCTGCCGGAGACTTTTACACTGAATAATAGCTCTTCTTTAGAGGATGTCAATCTAACGAACAGTTCTTCTTATCTATACTGGGAGTTTGTGCTGGATCCGGAAGAAAAAAAGACCTTTTCTTATAGTATCAGCTCCGAGCAGCTTGGAGCCCATAGGGTGCCCCAGGCCCATGCCTACTCAGATTTATGCGGGCAGCTCTACACCGAAAGTTCCGATTCCGAGAATATAATCACCTTATATAATAACATCTCATACACGCCGTATAACAACAAAACCCTGACACAGGTGACCCTGGCATCAGGAGCCGACCTTACATCTTACCTGGACAATGATGGCTATGCTCTGCTGGATATCACGGTGGAAAATGAGGCTCTTGGTGCTTTTGTATTCATTCCAAAAGGTACGAAGTTGAGTGATAACCAGAATGAACCCCTTAAAGCAATAACAATAACACAGGCAGATGAGCTGGCTCTTCCAGGCTCTTTATACCTGGCAGGGAAATGTTATTGTAAACTCGGGCCTGATGGAGCGGAGTTCGATCCTTTTGTCCGGCTCAACCTGGGCCTCAACAACTCAATAGAGGGCAACTTCCCCTCCATCTACTGCTATGATGAAACCAATTCCACATGGACGCAGCTGGACAGTACTCTCAATGAAAACAGAATTTTTGCCGAACTTACTCATTTCTCTGTGTATGCAGCTCTTGCAGAACCTCCGACAGAAGCCGAATTGCTTGTTAAACTGGTTAATTAATAAAATTAGTCATGTGAGGTTTTGCCATTTTTCACATACGCCCTTTATTGCAATGGGAGCGCTGAGGGTCACGAATACCCCGACCTTTTGAGGCTGTCCGACAATTATTGATAGTAATAAAAAAGTGCTAAAAAGAAAGCAAATAAGCCCTTTGAAATCAAAAAAAAGGAATTCATTTATTACCGAAGGTAATTATCGTACAGCCTGTTTAGGTGGGGATTAAGTGAACCCTCGCCTCTTCGTTTTTCTCATTAAATATCTAAATCATTACTTTTTTTGTAAAATGAGCTTTTTTTGGCACCATGGCCATAGGTGGTGCCAGCTGCCTATAGCCTGGATGTGATATTTATTGGAATTGAACAGTTTTAGCCATGGCTATGGTCAGATTACCTACCATCCCGTTTTGGTGCCAAAGTATCGATACAATATATTCTACAATAAGTGAATTAAAAAGGATTGTGAGTTGATCTTCAATAACATTTGCAGCGGAGTGCGCCAGCGTAATTTTGGTTATCATACTCCATTATTTTGTATTCTCAGTTAAACTGAATTAAAAAGAGGTATACAGTATGCTTCCATTCTATTTGATATTTTTGTTTATTTTTGAATACTAAATATAAATAAAAATGATAATAGTATGATTAAATATTATTAATTATAATATTTATATGATTAAATAGTAATATATATTTATTTACTGTTGTAAGATCTCCTGATTTTCGGAATATAACCGCAAACAGTCGATATACTCCAACTTAATTATTATATTTATTAAAAAAATAATAAAATAAAACTTCCATAATTAACATTGTAGTAAACATTACAATGAAAACCCTGTAATGATATTCGGAAACATCAATGCCGGAAACCGGATACTTTTGATATAGAGATATAGACATGAGGCTTAAGTTAACGAAACACTGCCAACCAAGAGCGAATAAAAACAAACCAAATTTAAAACTTTTGATACATTTTTATACTTGTTTGTAAGAAATTAGTTAAAATATTTATTATATAATATGAAAAAATTATACAAAAATACGTTAAATCTGTGAAATAACTTTATATAAATGGCAAAAAATTACTATTATGTCGAAGGGAAGTGGAGTCCAAAATTTACGACAGGTAAAAAATTCGGAACCTGACCTGCAAAGTCCGCTGGCCAGTATCAGGTAAACCAGTATATAGAGAGATCTCCGACGATCAGTCACCTGAGGTATCCAGAAAAGGTGATTGAATTATTGGACAGAAAGAGTCTGGAAAGAATAAGGATCGACCCAGACTCTTGCACATTACCGTCCGACAGTTCCCACAATAAAACCGTCGAGGATGACTTGGAGAGAGATGAAAATAATCTATTTCCAGGCTATTTGTATTATTTCAGGCTATCCATATAAACTTACTGGACAGCATCTCTCAGATAACTTACAAAATAACTATCGAATGATGGACCGGAAATGAAGCAACTCCACAAAAACAGAAAGGCGCTGATAGTAGTAAAACCTGCTGCCTAATTTCCGAAAAGTACACTCTAATCCTTACCTGAGCAGCAGGTATGAAAGAAAACCAACCAAAAATTCCCTCAAAATGAGAATTTTAACTAAACAAAACTCAAAAATTAACAAAATTTGGAGAAAATACTTATGTTTAAAAAAGAAAATTCAATAAAAATAGGCGGCACGACGCCGATCGCTCCCCTGCTCCTCTTAGGTGCACTGGTGCTCTTATTTGCAATCGCCTCTCCTGCCGCAGCAGACCCGTACCTCGGAGGAGTTCCCCTTATCACTGCGAACGGTACATACGGTACAGTAACCGGAGACCTGTGGTTCGATGCTTATCCCGGGTTTGATCAAGCATATCCAGACCCGGTTCACTGGGAGACCACCTTACCGTGTGACCCAGATGATATCGTATGGGCAAGGCTCTATGTAGACACCTACATTGGACACATGGAAAACAATTATCCCCAGAATGTCACTACGGAGTTTAACGGAAGTGGCTCAAGCTACGAAACTCTGGGCTCTGAGAGCATGAACACTGAATACAAGTTTTATCTTGCGGGTACTGGAGGGGCAGGCAGTGGTCCGGTCTGGATAACTAACCACAGTAACCGTGTAACGAGCGATTTCCTGATCTGGTATGACGTGACTGACAACATCACCTCATCAACTGTCTCAACAAATGTGAGCGTGACCAATTTGATAGGTGAAGCTCCATTCGAAAGCCGGGTGAAGGCGATCGTCCTTGTGGTGGCATATAATAATCAGTCCTGTAATGTAACTCATTACTGGGTAGCCCAGGGCCATGACACGGACTCATATAAGACAGATGGTATTTTTTCGCCTTATACGGGTGGCTTCCCTCATCCTTACAAAGGGAACACTACCTTCAATACGTCGGTAGTTTATACTCCCGGGGAAGCAAACTTAACTGTACTCCCCCTTGCGAGTTTTAACGGGAACTATACCTTCAACAGTGACGATGATCAGTTGCCGTGGGCTAATCCAGGGCAGGGAGAATACTTCCAGTGGCAGAGCTGGAACGTCACAACCAATGTTACCAGTGGAAACGACAGCTATATGACATACGATCGAAACGCAACTGATTCAGGAACATACAGTGGCTACTTCAAGATCCCGCTTGCCCTGCTGACCGTAGAGGACAAATCTCTTATCTACGACTTCAGCAATGAAACGCTGGGTAGGGCAGGGATATGTATGTTTGCGTACAAGAAAGAGGCTTCTGGCCTGCCACCATCTGTCAGCAATGATCCGGATGATGAATTTTCAGGGACAGAGTACGATGAGATCAAATATGATGATGGAGTTTTTGCGGAACATTATACTGACACCTATGAAAAACGTGCAGCACATAGGTTTGTGTTCAATGTCAGTTGCTGTAACGATTTATCTAATTTTGATTCGATCAACGTAACATGGAATGGTGCTGGGTGGCATGATGCAGGAGGTAATTCCAATGGAGCTTATCTCTACATCTGGAATGGAACTGGCTATGAAGAATTGGATAACTGTGATGGTGACGGAAACGAGAATTACCTGACAGGAGGAATAACAAATAACCTTGGGAACTATATCATTAATAATAATGTGACTGTGCTGGCAGAACAGAAGACCGAAGATGATGACTACCACTCACATATCGCAACAGATTATGTAAAATTGTGGCTCAAAAAAGTATGATCTCCTAAGTTTAGAAAAAACGCAAAGTAAAAACTTTGATTCGTTAACTTGGAGGTTTATCAAAACCTCCCTTTTTTAAGAAGATTTTGGAGACTCCAATTGGTTATAAGTTAGACTGTCTGCTTCAGTTTATCTACCTTATTACAGAAATTGACCTTAATTCGGTTCTATTTTTCTAAAATCAAAATGTATATCCAAGAATTGATAATTGAGGTTTTGCCATTTCTCACATAATCCCTTTATTGCCGCTAATATTTAACATAGCTGATTTCGTGAAAAATTTATCTAATAACAACTTAAATAAGAGTTACGCAGTTTGGTCTTAGCATATCGTTTTCAATAACTTACCAAATATCTGGATTAATTTACTGTGTACAGAGGATTATTTAGATATACAGTCACTGCAACTCTTCTAATTTTCATGGCACTTTCAAACCAGGATATTCCACTTTTTACCCTCTGTAATTCCAGTCTAAGGAAGGCTCTTAATGAGAACAGTATATGTGCTCTTTGTGACTCTTCCTTTCTTGCCTGACATTTTTCAACACCACAGAACTGTTTTATCCCTCTATGGTATCCCTCAATTTTCCATGACTTTTTTGCCAACTCTTCACGTTTTGATTCATCCATATCTTGCACATCTGTAACCCAGTGTTGCGTGTCTCCATCTTTTGAAACTATCCTAAACACCTTTACAAATCCATATGCTCTGAAGTGAACCACACGTCCTTTTGGAGGAATTTTAGTTTAACCACGTAATTCATAATTAGCAAGATGAGTGTTAAAAATAGATTTATTTTTGTTACTTAATACCTATATAACTAGATACTATTCTTATTTTTTAGATAAATTTATATATATCGTAACCATTTTTTATACTAAATTATCCAAGTCTGAAACGTGATCTTCTCCAGTAAATTCGGAATCCAAATTCGGATCAACTCCACAACATTGAATCGAATGTTGGAAGGCTGAGAGAAGGCCACGATACTTGGAAAGTTTCGTTCCTGACTTCAGAAATGAGAAATAAATTATAGACAGTGACTTAAAATCAATAATTTGGGCTGATCTGAAAAACACAATATTAACGCAGATCCAGATTTTTTTATATACGCCGCAAATTTTTTTGTTTTTTATTATTGGGAGAACCCCCTTCAGACTAAAAGAGCTACAAAATAATTGTGATTCAATCCCGAACATCCTCTCAGATCCTGCTGAAAAAGGCCACAATCACAGGAGTTTCGGGCTAAAATTTCAGAAATGAGGAGTGAATGATAGATGAATAAAAGAATATTTATAATTCTGTTTTCCCTTCTTTGCACGGTGTTAATAACACCTGCAGAAGCAAAGACCTGGTACGTCGATGACGACGGAGGAGCAGATTTCACGACTATACAATCTGCTGTCAACAGTGCTTCTTCCGGTGATACAATTTATGTCTATGCTGGGACATACAATGAATTTGCAGTCCCCATCCCATACCTTACTATAAAAGGTGAGGGCCCTGATCTAGTAACCGTTAATGGTATAATAGATATTCCGCAAACTGCGACTTATGCAAATGCAACCGGAACTGTCCTTGAAGGAATGAAAATAACAACAGCGCCAAATATTCAATCAGTTACTGGCACAGCTTCGGATATAACTATCAGAGATTGTGTGTTTGATGGACTTACCTCTGTTAACCTGCACGTAAATACGATTTTTGAGAATAATATAATCATAAATAATACAAACAAAGGACTGGAATTAAAAGCAGATAATTCGATAATAGTAAATAATACAATCAAAAACAGCAAAGATTCTGCTATTTGGTTTAATGCAGCCAATACTACAGTAAAAAACAATCATATCGAATCAAATGGTTATGCATTTTATTTTAGAGATGCAGGAGATGAAAACAAGATATATTTAAACACCATATCCAACAATTCAGAAATCACCAAGATTAGAGGTACACTTCCTTCCATTACATACTGGAACTCCACCACCCCCATCAAATACACCTACAATGGAACCACCTATACTGGCTACATGGGTAACTACTGGTCCGACTACAACGGCACTGATTCAGATGGTGACGGAATCGGCGATACCTCCTACACAGTTCCAAACGACCTTGGAACCGACAACCATCCCCTGATGCAGCCTTTTGAAAACTACAACGTTGTCGGTAGCGGTCCTGTTATCCCCGTTTCTTCATTCACAGCATCACCGACATCTGGATATGCATCTTTGACGGTCCAGTTTACCGATGAGTCTACTGGCTCCCCTACATCCTGGGCCTGGGACTTCGAAAACGATGGAATCATTGACAGTACCAACCAGAATCCTTCTTTTACATACACCTCAGCCGGGAACTACACTGTGAACCTCACCGTTGCCAATGCAGACGGAAGTGATTCTGAGGTAAAGACTGATTACATTGTTGTCAATGAACCACTCCCGGAGCCGCCGGTAGCAGACTTTACGGCAACCCCGACATCCGGAGATGCACCGCTGATGGTCAACTTCACCGACGCATCAAACGGTACTGTCTCTTCCTATGCATGGGACTTTGACAACGATGGAAATGTTGACAACGAAGAAGAGAACCCATCGTATACCTACGAAACTGTGGGTACCTACACTGTCAACCTCACCGTTGCCAATGCAGACGGAAGCGATTCGGAAGTAAAGACAAACTACATAACCGTAACTCAAGCGGGTCAAGTGGCAACGAACGACCTTAGCATAGCCGCAGTTCTTATTTCACCAAGCAATGTTGTCTTTGCCAGGGAAGCAAATACCATTGTGGCTTACGGCATAACTAACTCCGGAACAGAAAACCTTACTAATATTACTGTAGACGTGTATGCGAGCGACGTATCCGGTACAGTTCCTGTAAACACGGAAACGATTTCTTCCCTTGCGGGTGGAGGGACAACAACTATATTCATTACCGATCCCACCATCCGAAACCTCCAGGGAAGCACCGTAACCTACACTGCAGTTATCGACCCGGATAATCTGATTCCTGAGACCAATGAAGCCAACAACAACAAAAGCAGGGCTGTACCGGTCAAATACAACGGGTACAAAGGAAAAGGTCTCTACTGGGAAGGCGGAAGCAATATCACTACCAAGCATACCTTTGACCTCCAGGGGAACCTTCTGTACTCCACGATGCCTGCAACTGCTTACAAGAGTGTTGGAGCATGGGGTTCCGGCAGGACCGAAACCTGGACTGCAAGCGACCTTCCGGTCCCGAGCGGTTCCACAATAGAAAAGGTCTTCCTTTATTTCGCCTACAACTGGGACCAGACCGCTGGCGGATATCCGTGGTTGAACCTCAGCTTCAACGGGAACATAATAGAGAACGGAAACCTCTCAACCGGGAACGGAACTCTCTATAGGGACTGGAGCAATTTTGGCACGTATGCTGATTATGAATATGGGCTCTGTGTCTATGATGTAACTGACAGGTTTAGCTCGTCGGGTAACAGCCTTGTCACAAACCCCTATGATGGTGATAATAACCTCTACGGCAAAGTCGCACTGTACCCCAGCACCCTTGTTGTGGTCTACAAAAATTCTAACGAAACCCGGAAACAAATCTTCATCAATGAAGAATGCGACGAGCTTGGTGTATCAGCATCCAGTTACGGGACCACTCTTGAAGAAGCGACTGCATATGCTCCTTTCACCGGGATGTCTATTGAAACAGGTAAGGTCCAGAACGCTACACTATACAGTTTCGCAGGAAGTGCGGGGTCCGATGAAGGAAACCTGCTTTTCAACGGAAACATAGTGGCAACCAATGCATGGCAGGGTGATTCGAAAACCAGTAATGCACAGGTCTTTGACGTAAAGAGCTATCTCAATGAAACCGGTAACGAGGCTGGAATCCAGGGAACTACAAGCGGAGGTATGGACGCACTCCAGCAGATCCTTGTTGTCGAATATGAGAAATCGGCACCTGCTGAGCCAGTGGCCGACTTTACGGCAACCCCGACATCCGGAGATGCCCCGCTGGCAGTAAACTTTACCGATACATCAACCGGGTCTCCGACTTCATGGTTCTGGGACTTCGGAGATGGAGCTAATTCAACTGAGCAGAACCCCTCGCATACTTATTCTGCAGCAGGTAACTACACCGTAAATCTGACTGTGGAAAATGCTGCTGGTTCTGACTTCGAGTTAAAAACGGATTACATAGAAGTTTCCGAAGCTTCCGGATCAACTGTTACTTTATACTTCGACCCGGAAAATTCCTCTGTGGCGGAAAACGAATCTACTGAAATAAATCTCGTTGCCAGCCTTTTCCCTGCAGGTCTTTCAGGCTACAACCTGACCGTTGCTATTGATGACCCGGCTGTTGCCGAGATAGTTGATATAGAGTACCCCTCCTGGGCTCTGATTACTCAGAACTCTACCCTTCCAGATTCTTCTATCTACCTGAAGACTATTGACCTGGAAGATTCCGTTAAGGAGGGGGCAGCAGATGTTGTGCTTGCTACTCTCACGGTTTCTGGAAAGGAATCTGGTTCAGCGAACCTTTCAATAGGGGTTAAACGTCTGGAGGACGATTCCGGAGACTCTATCGAACCAGCTCTCCTGGCAGGGACAATTGAAGTAACCCTTCTGTCCCCACTGCCTGATCAGGAATATGCCCCTAGAGACCTCGACGGAGATGGGCTCTATGAAGACCTTACCGGAAACGGGGAGTTCAGTTTCGTGGATATAGTGGCGTACTTCCACAACATGGACTGGATAGAGGAAAATATGCCTGTTGAGTACTTCGACTTCAACGGAAACGGGAGGATAGACTTTGATGATGTTGTGGATATGTTTGCAATGATCTAAGAACAGGAAAAAATGAAAAAATATGGTTAAAAATGATAAAATGAAAGGGAATTGAGATAAATTTTTCTCAAATTTCCGCAACTTTTGGTACGCTGCCATAACATTTTTTTCATTTATTTTCAATATGGATCAGAACCTATAGAGTTTGAGTCCAGGTTTTTTCTCAAAAAACGCAGATAAAATTCTCTGAATTATACTTTCGGACACTATTCACAAATAGATACGGATATTTTTCTCTACCTGAAACCCCTCACCTGCATAATTTACAGGCGAGGAATTCTCAGAGTCGAATGCGTCGCAGACATTTAGGAGGCGTGTCTGGTGTCTGTTTTGTTGTCTTCAGACATTTTTAGACAGAACGACATATGTTGAGCAGATATTTAACACTTTTGATGATATTCATAATATTTAATACTATCATATTTAAAATTAGTATTACTTATCCGTACAAAATAATTGCCTCAAAATGTGGAATTCAAATAATTTTTGAAGCTAAGTTTTTGTCACTTTCATTAAAGGTACTTATCTTTCAATAATATCCATTAATAACTTTTATTTTGTTGAAAAAGTAATTTTAGAGAACTTTTAATTGATTTAATATGATATTATTCAATTTTTTCTAGTGTCGCGTCAACGATGAAAGGTCTTAAGAGATACATAGAATGATCTTCATAAGTATCATTTATGATTAGATATACTGTGACACTTACCGAAGATGAACGTAGATCTCTTTGTGAACTTGCTTCAAAGGGAAAACATAACTCTCAACAAATTCTCAATGCTCTGATCTTGCTTAATTGCGATAAAAGTGAATTGAATGTTACCCATTCAACCAATGAAGAAATCTCACGTGTCCTGAATATTAGTATGAAAAAAATTGACCGTGTTAAGAAGCGATTTGTTGAAGAAGGACTTGAAGTTGCCCTCAACGGGAAAGAAAGCGATCGCATTTATACTAAAAAAGTTGATGGTGACGCTGAAGCCCATTTAGTCGCCCTTAGTTGCAGTCAACCCCCTGAAGGTTTTGCAAGATGGTCTTTGAGATTATTAGCCGATAAGGCTGTAGAACTTGGCTATTTCGAGGATATTTCTCACGAAACAGTACGGCGTACTTTAAAAAAACGAAATTAAACCCTGGCAAAAGAAACAATGGGTAATTCCTCCAGAACAAAACAGTAGCTTTGTTGCGAATATGGAAATGGTTCTGGATGTTTATAAACGTCCGTTTGATCCACGAAATCCTGTTGTATGTATGGACGAATCCCCAAAACAACTGATTGCAGAAACCAGGATTCCTATTCCCTGCTCACCAGGAAAGCCATCCAGGTACGATTATGAATATGAGCGAAATGGGGTGTGCAATGTATTCCTTGCTTGTGAACCATTGACAGGGAAAAGAATGGTAAAGATTACTGAAAGAAAAACAAAGCGAGAATGGGCTTATTTCCTGGAAGAAATAGAAGGTCAACATGAAAATGCAGATAAAATTACGTTAGTAATGGACAATTTAAACACGCATATACCTGGATCTCTCTACGAAACATTTCCACCACCCAAAGCAAAGGCGCTGTGGGACAGATTTGAGTTCGTGTACACACCAAAACATGGAAGCTGGTTGAACATGGCAGAGATTGAACTGAACGTACTTACAGGTCAATGTTTAAAAAGAAGAATGGATAACATCGAGCTTGTTAGGAAAGAAGTATGCGCATGGCAAAATTACAGAAACAACAAAAATTCAAAGGTTAATTGGCAATTCACAACAGATGATGCAAGAATAAAATTGTCACGTCTTTATCCGACAATTGAGGATTGACTCGACACTAGTTTAATTCATTTTAATCCTTTTTTATTAGTGAATGGTAGGTTATAGATTTTTTAATATTTGCTGATAAATAATTCACTGATCGATTTGTAAGTTAAACTTAGAATTTTCTCATAAATATTTATTACAAGGGGAGCGCAGAGGGTCCCGGTGTGCCACGAGGCTGCAGAAAAGATGAGGGTAGACCCCTCGGACTCGCTTTACAGGAAGTGATTCCAAACCACCCATAAGCTGCTTTGGTCAAAAGCCACGGTAGTGAGCATTATGGGAAAAGGCGAGGCTATGACTTCGTCAGGTGTGGGTTAAGGAGCCGAATGAAATGAACCACTGAAGACGTATCGAAAACGCGATGATGTCATCAAAACCAGGTTGCGTGACTAACCTGGGATAAGTCTAGAAGATACTCTGTTTACTGACCAGATGGTGATCGGTATATAGGTGGCGGGAACTTAACTCGGGCTTTTCTGTGGAACGTGGGAACCTGCTCATCGATGTTAAGAGAAAACTCCAAGCGGTGGACCCGCAAGGACAAAAATATCGATGAGACGAACAGGGGCGGAACAATTCGTTAGTGATGAAGTGCCTGTAATGGGCATGGAGCGAAGGGATTGTATTATCCAGTTTTGAACTGCGGTCAACCTTGTTTTCAAGGGAGGAACCAATGGACAAAACAAGGCT